>NZ_DDGR01000025.1:11875-224845 GCF_002337775.1 Sphingobacterium sp. UBA1897
ATGGATGGATGGATGGATGGACCGTTAACTGGTATTAGTAAGCGGGAGCTGTTTGATAAATAGCAATACTGGAATAAAAAATATATGCAAGCATAGTAAATATTTTGTATATTTATTCAGAAGCTATGCATGCTATAGCCGTATGGTCATCAACGATTATGCGTGTCATGTATGACGGTTGCCGATGGTGGAAAAGAATTGAAAGACGTACTTAAGTCATTTAAACAGGTGATAGTCATTTAAACAAGCGATCGGATCACCAATAGCAGGGAAAATTGAAAGAATTAAGTTCATAAAATAATAGACCCATGAAGAAAATTATGATGTCATTCATAATGCTGCTGATTACAGTAGCATTATTTGCGCAAACAGATCCCATCATCGGAAAGTGGGAAAACCCAAGCGGCGAAGGCCGCGTTGAAATTTACAAGAAAGGCGATAAGTTTTTCGGTAAGCTCTATTGGCTGAAATTTCCAAATAATGAAGCCGGTCAGCCGAAGAAAGATATAAAAAATCCAGATAAAGCACTGCAGAGTAGAAATGTACAAGGGCTAGAAATCTTGACCAATTTTGATAAAGATGGCAATACGTATGTTGACGGAAAGATCTATGATCCGAAGTCGGGCAAAACGTATAGCTGCAAGATGACCTTAAAAGGCGATAAGCTTGATATCAGAGGTTATGTGGGTGTGAGCTTGCTTGGACGCACCGAGACATGGAAAAGAATTAATTAAGATAGAAAATGGCTGCAAAATCAAAATAATCCGCTTGCATGGATAGGTCAGATTCCACCAAAAAGGCAATTTATTTCTAGGAAGTAAATTGCCTTTTTGGTTTTGTGCTGGAATTACAGTATTTTCATCCCTACAAATTATAAATACCAGCTCTATGGCCGTAAAAATGTCTTATGTTGAAAATGTCAAGCTTGCACTACAGTCCATTGTAGGGAATAAGCTGCGGACATTTTTAACAGCACTGATCATTGCCATAGGGATGATGGCATTAATAGGAGTATTGACCTCGATTGATGCCATGAAAAACTCGCTGACAGATTCCTTTTCGTCGATGGGATCCAATTCCTTCAACATACGCAACAGGGGATTGAATGTTCGGATCGGTAATGAAGGGACTCGCTCAAAAGTCTTTGCTAATATTACCTACGCACAGTCTGCAAGGTTCAGACAGGATTTTCACTTTAATGCGTTGACATCAATCAGTGCCAATGTGAGTTGGAATACGACCGCAAAATATCAATCCAAAAAGACAAACCCCAATATCGGCCTGATCGGGACAGATGAAAATTATCTGCAGACATCAGGGTATGTTGTCAGCGAAGGCCGTAATTTTTCTACGCGGGAGGTTGAAACAGGTAGTGGCGTGATCATCATCGGTAGTGAAGTGAGTAAAATGCTATTCAACGAAATTATTGATCCAATAGGACAGTTTATTACGGTTAACAATATCCGCTATTTGGTGATAGGAGTCTTAAAAAGTAAAGGTTCCTCTGCCGGGATGGGTGGGGACAGAGCCTGCTTTATTCCCCTGATCAAGGCCCGGGCAGTGATGCAAGGTACCGAGCCTTCCTATGTGATCACTGTTTCTTCCAATGACCCCATGCGATTGGAAGCCGCAATCGGCGAAGCTACCATCGTATTTCGAAATATTCGCGGATTGGCATCACGGCAGTCAAATGATTTTGAAATCACCAAATCAGATGCGGTTGCCCAGATGCTGATGCAAAATATGGCTATGGTTACTTTGGGTGCAGTGGTGATCGCTTTTATAACCCTTGTGGGAGCTTCAATCGGATTGATGAACATCATGTTAGTTTCGGTCACAGAACGTACGCGAGAGATCGGTATTCGTAAGGCAATCGGTGCAACACCGAGTGTTATACGTAAACAATTTCTGATGGAAGCCATTGTGATCTGTATGATTGGAGGTGTCGCCGGGATCTTTATTGGTATCTTGATTGGTAATATTCTGGCGCTGCAGCTCGGCACATCTTTTATTATACCTTGGGGAGCGATTATTTTGGGTTTTGCGGTATGTGGACTCGTCGGTATGCTATCGGGCTATTACCCGGCCTCAAAAGCATCTAAACTGGATCCAGTCGATGCGCTTCGTTACGAGTAATTCACATTGGCCCCCCTATCGCTCTATTTTTACATACACCCTGCTTGCAGGACGAAGATGTCTAGGGCTTGCCGCCCAGTTGCTCGCGATCAAAGCAAAAGGAAAAGTAGATCGATTGAAAAAAGAAATTTTATGCAATCGGTTTAATGTTACCAAATCATTGATTTGGGGTGAATTCTCCGTGAATAGCCCTTGTCTCGAAAGGTGAAGCAACTTATTCCAATGAAAAAACTGTAATATTGTATAAAAAAATAAAATCGAATTATGTACAATACATTACAACCAGTTTTAGAAAAGGAATTGGAAGCAATCAAAGAAGCGGGATTGTATAAACAAGAGCGAGTGATCGTTACTCCCCAAGGAGCAGACATCAAAGTGAGTACAGGACAAGAAGTTGTCAATTTTTGTGCGAACAATTATTTGGGTCTGTCTTCGCACCCAAAAGTAATCGAAGCTGCTAAGAAAGCGATTGATACACACGGTTATGGAATGTCTTCCGTACGTTTTATCTGTGGTACCCAAGATGTGCATAAAGAGTTAGAAGCAAAAATTTCTACGTTCCTCGGAACAGAAGATACTATTTTATATGCAGCGGCATTCGACGCTAACGGTGGGGTGTTTGAGCCATTATTTGGTGCCGAAGATGCCATCATTTCAGACGAATTGAATCACGCCTCTATCATTGACGGTGTTCGTTTGTGTAAAGCACAACGTTTCCGTTATAAAAATGCAGATATGGCTGATTTGGAAGCACAATTGCAGGCTGCATCCGGTGCTCGACATAAAATCATTGTTACAGATGGCGCATTTTCGATGGATGGATCTGTAGCTCCATTGGATCAGATCTGTGATCTTGCGGATAAATACCAGGCGCTCGTGATGATCGATGAATCGCATTGTACAGGATTTATCGGTGCAACTGGACGTGGTACGCACGAGCTTTTCAATGTAATTGATCGTGTAGATATCATTACAGGTACGTTGGGTAAGGCGCTAGGTGGTGCTTCCGGTGGTTTTACTTCTGGTAAAAAAGAGATCATCGATTTGTTACGTCAGCGTTCACGTCCTTATTTATTTTCGAATACCCTAGCACCCGCAATTGCAGGAGCTTCTGTTGCGGTCTTGGACATGCTGAGTGAGACAACTGCATTGCGTGATAAACTGGAATCCAATACGATCTACTTCCGTGAAAAAATGACGGCTGCTGGATTTGATATCAAGCCAGGTTTCCATCCAATCGTGCCTGTGATGCTGTATGACGCGAAATTAGCGCAGGAGTTCGCAGCCAAGATGTTGGACGAGGGAATTTATGTGATCGGTTTTTACTATCCCGTTGTACCTCAGGGAAAAGCTCGTATCCGTGTGCAGATTTCGGCAGGACACGAAGTCGCTCACCTGGATAAAGCAATCGCCGCCTTTACCAAAGTAGGTAAAGAATTAGGTGTAATTAAATAAAATACACATAGTTATAAATTTTATGGTGCAAAATGTTTATCTTTGCACCCTAAAATTTTATAAAAATATTCTTGCTCAATGCAAAACATTAGAAACATTGCGATCATCGCTCACGTCGACCACGGTAAAACTACGCTTGTAGACAAAATTTTATATTTTACCAATCAATTCAGAGAAAATGAAAATGCTGGTGAATTAATCCTAGACAATAATGATTTAGAGCGTGAACGCGGGATCACTATTGTATCTAAGAACGTATCAGTAACATATAAAGGTGTTAAAATCAACATCATCGATACCCCAGGTCACGCCGATTTCGGTGGTGAAGTAGAACGTGTATTGAAGATGGCCGATGGTGTAGTACTATTGGTAGATGCTTTTGAAGGACCAATGCCTCAAACACGTTTCGTTACAGGTAAAGCTTTGGGATTAGGTATCAAACCTATCGTCGTTGTCAATAAAGTCGATAAAGAAAACTGTCGTCCTGAAGAAGTATACGAACATGTTTTTGACCTATTCTTCAACTTAGGTGCTACTGAAGAGCAATTGGACTTCCCAGTATTGTACGGTTCTTCAAAACAAGGATGGATGTCTACCGATTGGAAAAATCGTACTGAAGACTTCACGGACTTGTTGGAAGCCATCATCAAATATATCCCTGCACCAGAAGTCTCTGAAGGTACTTTGCAAATGCAGGTAACATCATTGGATTATTCGACGTTCGTAGGACGTATCGCTATCGGTCGTGTTGCTCGTGGTACAATCAAAGAAAACCAACCTGTTTCTTTGGTGAAACGCGACGGAAAAGTTGTGAAATCACGTGTAAAAGAACTACAGGTATTTGAAGGCCTTGGCCGCATCAAAGTGCCTGAAGTACATGCAGGTGATATCTGTGCCGTAGTAGGTATCGAAGGTTTCGATATCGGTGATACCATTGCAGATTTTGAAAATCCAGAGCAATTGGAAGTTATCAGCATTGATGAACCAACAATGAACATGTTGTTTACCATCAATAACTCTCCTTTCTTCGGTAAAGAAGGTAAATTGGTAACATCACGTAACATCTACGATCGTTTACAAAAAGAGTTGGAGAAAAACTTAGCACTACGTGTCGTTCCTACAGAGTCTCCAGATGCTTGGTTGGTATACGGACGTGGTATCCTTCACTTGTCGGTATTGATCGAAACAATGCGTCGTGAAGGTTATGAATTGCAAGTAGGCCAGCCACAAGTTATCATCAAAGAAATTGATGGTCAAAAATGTGAGCCAATCGAAGAACTTGTTGTTGACGTTCCTTCTGATGTGTCAGGAAAAGTAATTGAGTTGGTGACCCAACGTAAAGGTGAGTTGTTGATTATGGAAGCTAGAGGAGATATGCAACATCTTGAGTTCTCTATCCCTTCTCGCGGTATCATCGGTTTACGTAACAACGTGTTGACAGCAACAGCTGGTGAAGCTGTTATGGCACACCGTTTGAAAGGTTACGAGCCTTGGAAAGGTACAATTCCTGGTCGTTTGGCTGGTGTATTGATCTCTTTGGATACAGGTTCAACAACAGCATACTCCATCGATAAGTTACAAGACCGTGGTCGTTTCTTCGTAGATCCAGGTGTGGATGTATATGAAGGACAAATCCTAGGTGAACACATCCGTGACAATGATTTAACGATCAACGTTACTAAAGGAAAACAGTTGACAAATATGCGTGCTTCTGGTTCTGACGACAACGTACGTATTGCACCAGCAATCAAATTCTCATTGGAAGAATGTATGGAGTATATTCAAGCTGACGAGTATATTGAGGTGACACCACAATCAATGCGTCTACGTAAAATCTATTTGACTGAAAACGAGCGTAAAGTTAACGCGAAGAAATTTCAATAGTCAATAGCGAAACGCGATAAAAGAAAAGCCCCCGAACATTGTTCGAGGGCTTTTTTTGATGATTTAAATCCTCCCCTTGGCAGTGCCTTAGGGAGATATCACGTTTTTTTGTTCTTTCCTCCCCGGTACAGTAAGTATCATCCGGCAGAAAACCGAATAGCTTTTTAATTCAAAGGAATATAATCAGCCAAGAATACGTAACTTTGTGTGAGATAAGGATTATTATGAGTAAACAGGTGGAGCACACTCCAAAAGAATATATTCAGATAAAGGGCGCAAGAGTTAATAACTTAAAGAATATTGACGTCGATATCCCTAAAAATAAATTAGTTGTTATCACTGGAATGTCGGGCTCAGGAAAATCATCCTTAGCTTTTGATACGCTCTATGCCGAAGGACAGCGACGTTATGTCGAAAGTCTTTCTTCGTACGCAAGACAATTTATGGGACGGATGAATAAACCGGAGGTGGATTACATCAAAGGTATCGCTCCTGCAATTGCCATTGAGCAACGTGTCATTACGTCCAACCCCCGTTCGACGGTGGGGACATCCACCGAGATCTATGATTATCTGAAATTGTTATATGCCCGGATCGGCAAGACAATTTCTCCTATATCAGGCCGCGAGGTGACCAAAGACAGTGTGAGTTCAGTGGTGGATTTTGCGTTGAATTTAGAAGAGGGGACAACGGTGACACTTCTCGCGCCACTTATTCCTGCTCATGGACGTAAACTTAAGGAAGAACTGTCGCTCCTGTTACAGAAAGGTTTTGTGCGTGTCGTCTTTGGGGATAGTATGCAGAAAATCGAAGCTATTATCGATGATAAGGCCATCGCCAATAAAGACCTTCAGGATGGTGAAGTGCTTATTGTCGTCGACCGGGTCCGTGTTGAACAGGACGATGATATCGTCAATCGACTTTCTGACTCTGTCCAAACAGGTTTTTTCGAAGGTAAGGGGGAGCTCTATATGGAAGAAAATGGTCAAAGACATCATTTCTCCCATAAATTTGAACTTGATGGAATAACATTTGAAGAACCTACACCAAATTTCTTCAGTTTTAATAATCCGTATGGTGCCTGTCGCCGATGTGAAGGTTATGGAAAGATCATTGGTATTGACCCTGATCTTGTTATTCCAGACAAAAGCCGTTCGGTCTACGATGGTGCAATTGCTCCCTGGCGAGGGGAGAAAATGGGGGAGTGGCTACAAGTGCTTGTTAAAAGTTCACTGAAATTTGATTTTCCCATACATCGTGCCTACATGGACCTGACTGCGGCGCAGAAAGAGCTGCTGTGGACGGGAAATAAATATTTTGCGGGTCTTACCCAATTCTTTGAAGAGCTCGAAGCTCAGACCTATAAAATTCAATACCGGGTGATGTTATCGCGCTACCGCGGGAAAACAGATTGCCCGGATTGCCGCGGTACCCGTTTACGCAAAGATGCGACTTACGTGAAAGTAGGGGGCAAGTCTATCACCGATATCGTTTTGATGCCGCTTGAAGAAGCCTTGGAATTCTTTAAAACCCTACCGCTGGTGGGTAATGAACTGGTCATTGCCAAAAGACTTCTTGCCGAAATTAATAATAGGTTGCAATTTTTGTGCGATGTTGGATTAAGTTACCTGACCTTGAACCGGCTATCGAATACCCTTTCTGGAGGGGAATCACAGCGGATCAATCTGGCAACTTCATTAGGAAGTTCACTCGTAGGCTCTATTTATGTGTTGGACGAGCCAAGTATTGGACTTCATCCACGTGATACACAGCGTCTGATTTCTGTGCTGAAATCCCTGCGCGATGTTGGTAATACGGTTGTGGTGGTCGAGCATGAGCAGGAGATGATGGAGGCGGCTGATTACCTGATCGATATCGGACCGGAAGCCGGGATCAATGGCGGCGAAATGGTCTTCGCAGGTACATATCAGCAGATTCTGAAAGATACAAAGAGCCTTACGGGGCAATACCTCAGTGGTAAAAGCCAGATTGAGGTACCCCAAAAGCGCCGCCCATGGTCCAAGAGTGTGACCATTAAAGGAGCGCATGAGAATAACCTCAAAGGGATTGATGTACAATTTCCATTGAATACGTTTACTGTGGTGACAGGTGTTTCAGGATCAGGTAAGACCTCCTTGGTCAAACGTATCCTTTACCCAGCATTGCAGAAGTCGATAGGCAATTACTCTGGTGAACAGACTGGGGTCTATGATGCGATCGAGGGGGATATTACCCAGATAGAACAAGTTGAAATGGTCGATCAAAACCCGATCGGTCGTTCTTCGCGATCCAACCCGGTGACTTACGTGAAAGCCTGGGATGAAATCAGGGCCTTATATGCCAACCAGGCAGCAGCCAAAGCTGCTGGACTGAAACCTGCGGCATTTTCATTTAATGTTGAAGGTGGACGTTGTGATGTCTGTCAGGGTGAAGGTGAAGTTAAAATTGAAATGCAATTTATGGCCGATATCGTTTTGCCATGTGAGGCCTGTGGGGGCAAGCGATTTAAACAGTTTGTGCTTGATGTACACTATAAGAACAAGTCGGTAGCAGATGTTCTCGAGCTGAGTGTTGATGAAGCGATCGTATTCTTTGCAGACCAGCCTAAAATATTAGCGAAATTGCAGCCTTTACAGGACGTTGGACTAGGCTACGTTAAGCTCGGGCAATCGTCAAGTACATTGTCTGGCGGTGAAGCACAGCGGATTAAACTGGCCTCCTTCCTCATTAAGGGAAATAATAGCAAGAAGACACTTTTTATCTTTGATGAACCAACAACAGGCTTACACTTTCAGGATATTAAAAAGCTATTGAAATCATTTGATGCACTGATTGCCTTAGGGAACAGTATATTAGTGATCGAGCATAATATGGATATGATCAAATCGGCAGATTGGGTCATCGATATTGGTCCTGAGGGCGGTAATAAAGGTGGAAAGCTCGTCTTTGCGGGACTTCCTGAAGAACTTATTCATTGTAAAGATTCTTATACAGGTCAATTTTTAAAGACACATTTAAAAGATTAAATCCTACTTTAGCGAAGTGAAGTAATCTGTCTCAGGACAACGGATCTGCCAATAAGTTCCGTTTATTGTTCCTTTTGTTAAGGTCTGATAGCATACTATACAGTAAATAAAAAACTAATATTTCAATACTTAATACGATTATGATTAAAAGATTTTTTTTAAGTGTCGTCCTTGGAATAGCGGCGCTTTCGTCCATGGCGCAACAACCGGAAAGACCAAAATTGGTTGTCGGCCTGATGGTGGATCAAATGCGTTGGGATTATTTATATCGTTTTGCAGATCGATATGGAAATGATGGTTTCAAACGACTTTTGAAAGAAGGATTCTCCTGTGAAAATACATTGATTAATTATATTCCGACATACACCGCTATTGGACACAGTTCGGTCTATACAGGATCCGTTCCTTCCATACATGGTATTGCGGGCAATGACTGGATTGAAGAACAGACGGGTAAAAATATGTACTGTACGCAGGACGATAATGTCGTTGGTGTAGGTACTACAGCCAAGGAGGGACAGCAGTCTCCACGTAATTTACTTGCATCGACCGTAACGGACCAATTGAAGCTCGCTTCTAACTTTAAATCCAAAGTGATCGGTATCGCGATCAAAGACCGCGGCGGTATTCTACCGGCGGGGCATTTTGCCGATGCAGCGTATTGGTTCGAAGCTAAATCCGGAGATTGGATCACCTCTAATTTCTATATGGATAAACTGCCAAAATGGGTGGTAGACTTCAACAAGAAAAAATTGGCTGAAAAATACCTGAAAGGCGACTGGAAACCAATGTATGATATCAGCACCTATGCTGCCAACAGTATTGCAGATGATAACATCTACGAAGGTAAGTACCCAGGTGAAGAAAAACCGACTTTGCCGCGTGCAACTTCTAAGCTAATGAAAGACGAAGGCTATGAGCTGATCAAAACCACACCAATGGGAAATCAGTTTACGTTGGATCTGGCTATGGAAGCAATCAAAAATGAGCAGATGGGAAATAACCCAACTAAAAATACCGACTTCCTTTGTGTGAGCCTTTCTGCAACAGACTACGTTGGACACCGTTACTCATTGACAGCAGTGGAGATTGAAGATATCTATCTGCAGCTCGATAAACAGCTTGCCGATTTCTTCAACTACCTCGATAAGACCGTGGGCAAGGGTAACTACACGTTCTTCCTGACAGCAGATCATGGCGCTTCTTATAACTCTCGTTTCTTTATGGATATGAAAGGAAACGGTGGTTATTTCTATTCCCGTCAGATTATCACAGGACTTAACAAAACCCTTAAAGAGAAATTTGGACAAGAGAAGCTTGTTAAAAGCATGATGAACTACCAGGTGCACTTAAATAATCAATTGATTGATTCTTTGAACTTGGATCGTGATAAAATAAAAGAGACCATCATTCGTGAACTTCGCCATACAGAAGGTGTCGCTTATGTTGCTGATATGGAAAAAGGGGAAAGTCTGATGATCCCGGCGCCTATTCGCGAAAAAATGATCAACGGTTACAACTTTAAACGTAGTGGTGCTATTCAGATCGTTTGTGAGCCACAATGGTATGACGGCACGCCGCGCTCGACCGGGACAACACATGGTACCTGGTCTGGCTATGATTCCCATATTCCTTTGGTATTTATGGGTTGGGGAATTAAACCGGGTGTATCTAATACGGAGGTACATATTGTGGATATTGCACCGACAATTTCTTCACTACTCCACATCACTGAGCCCAATGGTAGCATCGGAAAACCGATCACGGCGGTATTGGGGCAATAAGGAGACTGTTGCTGCATGCGTGAAATCATGAAGGTTTTATTCTATTGAATAAAAAACGTAAATTTGCAATTCAACAGGGGGTTAACAAATTATGCTGTCCAAAAAGACAAAATATGCAATAAAGGCACTGATGGTGCTTGGTCGTAATTACGGTAATGAGCCGATGCAAATCGTGAAGATTGCGCAGGAGGAGAATATTCCAAAAAAATTCTTGGAACAAATTCTACTTGAAATGCGAAATGCCGGAATTCTGTATAGCAAAAAAGGTGCTGGAGGTGGTTATAGCCTCAATAAGGCTCCCGAAGATGTTTTTTTATCGCAGGTGATGCGCCTGATTGATGGCCCCATAGCCTTGCTGCCATGCGTGAGCTTGAACTTCTACCGCTCCTGCGAAGAGTGTACACAAGAGCATGCCTGTGGCATACGCGATACTTTTGTCGAGGTGAGAAATGCCATGTTGCAGATTTTAAATGATACAAGTATTGCCCATTTAATCAATAAGGAAAAAGAATTGAACCTAAATGTAGATTAAAGGAAATAAAATATATTTTTCTATTTAGATTGGAGGCGTAACAAATAAGTTACGCCTCTTTTTTTATGCGGTAAAGTTATTGGTATAGCGTGAATTATCGTGTTTTATTTGACCGAGGTAAGTTTCATTTTTTAATTACATAATTATTTAACATTATTTTACGAATTTTCCGTAGCAACATTTATATATTTACCTCGACAATATATAAACGAAATTTATGAAACTAACCTATTCCCTAGTTTTGTTTCTTTTATTTTCAGTCCTGAGTTCCAAGTCCTATGCACAACATAAACTTGTGGGATCGGTGGCAGATATCAAAGATCTTGCAAAACTACATCAAGCTTCAATCGCGCTGCTCAGCCCCAAAGATTCGATTTTGGTTAAATTCGGTCGGACGAAGGAAAATGGAACATTCCAAATTGCGAATCTCGACACAGGTACCTATAAAATGGTGGTTTCCTATCCGCAGTATGCTGACTTGGTAAAAGATATCCATGTGGCCGCCGAAGATCTAGATATTGGTATTGTAAAGCTATCCAAAGCAGCGCTACTATTGGAGGAGGTGCAGGTGAATGGCAAAATTCCTGTGGTTATTAAAGGCGACACCATCGAATACGATGCCGGTAGTTTTAAAGTAGAGAAGGATGCTAAAGTAGAGGACCTATTGAAGGTCTTGCCGGGTATTACGATGGATGGATCAGGCAAGATCATTGCTCAGGGCAAGGAAGTAAAAAAGGTATTGCTTGATGGGGAAGAGTTTTTTGGTGATGATCCAACCCTGATTACCAAGAATATTCGGTCAGATATGGTTAGCAAGGTACAAGTGTATGAGAAGAAATCAGATCTTGCTGTACGTACCGGAGTAGATGATGGCGAACGAACGCAGACAATTGATATTAAGCTCAAAGAAGATAAGAAAAAAGGAATGTTCGGCCAAGCTGTTGCCGGAGCTGGTACAGATAAATATTATGGCGGAAAAGTCATGCTCAATAAGTTTAAGGGATCGCAGAAAATTGCAGCTTATGGCATTCTCGCCAATGATGGAATGGTCGGATTAGGATTTGAAGATAGCCAAAAATATGGTGTGGGCGGAAGCAGCAATGTACAGATGATGGACGGCGGCGGCATCATGATTTCTTCTAGTGGTGATGGCTCCGACGGTGGATGGGATGGTAATTACTATGGTGGTGGCGTGCCTAAGGCCGTGAACATGGGAGCAAGTTATTCCGACAAATCCAAAGATGATAAGCATAAGATCAATGTCAACTTCAAACGGAATCAGATCAATGTCACTAATACAAGTACCTATAATGCGCAGAACAATCTTCCTGAACGTGCGCAGGTCGATAATAATGTGACAGCATCTGAAACCGAAACACAGGCCAATATCGCGAATTTAAGGTATGACTATAAGCTTGATTCGCTCGCAGACTTGACTGTCACTATGGGCTTTACCAAATCTAGCCGCGACAATTTATCCAATTCCGAAGCAGACCAGCGTAAATTGGATGGCACATTGATTACACGGACTTCGTCCAAGACAGATTTAAATAACGATCAGGATAAGTTTAATGTCAATGCGATGCTTACACGTCGTTTTAAAAAGGACCGCCGCTCCATTACTTTCAATGTCAATGCGAATACAGATCAAAATCGTAACAAGACACAGTATTTTTCGGAAAATTTCTTCCAAAGTTCCGGAGATACAACCTTGATCGATCAATATAAAAATGATAAGTTGGCCAACAATACGTATGGTGCTTCAGTAACCTATTCGGAGCCTTTGTCTAAAAGGTTGACTGCTGCAATAGGTTATGCATTCAATCAAAATAAATCGGAAACACTCAATCAGTCATTTGATAGAGATCCGGTTACAGGAAAATATACGGTATTGGACCAAGACCTGCTAAACGATTTTGATTTTAACAGTTTAAAAAATGGTGTCAACGCCTCCTTGAACTACAAGTCCAACACATTAACTGTAAATTTGAGCAATAGGGTTGATTTTGAGCAGGTCAAGAGAACCTATAACAACCTGAATACAATACTACAGCGGAACCAGACTTCTGTTGCTCCAGTCCTTTCCGTCAACTACAAAATCTCGAAAAGCAAAAATGTGAGCTTCCGATACAGCGGCCGCACGAGCCAGCCATCGTTGACGCAAATAGAGCCGTTGAAACAAAATGCCCAGCCACTCGTCGAGTATTTGGACAATCCAGATCTGGAAGCGGGCTTTAACAACTCCTATTCAATTAATTTCAACAACTACAAGCAGTTAAAGGACCAGAGTATTTATTTTTATGTCAGTGCAGATCAAGGAAAGAAAAGTATCAACAATAGCGTACGCTATGATCTAGATAAAGGTACGCAGCAAATTTCCTACGTGAATATTGATAAAGACAATTGGCGTATGTATGGCGGTGGAGGATACAGTTTTGTATTGAAGAAAAAATGGGGATTAAAAATGAACTTGGGTATGAACGCGCAGTATAACAGCCAGTTTAGCTATTTATCTACTTACAACGAAGATCCTGAGCTCAATAGAAATCAAACATGGAGTGTGGCGCCGAGCCTTGGCTTCAGTCGGTACAAGGCAAATAAAATGGATTTTTACATCTCCATGAGCCCTGGTGTGGAGCAGATGAATTCCTATTTGCAACCTGAGTTAAATCGCACGACTTTTAAATTTAGGACGTTCTCGGAGATTACGTATTATTTACCAAAAGACTTCAAGATTTCCCTGTCGACAAACCAGAATTATCAGGCAGCGACGAAAACATTGCAATCCATTAATATCATTAATATGAATGGATATGTTTCCAAAAAATTATTGAAAGATAAGTCTTTGGAAGTACAGGTATTTGTCAACGATATTTTAAACAAAAATAATGGGGTGTACCGTTATCAAAATGGAACTTCATTTATCCAGACCAGCAACGATGTACTGCGTCGTTACGGAATGCTAAAAGTAATCTACAATTTTACAACAATGAAAGGAGATGCCAAATGAGTAAGTATATCAAGTTGATGGTCTGGGTATTATTGCTGAGCTCAGGAGCAGCCCATGCACAACATGCGTATTTTCCGAGCAGCGGAACGGTGACTTATGAACGGAAATTTCATGTGCAGAATTTCTTAAAACGTAATTACCTCAGCAAACCCGATTTAGATACCTGGGATAAGCTGATGGTCGACAATGCGGTAAAGAATGGGCCTGCAGAGGTGGTGACCCACCATATTCTGAAATTTTACGATAATGAAACCCTGTTTGAAACGGTGCAGGAAGATTATCCTGCAAATTATCGTCATGTGACTCACTATAATTCTATTCTTCCGGATTCAAAAACGTACATTAATTTCCAGAATCAGGAATTCTTAAAATTGCTCCCCTTTGGAGATGATCAGCTCTTGCTTAAAGATTCATTGCCTGCGGTTAAATGGAAATATACGGATGAATACCGAAATATTGCGGGATATGATTGTCGGAGAGCCAATGGAATTATTCAAGATTCGGTCTATGTAGTAGCTTTTTTTGCGGGACAAATACCAATCTCTGGTGGGCCTGAGCTTATCCATGGGCTCCCAGGTCTGGTAATGGGGGTATCTATCCCGAGCATGAATGTCAATATGTTTGCCACAAAGGTGGAGATTACCAATACAGCATTTTCCAATGTGCTGACCAAAAAGAAAAAGGTGGTTGCGGAATCCAGAGCGGAGATCATAAAGAAGCTGAAAGATACCGTCTATGACTATATGGATGAGAAGGCCTTTAAAAAACGACTGCAGAGTATACTCTTTTAGGGGATAATCTTATACCGTTCTTGTCCCGTCGAGATGAAAAAAAAAGCCTGTTCATACGAACAGGCTTTTTGTATAAAAGAAATACCGGTTTTATATTAACGTACCGTACTTCCTACTTTAATTGTTGTATCCGGTTTGACAAAATCCAATCGACCGTCAGCATCTTCTGCCATCAGGATCATTCCTTGTGACATAATTCCTTTGATTTCACGAGGTTCAAGGTTAACCAAAATAGATACCTGACGGCCTACGATTTCCTCAGGACTGAAGAACTCTGCGATACCCGAAACGACCGTGCGTGTATCTAAGCCAGTGTCTATCGTCAGTTTTAACAATTTCTTGGTTTTGGCAACTTTTTCAGCGGCTGCAATAGTTCCAACGCGGATATCCATTTTAACAAAATCATCGAAGCTAATGTTTTCTTTCGCAGGAGCAACTTTTGCATTATCAGCTAGATTTTTTGCTTTTGCTTCAGCAAGTTTGTTTAGTTGGAAGTCGACTTGTTCATCGGTTATTTTGTCAAATAACAATTGCACTTCACCCAATTGGTGTCCAGCTTGGATCAAAGCATCTGAACCTGCGTCGTTCCAGTTCCCTTGTGGAAAATTAAGCATTTCAAATAATTTGATCGCTGTTTTCGGTAAAAAGGGCTGTGCAAGAACGGCAAGATTGGCAACGATCTGTGCCGCTACATTTAGGATTGTTTTGACACGTTCCTCATCTGTTTTAATGATTTTCCATGGCTCTTCATCGGCAAGGTATTTATTGCCCAGACGAGCTACATTCATAAATTCTGCCAATGCCTCACGGAAGCGGAATTGCTCCAAAGACGATTTGATCGAAGTAGGGTATGTTTTTAATTCATCCAGTACCGCTTGGTCTACAGCTGTTAGTGGCGAACCGTTCAATACCTTGCCATCAAAATATTTGTGAGAAAGTACCAAGACACGGTTGACAAAGTTTCCAAAAATAGCAACGAGCTCATTGTTGATCCGAGCTTGGAAATCTTTCCAGGTAAACTCGGCATCCGAAGTTTCCGGTAATATGGCTGTCAATACATAACGCAATTCATCCTGTTTGTCAGGAAATTCCTGTAGGTATTCATGTAACCATACCGCATGATTTCTAGACGTAGATAGTTTATCGCCCTCCAGGTTAAGGAATTCGTTGGCGGGAATATTTTCTGGTAAAATATAGTCGCCGTGTGCATGAAGAATAGCTGGGAAAATAATGCAGTGGAAAACAATATTATCTTTTCCAATAAAATGGATCAGCGTAGAATCGTCTGCGGGGTTTTCATGGGTTTTCCAATAGTCTTCCCAGTTTTTACCATGGTCTAAAGCCCACTGTTTTGTTGCGGAGATATACCCGATAGGTGCATCTAACCAAACATATAGTTTTTTACCCGCTGCTTCAGCCAAAGGTACATCGACGCCCCAATCCAGATCTCTTGTCATTGAACGCGGCTGTAAACCGGATTTAAGCCAAGATTGACATTGGCCAAAAACGTTGGACTTCAGGATATTTTTCTTTCCTTCGATCAGCCATTTTTCAAGCCAAGGCTGGTATTTATCCAAAGGTAGATACCAATGTTTCGTTTCTTTCAAAACTGGCGTTTTTCCGCTTAACGTTGAAATCGGGTTGATCAAATCTGTTGGGCTAAGTGATGTCCCACACTTTTCACATTGGTCACCATAGGCGCCTTCGGACTTACAATTTGGACAAGTTCCCGTAATGTAACGATCGGCCAAAAACTGATGGTATTCCTCATCGTAGTACTGCTCCGAAAATTTCTCCACAAATTCGCCTTTGTTGTAAAGGTTCAAGAAGAAATCCTGCGATAACTGGTGGTGTATGGGCTCCGACGTACGGTGATAGATATCGAAAGAGATACCAAACTCCTCAAAGCTTTCTTTGATTTGTTTATTGTATTTGTCAATGATTTGTTGCGGGGTGATGCCCTCTTTTTTTGCACGGATGGTAATCGCCGCACCATGCTCATCTGAACCACATACATAGACTACATCTTTTTGATTCAGACGCAAATAGCGGACAAAGATATCCCCTGGGATATAAGCTCCGGCAAGGTGTCCAATATGTAAAGGACCATTGGCATAAGGTAATGCCGATGTGATGGTATAACGTTTTTTATCTAGAATACTCAATGCTTGAAAGTATATTAAAGTGTGTACTTGTTTTCTTTGGCAAACTTAGATAAATTGCTGTTTATATGCAATATAAATGCGTGTCATATCGAACAATTTATTCTTGAATTCTTGTTTTGACTTATTTCTACGATTGTTTCAACTTGATTAAAATGCGCTTTCACTTAACAGCTTGTTATCGTAGAAATATTATTCAACATAGCGGTAGAAAACTTAGATAAATTTACGTTTATTTGTACATATAAGCACCATATATCAAGTATATTTCTAATCGGACTTTGCAAAGTAGCGGTCCTTTTTTTTGAAAGTGTTTGATGTTATTGGCCAGAAAGATTCTTCAGTTCGCTT
The DNA here is from genome assembly GCF_002337775.1 of Sphingobacterium sp. UBA1897. NCBI lineage: Bacteria > Pseudomonadati > Bacteroidota > Sphingobacteriia > Sphingobacteriales > Sphingobacteriaceae > Sphingobacterium > Sphingobacterium sp. UBA1897. The sequence goes on from NZ_DDGR01000025.1 coordinate 29,007, forward strand.
GCATAGCTGTTGCTGTCTTCGAAGCCATGAAGGTTTTGTTTGATCATTAGCGATAAAAAAGATGTCCAAAATACCTGATTTTCTGAAAGAAGGCGATAAAGTAGCTATCGTTTGTCCTGCGAGTTTTATACGTGGCTCTATTGATGTTGGCATAAAAACATTGGAGAACTGGGGGCTGGAGGTTGTGGTTGGGAAGACTGTTGGGACATCGTTCCATCAGTTTGCCGGAGATGACAATTTACGCGCTGCCGATCTGCAGTGGGCACTGGATGATCCGTCGATTAAAGCGGTTTTTGCCGCGCGCGGAGGTTACGGTTGTGTTCGTATTGTCGATCAGATAGATTTTTCGAGCTTTGAAAAAGATCCCAAATGGTTGGTGGGTTTTAGCGATATTACCGTATTGCATAGTCATATTCAACGGAACTATAAAATTGCAACAATACATGGACAGATGCCAAAGTCTTTTGAAACGGGCACAAAAGCATCGTTGGAAACGTTAAAAAATGCATTGTTTGGTCATACTATGGATTTTGACTACGAGCAAACGTTATTCCCCAATCGTGCGGGTAAAGGCGAAGGAAAATTGGTCGGCGGAAATTTAGCAATCTTACTATCTGTACTTGCTTCTAATTCGGATGTCAATTACAAGAATAAAATTCTATTTATTGAAGATGTCGGTGAAGCCTATTACTCCGTAGACAGAATGCTAAGGGCGTTGAAACGCGCGGGGAAATTAAAAAAATTGAATGGTCTAATTGTAGGTGGCTTTTCTGCGATGAAAGACAATGATCCTGCTTTTGGGCAGCGTGTGGAGGAAATTGTGTGGGATATAGTTAAAGAATATGATTTTCCGGTAGCATTTGGCTATCCTGCCGGGCATATTGATGATAATCACGCCCTGGTATTTGGGCGAAAAGTAAAATTGCAGACTACAGCTGATTCTGTTCAGTTAACCTATTTGTAGTGGAAGCTGAACAGAATCTCGTTGTTTTATTTATTGATTATCCCGTTTATTGATTATCCCGAATGTACAGGGATGACCATCATGGCAGCCTGACTCTTCCAGGCCATCTTTTGCGCAATGCTCGTATTGAAAATTCGACTTAATAAGCCCTTGTCCCGATGGAAAGTGACCATCATGTCGATATGATTTTCGTTGATGTATTGGTTGATTCCTGCAGCAATGTCTGCGTTTAGGATATAACTATAGATGGGATGATAAGGCGCCAGTAAATCCTGCATGGTTTTTATTTCGGCATTTACCGCCTTATTTGCAGGATCTTCTTTAGTCACATGGACGACATAGACCTCACTTTTCCGTAATACTTCGGACGCATTAACCAAAAGACGGTTTAATTTTAGTTTTACCTCTTTGAGATTGGTGGCGATCAACATCTTTTTGGGTACCCGAAATTCTGCTCGTGCGGGGACCACCAGTAATGGTGTGTGACAATTTTCGATCAGCTTGAGGGTATTGCTTCCAAGAAGCAGTTTCTTTAGGCCACTTTTACCTGCAGTTCCGACGATGACAAGATCAATGTCCTCCTCAGCACAGGTACGGTTTACGCCATAGCTCAGTTCATATTCTTCAAGAACTGATTTCCAGGCAATGCCCTCAGGAAAAAGCAACATCAGTTCCTGTTGCCAGGTATTGAGGTCCTTTTGTTTTTCTTCCAAGATTTCTGAATTGCTGATGACAACAGGTTCAGTACCTACGGTAGGGATTACTTCGTATGTGTGGTATAGGACAACCTTTTCAATGCCCCAAAGTGGAGCTAATTGTGCGGCATATCGAGCAGCAGCATAGGCATTGTCCGAAAAGTCTGTTAACAAGAGTAGGTTTTTCATCCTTTAGTTATTTGTTGATCCATAATCCGTGGCTAAGGTCTTTTACGCTGTCTTAGCCGTTCCAAAGCATTATAATCGGGTCTATAATCATCAAATTACGCATTAAGTATTATAAATGCAATAGCTTTATTTATTATGGTGAGTACTGTGAGCTGTTCAATTTAAATAATTTCATTAATTTAGGGAGATCGGTAATTCAAGTTTTAATAAATTAAACGTTTTTTATGGCAATTTGGAATTCATTGGGTAAATATAAGGATACGGGACTTTTGGTCTTGCGTGTTGGACTTGGGGTGATGATGATCATGCATGGTCTGCCCAAATTGCAGGGCGGTCCTGAGCTCTGGGCAGGTGTCGGAAAATCAATGGGTAATATTGGTATTCATTTTATGCCTACTTTTTGGGGCTTTATGGCAGCTGCGACCGAAACTGTTGGAGGGCTATTTTTACTGCTGGGGCTCTTTTTCCGACCAGCGGCATTATTGCTTGCATTTACGATGGTCATCGCTGGATTAATGCATCTTTCTAAAGGAGATGGTATCTCTGGTGCATCACATGCGATTGAGCTTTGCTTTGTGTTTTTAGGACTTATCCTTATTGGGCCGGGTAAACATTCGGTTGACAAGAAATAAGAGATTTCTCGGGAAGAGATTTCCCGGAGGAACAACGATACGACAAAAACGCCGCAATTTAGCATACATTGCGGCGTTTTTGTCGTATAATTTGTTTCTATTGGACAACGAGTCCATCGCTGTGGATATGTACAAAGTACAGATTTCTACGATCTATCCATGGGAATAACCAGTAAGTTGGCCGCGCCATTCCAGGCTATTTTTTTAGAAATGCTTGTTTTGAATAGGCTCGCTAATAGTCCTTGCTTTTTATGGAATGAAAGTATGAGATCAATATGTTTCTCTTTGGCATATTCTTCAATACCTAGTGCAATATCATCATGGCTGATGTAGTCATAAATCGGATGATATTTATCTAGGCGTTCATGGAGGTGCTTTAATTCCTGTGCCAAGTCTGCGGCTGAACCTTCTTTTTTAGCAACATTCAACACATACAATTGTGCATTGAACGTATCTAACACCTGATCTAAATTGAATAAATCCAGTTTTCTGTCTACCTCCTTCAGATCGGTTGTCGCCAACACATTTTTGGGGACGGCAGGATTTACCTTATGGGAAACGATAAGCATGGGCTTAATGCAGATGTCCATCAGTGTAATAGCATTACTTCCGACCAAGATCTTAGCAAAACCTGTTTGTCCGGTGATACCCAATGCGACAAGGTCAATGTCGTGCGATTTACACATGTCATTGACTCCCAATGGCAGATCAACATCTTCCATCTGATGTGTTAGTTCCACTTGTGGAGGGAACAATAATCTAATTTGGTCAAACCATGCTGTCAGTTCTTTCTCTTTAACCTCTTTTACCTCATCATTAACAATGACAATAGGTTCGTTATTGACAATGGTAACACTGTTGTACGTATGGTAGATAATAACCTTTTGCGTTTTCCAGGCTTCTGTACATAGGGCTACTTGTTGTGCTGCCAGAAGAGCATTTTCTGAAAAGTCAGTTAACAGGAGGATACGTTTCATGATGTTCTTTTTTATACGTTTAACTTCTATAACCTGGTTGGTGCATCCTGTCCTGCAAAATCTTTAGCGTATGAGCTATGGGAATCATTCGGACTTTAAGCAGTACCGGTATATTACTAAAACAATGAATGTAGCGATAAGTTACAAAGAAAACGTGAATTTAATGTTAAACTCTCCCTATTGTGATGAGGGTCATAAAACCTTCATGACTTCGTAAGGCACGAACAGCGATAAAAGCGAACTGAAGGTTCTTTCTGGCCAATAAGATCAGACACTTTCAGAAAAAAAAAGGCAACCGCGATTACGATTGCCTTTTTTAAGAGAGAGTATACGTTCTATTTTTTTGCTTGAAAGTTGATGATATAATCGGTCATCACTTTGGCACTTTCATCTTTCACAAAGTCAAGATCGATTTTAGGTTGGGACTTACCTTCCTCCCAAGCTGGTTTACCCTGCAATTTCAATAAAGCGTTGATGCGGTCCCTATTTTTCTTGAGGTTGTCATCTTTCTCTTTCTTGAATTTGTTTAATTCCAATGGAATTTTAACATCCTCATCTTTTTGAGCTTCTTCAATATCTTCTTTCAGATACTTATATTCCAATGAGTTTTTAATGCGTGCCTCATGCATTGCTTCTAATTTTTTGTCAACAGCACTTAGATCAGCTACTTTTTTGAAATTGCTCGATTGAATCTGATCCCAAGGAAGCGCTGATTTTTCTGAGCTCTCGCCAAATTTCTCTGCGGAGAACTGTGAAGGGAATACGATATCTGGTGTAACCCCTTTATGTTGTGTACTGCTACCGTTTACACGATAGAATTTACCTAGTGTGATATTGATCTGTCCATATTGAGGAGCACCTTCTGGGGTGTCCGGATCTTTTTCACCTGAGGCCTTTAGCAATAAGCGGCTGGTTGGGCTGATAACGCGTGACATGTCGATTGCCGATTGCACTGTTCCTTTACCATAACTTTGAGATCCCAAGATAATACCTCTTCCATAATCCTGGATCGCTCCAGCAAAGATTTCAGAAGCCGAAGCCGAGAAGCGGTTGATCATGATGCCCAATGGACCATCCCAGGATACACCCGCGTTTTTATCTTCTTCGACATCGATGTTATTTTTTGTGTCTCTTACTTGTACAACTGGACCTTTGTCGATAAATAAACCTGTTAAATCAATGGCTTCCGGTAAGGAACCGCCACCATTGAATCGTAAATCGATAACCACAGCATCTACTTTTTCCTGTTTCAAGGTGTCTAAGATTAACCTAACGTCTCTCGTTGTGCTCTTATAGTTTGGATCGCGTCTTCTGTAAGCTTCAAAATCCATGTAGAACTTCGGAATATTGATGATACCCACTTTGTACGTTTTTCCGTCTGATCCTTTAACGCTCGTAATTTCTTTTTTCGCAGACTCTTCTTCAACAACGATTTTCTCACGTACTAAAGATACAATGCGCGGATGAGAGTTCATGGGCTGACCAGCAGGTATAATTTTCAGGCGGACAATGGTTCCTTTTGGACCTTTGATTTTTGCTACGGCTGCATCAAGTCTCCAGCCAATAATGTCTTCGAATTCACCATCTTTTCCTTGGGCTACAGCGATGATTTTATCATTGACATGAATGCTCTTGTCTTTGAATATTGGTCCACCGGGGATAATTTCAAAGATGCTTACCGCTTCATTATCGATCGATAATCTTGCACCGATCCCTTCAAACGTATTGGCCATTCCCTCATTAAACGCCTGGGCAAAGGATGGGTTAAAATAGGACGTATGTGGGTCAACAGCATCGGTCAATGCTTGCATGACCACCTGAAAAGCATCGTTTGCGTTGGTTTTTTTGGCCTGAGAGATCAAATTGACGTAGCGTTTTTTTAATGTTTCTACCTGTTTGGTTCGCGCACTGTCGGTCGATTTACCACTGGCAGTTTCTAAGTTCAGTAGGTCGTATTTTACGCGTTTACGCCATTGGTCGTTGGCTTCATCTGCCGTTTTAAACCAGCCCAGTTTTTCACGATTAGGTTGGTAATACTCATCCTTTGTATAATCCTGTTTCTTGTCAATTTCTGAAAGCGCATATTGCATTCTGTCCAGGTATCTCTTCGAATAGACATTAAAAATATGGAATGCCGCAGAAAGATCTCCATTTTTGATATCCTGCGCAAGATTGTTTCTGTACGCTTGAAATTCATCAACATCCGCTTGAAGCAAATAATTTTTTCCTTGATCCAAACTTTTGATCAGATTATCGTATATGATGCCCGATATCGAATCATTCATTTTGACCTTTTTGTAGCTCGCATTTTCCAATAATCCAGAGACTTCTTTAGCGATAATTTGATGTTGTGTGCTTGGTTTAAGCCCTCCATCATCAGGAAGCGCTACCCGTGGTTTTGAACCACAAGAAACAATGGATACAACAAAAAGTGCAAATATGAGTTTCCTAAACATATTTTCGACGGTTTTAATAATCATTTTTATTTAAAAAATATTCAGCTCTTATTGATAAGCGTGCTAAATTTAGTGAAATTCGTAACACATTATCGCAGAATCTAAAAATTTATTTGATTTATCCTTCAATATTTACAAAAAGCTTAAAATCTCTTTGTAGACGGCTCTTTCAACAGACCACTAGAAGGGGTAGATTGTTTTAAATGTTTCAATTGTACAATTCATTTTTCAACTGCGTATAGGCTTTGTAGGTCTGATCAGCAGCTGGATAATCTTTTAGCACAAGATATACTTCACCAAGTTTGTCCAATATAGCCAGCGACAGTTGTTTATTATTTTCATCTGAAGCCAATTCAGCCGCCTGCACAAATTCTTTGATCGCCACCTTATAATTTCCATCTTTTTGCTTGGATGAGGCCAGCAAGTATTCGATTTCAGCGAGCTCGCTATATAGTTTTTTTGCATTGGCCAAGTCGCGAGCCTGTAGCAGAAACCACTGAGCCTCGGTAAATTTATCTTGCTTAAAATAAATTTCAGCAAGCATTTCCCATGCAAAAATCTTCCCCTCATAGGCTTTGGCCTTATTGAGTAAAGGGATCGCACTGCGGATAATATTGTTTTCGGCAGTTTTATAATTTCCCTGACCGGCTCGTGCCATAGCAATTAGAAGCCAGGCGTTGGCTTGGTCTGCATAGCTTTTGCTCTTCATGGCATAGGTATGATAATTTTGTGCGCTCTCTTCAGCACGTACAAAGTCTCCACGATACAGCTGGAAATTGCTGATGTTCATATTAATGGTAGCAATATCATCCCTGTTATCGGTACGATTTGCCAAGGAAAGCGCCTGATATAGAAATTTTGAGGCATTGCTGCTATCGTTATTTTTAATTGAAAATAGGGCTGCTTCATTGGCAAGCGCATAGCCAGCAATCCAGTTTTCAGCTTTTATTTGCCTCTCTATAGCACTATCCCAGCTATTTGCCGCAGTGGGCATGGGGTTCATCAAATATTGAAAATGGCCCACGTTATTGGTGCTCCGCAGTTGCAATAACAGTCGCTGGAGCAGGAGCTGCCTAGCAATTTCTTTGCTGAAAGACTTCTTGTGTGCATAATTGTCTGCTAGTATTTCATTGGCCGTTTTTGGAGGTGGTAAAAAATAGACCTCTGGACCGATACCTTTAAAGGAAGCATCGTATTGTTTTATTGCGCCCGTATAATCTTTGGCGGCATCCTGTGCGATTACCTGACCTGGTATATTCGTGAATGCAGTCAAAGCGGTAACTATAGCAATCCAGTATTTTGTCATTCTCATAAAATATTACGTTATTATTAACGTCTACATAAATTTAGCTAAAGGACAATTTGAGCAATCTACTACTTCATTCGATAAACCTGTACGGTCGGTTATGCGCTGCCAAAAGCAATTTACATATATCATAGCGCAAATATGACGAAAAATTGTGTGAAAAAATGTTAAAGTAATATCGAACGGCGAATGATGACCCTCAAAACTATGCGTGTGAAAGCTTGATGCTTATCGCTTTGCAGAAGTCTTCATCGAAAAGTTTGGATGAATAAAGCTAAAATATTTAGTTGCTATGCCGTTTAATTTTTAACTTTGTGTTATGGCGACACGAATTCCATTAGCAGAACGACTTAGACCGCGGCAATTGAGTGATTATGTGGGACAACAAAATATTGTGGGCCCAGATGCGGTACTCTATCATGCGATCCAGCAAAAAAATATTCCATCCATGATTTTGTGGGGACCTCCCGGGGTTGGGAAAACAAGTTTGGCCTTGCTGATCGCAAGAGAGCTCGACCGGCCTTTCTTTTCATTAAGTGCAATTCAGGCAGGGGTGAAAGATATTCGTGAAGTTATCGAAAAAGCCGAACGGCTGATGAACTTCAACCAAGATCAACCCATTTTATTTATTGATGAGATTCACCGTTTTTCCAAGTCGCAGCAAGATTCACTTTTAGGGGCTGTTGAACGCGGGCTTGTGACACTGATTGGTGCAACAACAGAAAACCCATCGTTCGAGGTCATCTCCGCATTGCTCTCGCGTTGCCAAGTGTATGTATTGGAACATCTTTCGGAACAAGATCTGATTGGATTAATTCAAAAAGCATTACATGAAGACGAATATTTACAGAAACAAGCGATTGTTGTCGAAGAATATGAGGCCTTGTTGCGGTTGTCTGGTGGCGATGCGCGTAAATTGTTGAATGTTCTCGAATTGGTTGTGAATGCTGCTGTACTGCACAAAGAGCCAATTACAAATGCTTTTGTTTTGAAGCAGGTACAGCAAAATATGGCCATTTATGATAAAGCGGGTGAGCAGCATTACGATATAATTTCGGCCTTTATTAAATCAATCCGGGGGTCTGATCCGAATGCCGCGGTCTATTGGCTTGCACGGATGATCGAAGGCGGGGAGGATCCATCCTTTATTGCACGGAGGTTGTTGATTTTAGCTTCTGAAGATATTGGCAATGCCAATCCGAATGCCTTGTTGTTGGCGAACAATTGCTTTCAGGCTGTCAATGTTATTGGGTGGCCCGAATCACGTATTATTCTTTCGCAAACGGTTATCTATTTGGCGACTTCAGTTAAAAGCAACGCTTCCTATGAAGCAATCAATAAAGCGCAGGCCTTGGTGAAACAAACTGGTGATCTGTCTGTACCGCTGCATATCCGTAATGCGCCGACCAAATTGATGAAGGACTTAAATTATGGGGCCGAATACAAATATGCACATGCCTATCCGGGAAACTTTGTCGTTCAGGAATTTCTGCCCAAAGAAATTAGTGGCGTCAAATTGTATGAGCCTGGGCAAAATTCACAGGAGGAAAAATTGAGACAGAGTTTACGGGACAAATGGAAAGAGAAATATAAGTATTAAATCAATATGTTATAAAAAACGGGCTTGGCGGGTATTTTTTGATTTTGTTAAAACTATCTTATGCCTTTGCTTGTTCTCCTAACGTTTTTCAATAGGTAGTAAACACGCTGGCACTCCCCATGGTCAGCGTGTTTTTTTTATTGTGGATCGGAGTAAATTATTTATGTTTGTTTTACAAATGTTTCAACTATGAACGTAGCGCCATTAAAACAAACAGGACGTCTGGCTATCCTAGCACTGACTGGACTTTTAGTTTTTTCTTGTAAAAAGGATAGCCCTGAACCTGAGCCTGAGCCTGAACCCGAACCAGTGGAGCGTACCGAAGCGCAGCTGATCAAAGATGATATCTATAAGTATTATAAGTTATATTCACTTTGGGACAAATCCATTCCTGATTATACCAGTGATCCTTCTCAATTCACCGATAAATATGGCTCAGCAGATTTGGTGCTCGACGCATTGAAGAAAATGACCCCAGCACATGCTTCTTATTCAGGAGGTGTATTGGACCGGTTTTCCTATATGTTGGGGCTAGATGGTTATAATACCGGAACAACAGCTTCTGGCAGGCTTAAAATGGATACGAACGACGGGTATGGCATCTATGTGCAATTGGGAACTGAAGATGGGAAGACAGCACAGCCTATCATCTATTTTGTCGAGGGCGGATCGCCTGCCCAAAAAGCGGGTTTCAGACGGTCTGATTTTATTACAGCTGTCAACGGCGATTCCGACTACTCCATTGCTGTTACCTGTACAGCAACTGGCTGCAGCATTGATGATGCCAGTGCTCGGGACAAGATGATGAACAAACTGAATGCAGCCTTGGACGCGGGTACACTTAAACTGCAGGTTAAACATCAGGACGGGACAACGATGAGCGAAGATCTTACTTACGCCAATGGTTATACGATCAATCCAATTTATAAAGATGAGGTCTACACCTACAATGGCAGTAGTGTTGGTTATTTGGCCCTGTCTTCGTTTGAAGAGATTGGCAGCAGTGCGACCAACAAAAAGAATATGGACGATGCCTTTACGAAGTTTCAAACTGCCGGTATTAAGAGCCTGATTGTTGATCTGCGTTACAATGGAGGAGGTTACGTCGAATCCTCCGTGTATGTTGCCGATAAAATCGCTGGAACCATCGGTGCGGATAAGCGATTGATGTTGACCTATGATGTAAACGATTACATCAAAAATGATGCACAGCTCAGCAAGGAATTTGCAAATACCTATTTCAGTGGGAGCAGTAGTCTCAATCTGACTAAGGTTTACTTTCTTGTGAGCGAAGGTACTGCCTCAGCGGCAGAGATGTTGATCAATGTGCTCAAACCACATCTGACCGTCGAGGTGATCGCTTCGGGTAGCCGAACCTACGGTAAGCCTGTAGGATTTTTTGAAGAAGTGATTCGTAATAAAGTCTCCTTTTGGCCAGTATCCTTTATGCTCCGCAATTCAAAAGGTGTATCTGAGTATTGGGACGGACTTAGTCCCGATAAAAGTAATGTTGATGATTATGTTTTTGTCGACTTTGGTGATAAAAAGGAGACGATGCTGGCTACGGCATTGAATGATGCTTTGCCCGGTATCACAACTAAGGCTGCATTGAATACTGTGAGCAGCAAAAGCCGCAGAAGCATTAGCCAAGGGCTGGTCAATCCCCGTCCCGAGCGCGGCATGTTCAAGAAACGCTAATCAAAAAAAGCTATAAAAAAAATCCCCCAAAGGTCTCGTCGACAAATGGGGGATTTTTTATTTCATTTCTTCGCACGTTCTTCGTATTGTGTTCGGACCGCGTTCGGGGCTGATGAATACGTATAGAAATTTTGTGCAGGTACTGAACAGATAATTCCTGTTCGGGATCTGGTCAAGGTCTGTTGCCTATTGGGTCAAAGTCTGTCCGCATCCGAAGCAGGTACGAACAAAGTACGAATCTGATCCCTTTTATTCGTTCGAAAAAAGATAAGAATGGCACAGTTCTGCTGCGGCAGCATCGCGTAAGCATTTTAAGTAGCCAACAGGAGCCTGAGCGATGATTTTTTCCAAAATGGTATTCATGTTGGAAAACAATTCCTTGTTCCACCGGATAGAAGTACAGCTGGGTAATACCGCGATAAAGCCTTTCGGTCCGGACTGCCACTCAAACTCATTTACTGGAGCCCGCTGCAGGCGTACAACGTCCTGCAATGTTAACTTCTCATTTTTATAACAAGGCGTTTTTCCGCTCCACGGAGTCCCATAAATGTCCACTCTTTCCGCTGTGATTCTTTACTCTATACCCAGAGCGCGAAGCAGCTTCTTCTTTTCATCCGAATCTTTTAGCGCATGGACATGATACTTTGCATCTAACAGGTTTGCGGCAGATTTTTTAGCGAGATAGCGATCGACATAGTGTGTTGCATGTTGCCGTATAAATCTGCGGCAGTCTATATTAACACTGATGCCTTTTTCAAAATTGCCATAGGTGAGCCCCGTTACAGCATCATTTGACGAGATGGATTTGATGCTATTTTTGTCTAATCCGCTGATATTTAATGTTAGCGCAGGGTAGTAGAAATCCGCTTGATTCGGTAATTTGACGTTCACGATCAACTTATTTCCATCGATCCGGCTGCTGATTAGGCTATTTTGTCGGTTATAATTGTATTCATAATACTCCTCTTGCGAAGGAAACCACAAGATGTCCTTGCCGTCTTTCCCATAGGTATCATTGAGCCAGAGCAGAAGCTGCGCCCAGTCCTGATCCGTTTCGTGCACACCAATATGGACTGCCTCGCGGTTACCCACATTTTTTGCGGCAGCATCGTTGACCAGCTTTTCTACCTCAGCAGCGCGATTGACAAATACCCGGGCCAAGGTCTTTTGGTTTAGGGACGAATTGACCTGATATGGGATGAGCTTATCGGCAGCGGTCTGCGCCGTCATGGTCTGAATCGCTGGAAACCCAAGTGCCGCTTGGAGGTACGATTTATTTCCATTGGGCTCGGCCAAAAACTTCATGTTTCGCCCATTCAATCGTTTTTTAGTGATTTGTTGTGCCAGGTCAAAATGCTTGATTAGCGAGTCCACATTATTGACTGCGGCGGTATTGAGATCGTGGAATGCAATGGCATTGCCATCGTTAAGCATTTCGATCACATTGTTCCACCGGAGACCAGATTTCATATAAAAGCGGAAGAAGTTTTCCGTAAAGCCTTTCTTTACTACTGTCGGGTCGTTCATAAACGTCCATTCCGGCGCCAGGGTGGTTGTAAAATGGAACCGCACTTCATTGCCAAAACCATCAGTACTGCCTAGTGTTTTGCCCAGCAGAAAGCTGTTTGGCGGCATATCATCGGCTTCCAGGTGCTCAATATCAAAATAATATTTTCGTTTTATGTCCGAGCGGTCTATCGGTTTGCCGTTGACGGCTGCCCAGGTCATGCTGAATGCCGATTGTTTACAGTCGTCCTGTGTGAGCATAAACAATAAGCTCTTGTTATATTTTAGGGGTGGAATACTTACAGTGGGGGCTTGGGATATTTCCTGCCCCGGTTGAAACTCGATGATAATTTCCGCTTCTTGTCCGGTCTTTTCCTCACCAAAAGGATACGCATACCGGTTTGCATTTTCGCCATTATCGGGAGGTGATACTTCTTTTCCATCTTCGCTCTTACTGCCTTGGTAAAGATCTTTTTTTAGGCAAGAAAACAATAGACCACATCCTAACGTAATAAGAATAGCTTTTGTGTAAATAATTTGGCGCATGCGCAAATATAAGCCTTCTTAACGGATTAGCTATTTCGTTAAATAAAAAAAATAATGCGATGGTTGCCCGCTACCCAATTGTGTAGCAAAAGGAATAGTTTTTACGTTTTTTACAATATACTTTTTCAAAACCTCGTTGAATAACAAATGAATTGCCCTAGAAAAGCCGATTCAGGAAATATTTCAATCATTTAATTAAATAGTTTTACTAATTTTGCGGCAAATACCGCGGTGTCGATGAAAAGAATAATAATATGGTTATGCATAGCAGGGCTTGTGGGTACAGTACACGCACAGACCAATCCTGCCAATATAAAAGTAGACAATCTAAGTGACGCACAGATCGAACAGTATGTCAAACAGGCCGCTTTGATGGGGTACGACGAAAGTCAGTTAGACGGTTTTGCTCGCGCGCAGGGCGTTTCAGCTGTCGAAGTCCAAAAATTAAAAGAACGTCTGGCGAATATCAAACGTAAAAAGCAGCAGCCAAATACGTCAGCAGGATCTTCCGGCCAATCGCGCAATACGCGCAGCAATGGCCGTCAGGTGGATGGTTACTCCAATCCAGATTCCTTACAACGCAAGCAATTAAATCAACGCGACTCCAGTGAAAATGAAGAAGGAAAGCTAAAAATCTTTGGTTCAGATCTTTTTAGAAATAACGCGATTACCTTTGAGCCGAACTTGCGTATGGCTACACCGAGCTCTTATATTATTGGTCCTGATGATGAGATTCTGTTAGATATTACAGGCGATAATGAAGCCTCTTATAAGCTTCCAGTAAGTCCCGATGGAACAATTAAAGTAGAATATGTGGGTCAGATCAATGTGGCCGGATTATCCATTGCTGCGGCAAAAAGTAAGATTGAGCAACGTTTGAGCGGGACTTATCCAGCGTTACGCTCCGGAAGAACCCAAGTGAGCGTCAACATCGGTAATATTCGCACCATTCGTGTGACCTTGACAGGGGCTGTTACTAAGCCGGGAACTTACAGCCTGCCTTCCTTGGCGACTGTATTCAATGCATTGTATGCCTCTGGCGGACCGAATAAAAACGGAACTTATCGTAAAATTCAGGTGATTCGTGGTAATCGTGTGGTGAGCACGATTGATGTCTATGATTTCTTGGCGAATGGCATACAACAAGGTAATATCCGTTTACAAGATCAAGATATCATTCATATCCCGGTTTACGGAGCCAGAGTACAATTTGAGGGCGAAGTGAAGCGTCCCGCCATTTTTGAGACCGTACCCGGAGAATCCCTTTCCGATATCTTGCGTTATGCAGGCGATTTTACCGAAAATGCCTATAGTGCAAAGGTTAAAGTTTTACAGACTACAGGACGTGAGCGCAGTGTACAAGATATCTACGCCGACCAATTTGCAAACTACACGCCCAAAAGTGGCGATCAATATATTGTAGAACCTATTTTGGATCGTTTTGCCAACCGTATCAGTGTATTAGGGGCCGTATTTCGTCCCGGCATATTTGGTTTGGAGCCAGGTATGACGTTAAGACAAGTGCTGGAGATGGCCGATGGCGTTCGTGAGGACGCCTTCTTGGAACGCGGCATCATCAATCGTCTTAAAGCAGATAATACCTCCGAATTGATCAATTTCAATGTACGCGATGTCCTTGCTGGAACTGCAACCGATATTCCATTAAAACGAGAAGATAAGATTGAGATTTCGTCCATCTTTGATTTAAGGGACGAATATAAATTCACTGTTCAAGGCGAGGTACGATTTCCCGGGGAATTCCCTTTTGCGAGCAACACAACTTTAGGTGATGTTATTCAGAAGGCAGGGGGGCTTACCGAAACTGCAAAAAATGCCCGTGTAGAAATTGCCCGTCGTATTCAGAACCAAGAGGTTACTGATCATCGATCTTCCAAAACAATTTTGGTGGATATTAAAGATGGTGTGCTCACAGATCCCAATATGACATTACAACCTTATGATGTTATTTCCATATTAGGCGATGCGGGTTTCCGAACACAACGTCAGGTCAAAATCGAAGGTGAGGTACTATATCCCGGTTTCTATACGATTGCACGTGAAGATGAACGTATTTCGGATATTATTAAACGTGCGGGAGGGCTTACACCCTATGCTTATACCGAAGGAGCTTCCCTGAAACGTACCGGTATGTCTAAATTGAAAGAACAAGAGAAGAAAGAAAAGGAGCGGTTGAAGAAAGAATTGGAAAAATACGACCTCGATGAAGATGGTAATAAAAAAGATGCTAGCCTAGATAAAGATCCTGACAAGAATAATGATGATTCCAAAGCAAAAAGTGCAGCTTTAGCAAAGGTTTCCCAAACTGGAGTGTCCACATCAGATATCGAGCCGAGTGACCTAGTAGGTATTGAATTAAATAAAATTTTAGAAAAGCCTTATGAAAAGGGTGACCTTCTCGTTCTAGACGGCGATATTATCACCGTGCCAAAAGAGCTAGAGACCGTGAAAGTTGTTGGTGAGGTCTTGAATCCAAACAACGTTGTGTATGTCAAAGGCAAGAGCTTAAAGTACTATGTCAACCAGGCAGGAGGGTTTACCGACAATGCCTTGAAAAAGCGTGTATTCGTTCAATATGCAAATGGTGCTGTAAAAGGCAAAGATGGGGGGTATCCAGAAGTTAAACCAGGGGCTGAGATTGTCGTGCCTAAACGGGCTCCGAGAGAACGTATGAGTGCGCAAGGCTGGGTTGGATTAGGAACAGGTATTGCTTCTTTGGCGGCTATTATAGTTTCTTTATTACGTTAATAAAATGAACCAAAAAGGTAATCATAGTGAAAGAGTAGCTTCTGACGAAATTTCAATTAAGGAGCTGGTTTTCAAGTTAAAGAAACCATTTAAATATCTAATATCTAAATGGTATATCTTGGTAATAACGGGGATCATTGGTGGGGCAGCAGGTTTTTTATTTGCTAAAAACAAAAAAACTACTTACACCGCGACAACCACATTCGTACTAGAGACTGGAGAACAAGGAGGTGGATTAGGCCAATATGCCGGTGTTGCAGCGATGGTAGGGATAGACTTACAGGGTGGGGGAAACGGTATTTTTCAAGGAGACAATCTTTTGGAATTGTATAAATCCAAAAAAATGATTGAGGCTGCTTTACTTCAAAAAACAAGTACAGAATCTCACAAAACACTTCTGGATCAATACCTCAATCAGGAACATATTAAAGAAAATTGGATAAAAAATTCGCCCGATCTTCTAAAAATAAATTATAATAATATAACACAACCGGATAAACTATTACAAAGAAAAAGGGATAGCGTTGTTACTGCTATAGTATCCGATATTAAGCGGAATGCACTTGACGTTGGAAAGTTAGATAAGAAATTGTCTCTATTAAAAATTGCGGTAAGATCAGATGATGAATCTTTTGCGCAGGAATTGAATATCTCATTAGTCGACCAAGTGAATGATTTTTATGTCCGGACAAAAACCAAAAAGTCTCTTGAGACAGTTAAAATTTTACAGAATAAGGTAGATTCTGTTCGATCGGTGATGAACGGTGCAATTTCATCAGCTGCAATTACAGTCGACCAGACCCCCAACTTAAACCCCACTAGGCAGGCCCAGAGAACTGCTCCAGTTCAGCGATCTCAATTTTCTGCAGAGACAAATAAAGCCATCTTAGGCCAATTGGTTCAACATTTAGAAATGTCGAAAATGAATCTTTTAAAGGATTCTCCTCTGATTCAGATTGTGGATGAACCGAGATTGCCCTTAGAAAACGACAAGATATCTTCGCTTAAAGCTGCTGTAATAGCCTTTATTGTAGGCGCATTTATAGCAGGGTTAGCCCTTTTATTTAAAGGGATTATCAAATAACAGAATAATTCGTAATGAATGAAATAACCATGAATTTAGCAAATAAATCAGTACTAATTACAGGAGGAACTGGATCTCTTGGCAAAGCATTAACGAAACACATCTTGCAACAATATCCAGAAGTAAAAAGATTGGTGATTTTTTCCCGAGATGAGCAAAAGCAGTTTCAAATGGCTCAAGAATATCCAGAATCGCTATACCCGCAAGTACGTTTTTTTATAGGGGATGTGCGAGATAAAAGTAGACTTGTGCGTGCGATGAAAGGGATTAATTATGTAATACACGCAGCAGCAATGAAGCATGTGCACATTGCTGAATATAATCCAGATGAATGTGTCAAAACGAACATTCATGGTGCTCAAAATGTAATTGATGCCTGCCTGGAGACAGAAGTTGAGCGTGTAGTAGCGCTATCTACTGATAAAGCGTGTGCTCCTATTAACTTATATGGTGCAACAAAACTAGCTTCAGATAAATTATTTGTTGCTGCAAATAATATCAAAGGAAATAATCCAATCCGGTTTTCTGTGGTTAGATATGGTAACGTTATGGGGTCTAATGGTTCTGTAATTCCCTTTTTTATCAATAAGAAACAAGAAGGTATTTTGCCTATTACAGATGCAAATATGACGAGGTTTAATATATCACTTAGTGGTGGTGTCGATATGGTCATGCATGCACTTTTTACGGCATGGGGAGGAGAAATATTTGTGCCTAAAATATCATCTTATAAGATTATGGACGTTGCTGAGGCAATAGGTCCGGAATGTGAGCATAAGGTGGTTGGCATTCGACCAGGGGAAAAGATACATGAAGAAATGATAACACCGTCCGACTCCTTTAATACCTATGATTTGGGTAAATACTATGTTATACTTCCTGCTGTTACAAATTGGAGTTTATCTAATTTTATTTCAACATTTAACGCTGTGAAAGTTGAGCTAGGTTTTAAATATAATTCTGGTGAAAATACAGATTGGGAAACGGTTGATTCTTTGAGGAGTTTAATCGTTGAGCATGTGGATCCAAGTTTTACAATATAATTTTTAATTATGGCGATACCATACGGAAAACAGCATATTACACAAGAAGATATCGAGGTTGTTATAGAAACTTTGCAATCTGATTTTTTGACGCAAGGACCAAAAATCCTAGAATTTGAAGAAGCTTTTGCAAAATATGTCGGTGCAAAGTATGCAGTTGCGGTAGCCAATGGAACTGCAGCTCTACATTTATGTGCTTTGGCTTTGGATGTTAAGGAAGGCCAAAAAGTGATCACTACGCCTATTACCTTTGCCGCCTCCGCAAATTGCATCCGTTATTGTGGCGGAGATGTTATTTTTGCTGATATAGATCCAAAAACCTATTTATTGGATATTAATTCCGTAAGGGAATTGCTTGAAGCTGCTCCAAGGGGTACGTATACTGGAATAATTCCTGTTGATTTTGCAGGCAGGCCAGTAGATTTAGAGGCATTTAGAATGCTAGCCGATGAGTTCGGTTTGTGGATTATTGAAGATGCTTGTCATGCTCCAGGGGGATATTTTATTGATTCTAAAGCTAATAAACAGCTTTGTGGCAATGGTGTTTTTGCCGATTTGGCAATCTTTTCATTTCATCCGGTCAAACACATTGCTTCGGGAGAGGGTGGAATGATAACAACTAACGATGAATCTTTATATCGTAGGTTACTTCAGTTGAGAACGCATGGAATCGTGAAAAACGATGATTCTTATCAGAATTCGATCGAATTCGCAGGCGGAAAAGATTCATACCCACAATGGTATATGGAAATGCAAATACTGGGTTATAATTATCGAATCACTGATTTTCAGGCGGCATTAGGTAATAGCCAGTTGAAACGAGCGGAGCAAGGACTTGAAAGGCGAAAGGAAATAGCCTCGATCTATAACAAGGCTTTTGCTACTAATCCGAATATTAAAGGGCAGTCCGGTGAAGTTGATGGACATGCGTATCATCTGTATGTTATTGAAGTCCCTAAAAGGAAAGAATTATACGATTATTTGCGTACCAACGATGTGTTTGCGCAGATTCATTATATTCCTTGTCATTTAATGCCGTATTATAGGCAGTTAGGCTGGAAAGAAGGTGATCGACCTAACGCTGAAAAGTATTACAAACAATGTATTAGCTTGCCAATGTATCCGACGTTAACACAAGAGGAACAGCAACTTGTTATTGATCTTATTGCAAAATTTTATGCTGAATAAGCTAATTTTAGGAACAGTTCAGCTCGGCTTACCATACGGTATTAACAATGCACATGGACAAATCACACTAGCTAATAGTTTGACATTGTTAGAGGAAGCATTCAAGTCAGGAATTACATTCTTGGATACGGCCGAAGCTTATGGTAATGCGCATGATATTATCGGCCTATTCCACCGTAGGAATGCCGCTACACGTTTTAATATACTAACAAAGCTGCCGCATGAGTTTACGGAGCAAATTGACGAAAAAGTTGAAAGGTATCTTGATCAGTTAGAGGTCGATAGCCTGTATGGTTTTTCTTTTCATTCTTTTGCCTCTTATAATCGTAGGATAAAAGAAGTTAGTAGACAGCTTCGTAAATTGAAAGAAAAGGGACAAATTAATAAGATAGGTGTTTCAGTTTATACAAATGAAGAAGCAATAAAATCGATTGAAGATCCTTTAATCGATTTCATCCAGATACCGTATAATCTTTTTGATAATTGCCATCTTCGAAATGAGGTTTTAGAAAAGGCCACAAATTCGGATAAAGAGATCCATACGCGATCCTGTTTCCTACAAGGCCTGTTCTTTATGTCTCCTGAAAATGAAAATCCGGTTGCAATAGCTTTAAAAGAGGAGTTGTCGGTTATTAATGATATTGCTGAGAGGTACAACATATCAATACAAGATTTGGCTCTCCATTATACTTTTAAAAACAGGATGATCAATAGCGTATTAATAGGGGTAGATAGTTGGGAACAATTGCTGCAGAATATTGTAAGTTTACAACGAAGGGTCCCAAAAGAAGCGTTAATGGAGGTCGAACGAATTAAAATAAAAGATATAGATTTAATTAATCCTACATTATGGAACAAGCTAAAGTAGTATTGATTACGCAGGCTCGTACAGGTAGTACCAGGTTGCCAGGTAAAGTGCTGATGGAAATTGATCATGAGCCGCTGTTGATCATACATTTAAATAGGATAAGAAAGGCGCATAGAGTCGATAAAGTAATCGTTGCAACAACAGATAATACAGCGGATAATATAATAAGGGATATTTCCGAGCAAAATAATTTTTATTGCTTTGCTGGTTCTGAAAATGATGTTCTTGATCGCTTTTATCAAAGTGTTAAAAATGAAAGACCCACATGGGTCGTAAGAGTTACATCAGATTGCCCACTTATAGACCCAGATTTAATAGATGCAGTGATTTCTTGCGCATTAGTGAACGATGTTGACTATTGTTCGACTGGAATTATAGAAAATTTTCCCGATGGACAAGATGTTGAAGTCTTTAAATTTAGCGCCTTGGAAAGCGCATGGGAGAAAGCGTCATTACTGTCTGAAAGAGAACATGTAACTCCTTATATTCGGAATTCTAAAAATGGATTTACATGTTTAGATTTCCCTTGTTCGGCAGATTATTCCAAAGTGCGCATGACTGTGGATGAACAGGTAGATTTTAAAGTAATTGAGCAGCTAATTTTAGCACTTGGGAAGGACGCTTCTTGGTTAGATTACACGAAATATTTATTAAATTCTAGTATTTCTGATCTAAACGCAGGGATTATTAGAAATGAAGGTTATCTCAAATCATTAAAAAACGATATATAATGGGAAAAGGACAAGAATTATATAAAAAGGCAAAAACTCTTATCCCTGGAGGAACAATGCTGTTGTCAAAAAGACCGGAAATGTTTTTACCTGATTTTTGGCCGGCATATTATTCTAAATCCAAGGGTTGTCAAGTTTGGGACTTGGATGGTAATATGTTTTATGATACTTCTTTAATGGGAGTCGGTACAAATACGTTGGGATACGCCGATAAAAGGGTAGATACAGCTGTAGAGGCGATTGTTGCTGCTGGAAATATGACTACTTTAAATTGCCCAGAAGAAGTCTATTTAGCTGAAAAATTAATTGAGATTAATCCATGGGCTGATATGGTGCGTTTCGCTAGAAGTGGTGGTGAGGCAAATGCTATTGCTATCCGAATTGCACGTGCGGCTTCGGGTAAAGATAAAGTGGCGATTTGCGGATATCATGGATGGCACGATTGGTATCTTTCGGTGAATCTAAATGAGCAGGGGGATGACCTTTCAAACCATTTACTGTCAGGATTAAGTGTAGCGGGAGTTCCTCAGCACCTCAAGAACTCAGTTTATCCTTTCATGTATAATGATTTTGATGAATTGTTGAACATCGTAAACAAACAAGATATAGGCGTAATAAAGATGGAAGTCGTGCGGAATTTTGGGCCGACAAATGACTTTCTTCAAAAAGTCCGTGACTTAGCAACAGAGCGAAACATTGTTCTAATATTTGATGAATGCACATCCGGGTTCCGAGAAACATATGGGGGGATATTTAAAAAGTACGGTGTTGAACCGGATTTGACAGTATTTGGAAAAACAATCGCTAATGGATATGCATTAACAGCAATCGTTGGAAAACGTGCTGTTATGGAAGCGGCTCAAGGAACATTTATTAGTAGTACTTTTTGGACAGAAAGAATTGGACCGACAGCTGCATTGGCGGCCCTTAAAGCCATCGAAGAAGAAAGATCTTATGAACAGATTACCATGATAGGAAAAACTATTCAAGAAGGTTGGAAAAAGCTAGCAGATCTACATAATTTAAAAATTACAGTTTCAGGTATTCCGGCTTTAAGTACTTATTCTTTTGATAGTTCAAATGCATTGGTATATAAAACATTCATCACTCAGGAAATGTTAAAGAAAGGATTTCTGGCTAGTACAAATTTTTATGCATGCATCAGACATTCTGAAGAAATAATTGACCAATATTTTAATGAGCTTAATGCGGTATATAAGCGAATAGCTACGGTAGAAAGCGATACGGATAGTGTTGAAAATCTCCTCGAAGGCGAGGTGTGTCATGCTGGATTCAAACGATTGAATTAGTAAAATAATAAAGTAATGCAAAAGTACTTTAAGGCTTTAGAAAATCAGGTTTTTGCAATAGGGCGTCATTCCTTGGTGCCAATTAGATTTGAAGATCGAATGGAAATTATGAAGTGGCGTAATGAACAAATCTACCACTTAAGACAAGATAAAGTACTGACGATGCAAGATCAAGATAGCTACTTTAGAAATGTTATCGATAAATCATTCGATGAAAGTCAGCCACCGCAGCTTTTGTTCTCATTTTTGGAGGATAATCGATGTATTGGTTATGGCGGGTTGGTGCATATCAATTGGGTCGATAAGAATGCAGAGATATCTTTTATAATAAACACCCAACTGGAAGAGCAACTTGCTTATTATTGGCATTTATATTTACAATTGATTGAAAAGGTTGCTTTTAATGATTTGAAATTACATAAAGTATATACCTATGCCTTTGATGTGAGACCTCAATTGTATTCTATTTTATTGCAATCTGGGTATGAAGAAGATGCTAGATTAAAAGATCACTGTCTTTTCAAGGGTAATTATATCGATGTTTTGATACATTGTAAAATCAATGGTGCTTTTCACTTTAGGAGAGCGCTTTATACTGACGTTAATATTACATTTAAATGGGCAAACGACCCCTTAGTTAGAAAATTTTCACTCACACAGTCTCCAATAACATGGGAAAGTCATTTGGAATGGTATAGAAAAAAAATAACAGATAATAACTGTGCTTATTTTATAGTAATGTACGAAAACATACCCATTGGATCGCTGCGGTTAGATGTCAGCAATACTGTGGCGACAATTAGTTATCTTTTGGATCCTATTGCCCATGGAAAAGGATTGGGGACGAAAGTTCTAAAAGCTGCACAAGAACTATGTACGTTTTTTAATATAAACATTGAAAAGCTCTGCGGTGTTGTTAAAAAGGGAAATATAGCATCTATCAAGATCTTTGAAAAATTAGGATACCAAAGTGAAGAAAATCTAGATACTTATCATTTTGAGAAAAAATTAAATGCAAATTAAGAATTTTAAAATAGATAGTGAGAGTGCTGTATTTATAATCGCAGAACTTTCAGCTAACCATAACGGGAATTTGTCTACAGCCTTGGAAACAGTGCGAGCAGCAAAAAGGGCTGGGGCGAATTGTATTAAGTTACAAACATATACAGCCGATACTATAACAATAGATTCTCGGAAAGATGATTTTTTAATAAAGGGAACTATTTGGGAGGGACGCAATTTACACGATCTTTACAAAGAAGCATATACACCGTGGGAATGGCATAAAGAGATTTTTGATCTTGCCGAAAAAGAAGGACTTATTTGTTTTTCATCACCTTTCGATCCGACATCAGTTGATTTTTTGGAATCTTTAGATACACCCGCTTATAAAATCGCATCATTTGAGATAACAGATATCCCGTTGATAGAGCTGATTGCTTCGAAAGGAAAGCCGGTCATTATTTCTACAGGGATTGCTTCAAAAGAAGACATTGAACTAGCCTTGGATGCATGTTATCGTATGGGAAATACTGATATTGCCTTGCTAAAATGCACATCTTCTTATCCCGCTCCTATTGAAGAAGCGAATATGGTAATGATCAAGGATTTTGCTGATAAATTCGGTGTGATTACGGGGTTGTCGGATCATACAATGGGGGCTACAGTACCAATTGTTGCGACTTGCTTTGGCGCCAAAATTATTGAAAAGCATTTCATTCTTGACCGTTCAATAGGTGGACCTGACGCGTCATTTTCAATGAACGAGCAGGAGTTCACCGATATGGTAAAAGCTGTACGCGAGGCAGAATCAGCAATAGGGAAAGTGACTTACGACTTGACAGATAAACAAATTAAAGGCAAAGATTTTTCACGGTCGTTATATTTCGTAGAAAACGTAGCTGAGGGAGATTTGATCACAACGGAAAATGTGAG
The DNA here is from genome assembly GCF_002337775.1 of Sphingobacterium sp. UBA1897. Taxonomy (NCBI): domain Bacteria; kingdom Pseudomonadati; phylum Bacteroidota; class Sphingobacteriia; order Sphingobacteriales; family Sphingobacteriaceae; genus Sphingobacterium; species Sphingobacterium sp. UBA1897. Next base: position 52,501 of record NZ_DDGR01000025.1, read on the forward strand.
GTCCATTCGTCCTGGATTTGGATTACATCCGAAATATTTATCAGCAATATTGGGGAAACATGTGAATAAGGCTCTCGAAAAGGGAACGAGGGTTAGTTTTGATGATATTTATTAAAATGCAAAAAGGTAATCATTATTTGAATTCGATTTCTACTGAACTCGCTGAACAGGAACTCTACGACATATTTTTATATGAGAGTAATGGGATTCTTTACAATTATGGCGACCATCAGAAGGGAAACGTTTATAGCCGATTTAATTTGCTCAAAAGTCTTGCTACCCGATGGATTCTGAAGATCAAATCAGTGGTTTCAGGGACTTTAATGACGGAACCTACGGATTTAATTATTAGTAATGCATATGTGACGGTGCCCCTCGGAGCTAGGATAGTGGCCCCACCGTGGTCTGCGTCGTTCAGAAACAACGTTTATCCTGGAAATGTTTATAAAACGATTAATGCAATTAATAAAGTCCGTAATGAGCGGAGCTTAAGGGCAATTTATAGTAAAGAATTTCATAATCTTATCAAAGCGTATAAGCGGTGTATTGAAGAGTTTGTAAAAAAAAATAAGTTAAAGGCTGCATTTTTTCCAAATGATTTATCATTTTATGAAAATTTGACGATTCATACACTTAATGAAATCGGCATTCCCACGTTTGTGTATTTGCATGGCTTACCTGCGCGATATAATCGTATTGACGATAATCGCGCAAAATATCTGGTTGTTTGGGGAGAGGGTATAAAGAAAAATTATGTAGATGCGGGTGTAGATCCGGATAAAATTTTAACATTAAAGCATCCCGTTTATCACAATTTTCAGTTCACATCCTTACGATCATCCTTAGACAACATTTTGGTATTGACGAAAGCAATCAATGGTACCCCCAGTTCCTCAGATTTCCTCAATTTGCCTAATCGTTCGGTATCGTTAACTTATCTTGAAAAAGTTAAAAGTATATTGGGGAAGGTTGGTGTAAAGAAAGCTAAATTAAGATTACATCCTTCCGAGAATACTGATTTTTATAGAAGGAATTTAATTGACGATTTTTTTACCATAAGTGAAGATTCTAAAGAGGATTGCCTCAAAAACGCATCTTTAGTGGTTGGCCCAACATCTACGATGGTATTGGATGCGATACTTGCCAATGTAAACTATATATTATTTGATCCAGTTGAAAACGACCTTACGTTAGAAGGTTTGAAACTCGTCTCACCTTTTGACGGTAAATCTTTTATTAAACTTACAGTCACTGAAGCTGATTTTGTAGCAAATTTTACTCATCCTTTGGATAATATAAATAAAGATCTTTTAAACGATTATTTCGAAACGACTTGTGAAAATCAGGCACTTATTAACCTGGTAGGGGCATGAAAGGGATATTAAAAATCTATTTTTGGCAGATACTCTCCTTGGTGTCGGGATTTGCCACGATGTTTATCGTTACACCTTATCTGTCATCAAACCAAAATTATTTCGGCATTTATAGTTTCGTTATCTCTTTAAATTTATTTTTGTCATATGCGGATTTTGGTTTTTTATCAGCGGGCATAAAATATGCGGCCGAAGCATTTATTCAAAAAGATAAAGAACAGGAATATAAAATTTTAGGCTTTGTCTTGTTCATTATGTTCACCATGTTTGCTCTTTTTGCGGTAATGATTTTCTATAGTTACCTAAACCCATCAATCGCCCTTAAGGGGATAGAATCGGCAGATGAGCTTCAAGTGGCAAAAGATCTTTTGTTGATATTTTTGGCCTCTTTGCCGATTACTCTTTTGCATCGGATCATCCAGCTTATTTTTAATATCAGGCTCGAAGATTTTAAATACCAGCGCGTTTACGCCATCGTTAATTTAGTAAAAATAGGAATAGCTGTAATTTTATTTCATTTTTTTGAATATCCAATTGTCACGTATTATTTTATTTTTCAATTGTTAAATCTCGTTGTCGTTCTCATTGGATTTCTTTTAGCAAAAAAAGATTACGACTATAATTTTAGGCTTTTCTTTAAATATTGCAAATTCAATAAGGTGATTTATAGTAAGATTAAGGGACTAGCCTACGGTAGCCTGATACTGACAATTTCATGGGTTTTATATTATGAAATAGATAGCGTCGTTATCGCAAAAATAGCGAGTTTGAAGGACGTTGCGCTATTCAGTGTATGTCTGAGCTTGATGACCTTTGCAAGGTCACTTTTCGGGATTATATATAATCCTTTTTCTGTTAAATTTAATCACTATATTGGTTTAGGATCAACAGATAAACTAAACGCAGCTTATCGCACTGTCATTTTATTTGGTGTCCCTTTGTCTATTTTTGCAACGCTAATTGTGGTATTCTCAATGGACAAGTTAATTCTCCTTTGGGTTGGTAGCCAATATGAACCAGCTATTTCGATCATCAAGATAATGTTTTTGATATATTTATTTAATTTTGTTACTTCTCCAGGAGGAATAGCCGTAGTAGCTAAAAATAAGTTAAAAGAAATGTACTTTGTTAGTCTATTCTTGCCGCTAATCTATTGGGTCGGAGTAGTTTTCAGCTTCAACCGCCTTGGGATACTTTCTTTTGCAATTTTCAAACTTGTAGCATTTGCCTTGTATGCTATTTTTTATTTATATTTTAGTAGCAGATATATGGCCGTTGACTGGAAAGATTTTGTATCCAAAAATGCTATTGGAATTGTATTGGGAGTAGTTATCATAGGGGTAATATCGTTAACCATTGGCCCGCTTTTGCCTGTAAAGAAAAGTGTGGCTCACTTGCTAATTTATTTTTCATATGTTGGCGGGCTTTTTATGCTCGCCTGTTTGGCTTTTTTTGCTTTTAGTAAAGATTTTAGAAATTCACTCACCAGTATGTTGGCGAGAAGATAATTTTTTAATTATGGGAAAGAGATTATTGGTATATAGTGATTGTTATATCTATGGAGGTAGCGAAAGGTTGATGTCCTTTTTAGTTCAGAATTCGGTTCTTTCGAAAAACTATGAAATTACTTTTGCATATAGAGCCCACGAACAATATTCATCTGCCATGGAATCTGATTTTGGTTCTTTTAAAGGGAAAATTATCCCTTTAAAATTGGTTTCCAATGATACTATTAACCACAATATCACAAAGAAAACTAACACTTTCCTTGCAATTTTGATAAAGATAGTATTAACCTCATTTTATTATTCCGGTATTTATTTCCTTTTTAATAGCATCAAATTCATACAAATGTTGCGTCAAATTGAGCCGGATATATTGCACATCAATAATGGCGGATATCCTGCGGCGAGGACCTGTTCGCAATTGGCTATCGTAGCTAAACTTTTTGGTATTAAAAAAATTGTTTACCAGGTCAATAATCAAGCTAGAAAGCCAAAGTTTTTTGGGTACCTTATTAATCCTATTATTAACTTGTGTGTAGGGAATTTTGTTACCGCTTCTAACCTCGCAAAATTTAATCTTTCTGTGAATGCGGGCTTTGAACCGGAAAAGATTACGCTAGTAAAAAATGTCGTAGCGGCGAAGCCTTTAACCACTAACCGTGAGTCTCTATTACAATTTTACAGTTTGCAAAAAGATGTTTTGGTTTTGGTTCAGGTCGCATTTTTGACGAAGAGAAAAGGTCAGATAAATGCGATAAAAGCTTTACATCGTTTGAAGATGAACAATAATAGGAGATTTGTATTGTTTTTGATCGGTGATGGAGAAGATAGATCTGATCTTGAAAAATCAATCATTGACATGGGGCTTCAGGATGATGTTTTTATGCTCGGCAACCGAAACGATTACCATGAATTTCTTGCAATAGCTGATTTTGTTTTGATGCCTTCTATTCAGGATGAGGATATGCCTTTGGTGGTGATAGAATCAATGTTATTACATAAGGTTATTATAGCAACTGATTTTGCCGGCATAGGAGAGGTGATCGAAAATCAGCATTCTGGCATCCTACTGAATCCTTCCTCTCCCAATCTGGCAGAGGAGATCGCTGAGAGCGTTACGGCATTGGTTTCAGATGATATTAGAAGGAAAGGTATGATTCAAAACGTCGCTAGCGCGGCATCACAATTCTCAGAAGAGAATTATGGGAAGCAATTGCTAGCAATATATAGATAAGATAACCGAATTATTATGAAGAAAATTCTTGTAATAGGTGGAGATGGTTTCATTGGAAAAAACGTAGTACATTACTTTAGTAACAATGATCTGGAGTTACCACCGAAAATTGTTGTACTTAGCCGCAAATTGAATGAAAAAGAAACAGAGACAACTCAAGTTGAGTTTTGTTATGGGGATTTTTCGGATATAAACATTTTAACAAATTTATTTTCAAAATATCAGTTTGACGCGGTATTTCATTTTGCAAATACAACAGTACCATCTGCAGCCCAAGACACAAATGTTCAGGACATTTACGAAAATGTTGTACCGTCGATACAGTTGATGGATGTGATGAAGCAATATCATTGCAATATGCTTTTGTATTTATCTTCTGGAGGAGCGGTGTATGGCAACTCGAAGGAAATTTTAAACGAAGAACATGTATGCCATCCCATTAGTTCTTATGGAATAGCTAAACTTACGGTCGAGAATTATATCCAACTCTACCATAGGCTCTTTGGCCTCGATTATCTGATTTTGCGTTTGTCAAACCCCTTCGGTAAATATCATACTTCATCAAAGCAAGGAATTGTTAATATTGCGATTCGAAATGCGTTGAAAGGAATCCCTATAAGTATTTGGGGCAACGGGGACCAAACTAAGGATTATATTTTTGTAGAGGACATTGTTAAAGTTATTTGGGACCTATTAAACCTTGGGATTAAGAACGAAATTTTTAACATTGGGGCGGGGCAATCTGTCAGCCTGAATGAAATTTTAAAAAAGATTAGCACTATAATTCCAAATGTCAAAATCTGTTATCAGGAATCCAAGGTTACGGATGTTGGTTTTTTTCATTTGGACATAACAAAATTAAAAAGTTTTATTGGTTTCGAACCACTTGATTTAGATTCAGGTATCATAAAAACAATCGAATGGGAACACAGGCAGATGAAATAAAAGGACTGGTATCGGTCATTGTAGTTACTTACCAAAGACTGAATTATTTAAAAGAGACACTTCAGTCTGTTTTGAGCCAAAATTTTAATAATATTGAGGTTGTGGTGGCATCAGATGGATATGAATCTGATGTGGAGCAGCATGTCAATGAGTTGAAAGAAATTGGATATTCGATATCCTATTGCTTTACCGAGCATTGTGGATATCCTGCTAAACCCAGAAACTTAGCATTAAGTAAATGTAACGGCGAATATATTGCTTTTTGTGATGATGACGATTTATGGGAAAAAGATAAGATAAGGAAACAATTTGTGTTTTTGGAAGAACACCCAGAATACATCCTATGTGCAACAAATCGTCGGACTATCGATTCAAACAATAAGCCATTGAATGAAAGGAACCTAAAATGGTTACCGAAGAAAAATTTTAATACAATGATTTTTCTTACGAATTATATCACATATTCGTCTGTCATGGCGCGCAAAAAAAATATTATCCAAGCAAAGGCGTTCAAAGATGATCATCGATTTAGAGCGGTAGAAGATTATCATTTATGGTTAAAACTAAGTCAGATGGGCAAGTTTGGCGTATTGCAGTCAGTGGAGACATATTACCGTGTTCATGCCTCCAATATTTCCAAGTCCTTATTGGAAGGTAACAAAAAGTTGCTTCTGGTTTTTAAAGATGCATTTCCTACATTAAGTATTTCAGTATGGTGGAAAAATTTAGCTTATTTACTCGTGTATTTTAAAATAGTATGTTACAAAGTTTTCATTAGATGAGACAGATTCACTTAATAAGAGCCTTTATTATTCTGATATTCTTGGTAGTCATTACAAATGGCCCAATGTTATCGGATGTATTACTTCCTAAAGTCACACGTTATTTACCGATTTTAGGGGTGTTAGGCTGTTATTTTATGATTGAATTAAATAACAAGAAGACAAATACTAGCGTCTTCTTATTTGCAGGCTTGAGTGTTTGTCTACTGGCAATCTGGGCCATTCTAGGTTCTTATATTTTTTCTAATGCTTTTTTGTTACTTTTTTCAGTTTTTATAATCGTGGCTTTAAGAACGATTGAACTGTCGGACAGTGATTCTATATTTATTTTCAAAATTTGGGATACTTTCGTAAAAGTTGCGCTATTTTCAACCTGTTTTTCCTTTTTGGTGTTTAATTTTTTAGGAAGAATAGGGTACCCTGCAATAACCTTGGGTAATTATTCTGAATTTAACACTTTTTTTAACCCTTTATTGGGCGTTATATCGGAAAGAGACTTGTTAATATTCAAACTCGGGCGCCCGGTGTGGTATATGACTGAACCAAGTTATCTCGGATTCTTTCATGGTCTTAATATTTTTTGGGTTTTATTTCGTAAAGAAAATTTTTCTAAGTTTTATAAAAAATATTTTACACTGAGTGTTGTCGCTTTTTTATTAACATTTTCACTTGGGGCCTGGCTATCTATGCTAGTTTCTATTACGCTCGTATCTCTATGTTTTTTTGTACTTTTTCTGTTCAATATTATTAAACTGAAAACAAACATTTTTAAAATCATTCTGTTGATTTTGGGTATATTTGGGATTGTGACCCTCTTTTTTGGGAGCCCTATCCTAGCTTCCTTGAATGATTTTATTGACAATTATGATAAATATACATCCTTAGAAGATCGGAGTGATCGTATTGAAGTATCACTCAATTTAATCAAAAACATGGACTTGATCCGTTTTTTTATCGGTTATGGTCCGGGTACTATTGAGACCATTTCAGAGGCGGGCGAATCAAATGGATGGTTGAAATATTTTATCGAATTGGGAATATTTCCTATATTCGCCTATATCGCTATGTTATTCTATTTCTTTTTCAGAATTAGATTTCTTTATCTCTTATTATTGTTTTTTGTTGCTGTCTCCTTTAATTCAGTAGTAGTTATGTTTAGTCCATTGGTACTCCTATACCTCTATCTTTTGGGAGCTGTTCAACACAATCAACAAATGGTAAACGATGAATTTTTAATTAATCGTGGAGTAACAAGTTGAAAACTATAGAAGGCGACTACGTATATCGTGGTCGTCGGATGTAATAAAGTAATATGAACAAAATAATGGAAAGTAAAAGAGTTTTAATTACAGGAGCAGCAGGGTTTTTAGGCTCGCATTTATGTGATTTGTTTATTGGGAAAGGTTATGACGTTGTAGGTATGGACAATCTAATCACCGGCGATTTGAGTAATATCGAGCATTTATTTAAGCTCGAAAATTTTGAATTCTATAATCATGATGTTTCCACATTTGTACATGTATCTGGTAAGCTAGATTATATTCTTCACTTTGCATCACCTGCAAGTCCGATCGATTATTTAAAGATTCCCATTCAAACCTTAAAGGTAGGCTCTTTGGGAATACATAACTTGTTGGGACTGGCAAAATCGAAGGGCGCCAGAATCTTAATCGCTTCAACTTCGGAGGTCTACGGAGATCCTTCGGTGAACCCGCAGCCGGAAGACTATTGGGGAAATGTGAATCCTGTTGGTCCAAGGGGAGTATATGATGAAGCGAAGCGATTTCAGGAGGCGATGACGATGGCCTATCATACATTTCATGGTGTAGAGACACGAATTGTAAGGATATTTAATACCTATGGGCCTCGTATGCGATTGAATGATGGGCGAGTGTTGCCTGCGTTTATCGGGCAAGCATTGAGAGGTGAAGATTTAACGATCTTTGGCGACGGATCTCAAACACGCTCATTTTGTTATGTAGATGATCTGATCGAAGGAATTTATAGATTACTTTTATCAGATCATGCCTATCCGGTAAATATTGGCAATCCTGACGAAATTACAATTGGACAATTTGCTGAAGAAATTATCAAATTAACAGGCACGGACCAGAAGGTTGTTTACAAAGACCTCCCCCAGGACGATCCCAAACAGCGTAGGCCAGATATCTCAAAAGCCAAAGAATTACTTGGTTGGGAACCAAAGGTTAACCGTGCAGAAGGCCTGAAATTGACCTACCAATATTTCCGTTCATTAACTAAAGAACAGCTAGAAAAGGTTGAACATAAGGATTTTGCCGAATTTACACGGTAAGAGTGTTTAAAAATGTTCTCGTAATTTTAGCTCTTTAGCGAACACAATCACCACGCTATTATCGGATTTTATTAAACTCAACGTGCAATAATGAAGAAAATTTTACATGTCATCAACGTATCTTTTGTAATTAACCACTTTTTTGGAAATCAGTTTACCCATTTTTCAAAAAAGGGATACGACTTCACTGTGGCTTGTACAGAAGATGATGAGCTTCACGTCCAAGCAAAAAGAAAAGGATTTAAAGCCTTTCCAATTCCAATTCTTAAGGCCATTTCTCCGATTCAGGATATTATTTCTATTTTCAAATTATACCGCTTTATCAAACAGGAGAATTTCCCCGTCGTCGTCGCTCATTCCCCCAAAGGCGGGCTTATTGGTATGTCAGCAGCTTATTTAGCTGGGGTAAAGAAAAGAGTTTTCTTCCGGCATGGTGTTATATTTGAGACAGCTTTCGGCTTAAAAAAATGGTTATTTATTCTTATCGAAAAGCTGGTGGGGGCGTTGGCGACAGAGGTGGTTGTCGTCAGTGAATCATTAGAACGGTTGTCCAATGCTTATAAATTGAACGATCCTACTAAAAACACACTTCTTGGAAAAGGCACCTGCAGCGGCATCGATGTTGACCGTTATCACTATAGAGCCAAATCAAACAATGATTTTGTAGTAGGTTATGTCGGACGTCTTGTCCGTGATAAAGGTGTGATTGAGCTAATAGAAGGCTGGATGACTTTTGCCGCAGGCAAATCGAATGTTTATTTGTACATTATTGGTCCTAGAGAGCAGCGGGATGGGATCCCAGCGGAAACTTTTGATAAGATTAGTGAAAATCCAACTATTCGCTTCTTTGACTATGTCGCGGATGTAGCTCCCTTATACAATGAAATGGATGTATTTATCCTACCGTCGTATCGCGAAGGTCTCCCAATTTCAATATTGGAGGCCTCAGCAAGTGGTATTCCCGTTATTACGACCCGCCGTACAGGCTGTATCAATGCTATCCAAGAAAATGTGACGGGTATTTTTACCCAAATCACCAGTAGCGATATCTCTCAAGCTTTCGAATTTTATTACAATAATCCCGTCATTAGAAAAGAGCACGGCAAAAATGGTATTAAATTTGTTGCTGATAATTTTTCCGAATACAAAGTCTTTTCTGAGATAGAAACTAAGGTTTTAAAATAGCGAAGACGATAACAAATTTTTTTGTGTTATGGTCTTGTAGGTTGCTTATTTTAACTTGCTTATGTTTTTTCGTTTGATAGCAAAAAAACTGTGTATTTTATTATAAAATAATACACAAAAGTGTAGCGTTTAAAATACAAATCACGTTTGTTGAATAGAACTTAATATTCTTATATTTGCACAGCTTTATTTGACTCACTAATTATAATTTATGGCTTATATTATTACGCTGATATTTCTTTTCCTTTTAACGCGGCTCTATTTAAAAATAGCTGATAAGTTTAATATCATTGATAAACCGAATGAGCGATCTTCGCATACCAATGTGACTATTCGTGGGGCAGGAATTATTTTTTATGCCGCATCAGTTATATATTTTGTTTCTTCTGGATTCCAGTATACTTGGTTCTTTTTAGGACTTAGCCTTTTAACCTATATTTCATTCCTAGACGACATCCGAGGTGTACATCCCACTTGGCGTCTAGCAGTACATTTTACATCTGTTTTGTTAATGGTATATGAGTTTGGTGTCTTTAACTATCCTTGGTATTATTTGGTATTGGCTTTTGTCTTTACGATAGGTGTAATTAATGCCTACAATTTTATGGATGGGATAAACGGTATGACTGCTTTTTGCACGTTGGTGATGGGCGGTCTTCTGGCATATGTAAATACCAAGATCAATTTTATCGAGCAGGACTTCCTTATCTATACGCTATTGGGAGTTGTTGTTTTTGGATTCTTCAATTTCCGCAAAAAGGCAGCTTGCTTTGCTGGCGATGTTGGCCCTGCCGTATTATCTTTTATGTTGTTATTTGCCTTGGGCAAATTGATTATGAAAACAGGAGATTTTACCTATATCCTTTTTCTAGCCGTTTATGGTATAGAAATAGGTTGGTCTGTAGCCCGCCGCGTTTATCAAGGTTACCATATTTTTGAGCCACACCGTACGTTTTTGTTGCACATGCTAAGCAATGAATTGGGACATAGTAGTTTAAAAGTTTCTGTTGGATACGGCTTAGTCCAATTGGCTCTTGGTGCTGCTGTGATCTATATTGTACAGTTTGGTGCCTCCATTCAGTGGGCATTCGCTATTACGATACTTGGTGGGCTCAGTGCTTTTTATCTTACCTGGAAGCAGCATATTTTCAATAACTATTATATCAAAGGGGAGGAGCGCTATGCCATTCGTCACCGGCGGTTAAAGCAGCTTAGGGCACATAGAAGAAGGAAGAAAGCTCATGCACCCCAAGTTAAGTTGACACCAGAGGCAAAAGTTATTGAAATGCCGCAAAAAGAGGTTGCCAGCACTTTGATGCAACGTGGTGTCTGATTTAACGTATAGAGTTTGGGTAGAATTAAAAAAGTAGTAATTTTGCCACAACTTTGGAGAAGTGATTATGCAATCAGAATTAAGTTTTACCGCAATAGATTTCGAAACAGCTACAGCAAATCAGAACTCGGCTTGTGCCGTTGGGCTGGTCGTTGTTGAGCAGGGAATTATTGTAGATGAATTTTATTCTTTAATACAACCTCCTAATAATCAGTATATGTGGCAGACCACCCGTGTTCATGGCATACGCCCTAGGGATACTGCGCAAGCCCCTACATTTAAAGATCTCTTTCCAAGTATTTATCCCCTCATTAATAATCGGATTATGGTGGCCCATAATGAATTATTTGACCGTGGTGTGTTACGTAAGACAATGGGGTACTACAATTTGCCTTACGATCATTTGGGACTGATGGAGAAGTGGGAATGCACCTTTAAAATTTATCAAGGTAAAGGGTTTAAACCCGCTCGTTTAAATGCTTGCTGTGAGGTACTTGGTATTGAACTTAATCACCACGAAGCGCTTTCCGATGCGCGCGCTTGCGCGCAATTGTATTTGCGGCATGCCGATATTCCTTCTTTGGCATGATTTTTACGTTAAATCTATTATAAATTCGGTATAAAGAGTACGCTAAGTGGGATATTTTTATATCTTTGAGTAGCTATACAGCCGTTTTATTAATAAATTTTATATCCATATTTTTGATGATGATAACAATCCCAGCCAAGGGAATGCGAATAGGTATTACCTTTAGTGCATTCGACCTACTCCATGCAGGGCATATCAAAATGCTCGAAGATGCCAAAAGACAATGTGATTATTTGATCTGCGGCTTGCAGACAGATCCAACACTGGACCGACCTGAGAAGAATAAGCCAGCACAGACCGTAGTAGAGCGTTATATTCAGCTTAAAGGCTGTAAATATGTAGATCAGATTGTTCCCTATGCTACCGAGCAAGATCTCGAAGATATCTTACGTTCCTTCAATATTGATGTACGGATCGTTGGGGATGAATACCGCGAGAAGAACTTTACGGGAAGAGCATATTGTGAGGAAAAAGGAATTGAACTTTATTTCAATAGTCGAGATCATCGCTTTTCCAGTTCGGGCTTACGTCAAATTGTAGCTCAAGCTAATTCGGACAATGAAACCGTATTGAAATCTATTTAATTAAGTTTTCATCAGCTATTAAAAAACATGAAAATAGGAATTACTTTTGGCGTCTTTGATTTATTGCATGCCGGACATATCATGATGCTTGAAGAAGCAAAGAGACACTGCGATTATTTAATTATTGGTCTTAATACCGACCCATCAGAGGTATTCCCTGAGAAGGCCAAACCAACCCAAACCATTGTGGAGCGTTATATCCAATTGGAGGGATGTCGGTATGTGGACGAAATCATTCCCTATGAGACTGAGCAAGATTTGATTGACCTTATTAAAGCTTTGCCGATCGATATGCGTATTATCGGGGAAGAATATCGCGACAAAGATTTCTCTGGCCGTAAGTACTGTGTAGAAGAAAATATTGAGATCTATTACAATAAGCGTACACACCGTTTCTCCAGTGAGGGTTTACGCCGCGTTGTTGCAGATAAGGAAGCTGGGAAACACTAATCTAATATGAGTAATATTATACATGTTGTCTTAACCGGTGGTGTAGGGAGCCGTCTATGGCCACTTTCGCGAAAAAGTTACCCGAAGCAATATCTTTCGCTATTTAAGGATGGATCGTTGTTCGAAATGACTGTAAAGCGGAATCAATCGTTGTGTGGACAGGTGATTGTGGTTGGAAATCGCGACAACCATACTTTGAGTAGAGAAGTGATGGAAAATAATAAAATCGATTACATCGATATTGTTGAGGCGACTCCGCGTAATACCGCTGCAGCAATTGCTTTCGCTGCCTTTGCGGCGCAGGCAGATGATATTTTGGTGGTTACACCGTCTGATCATGTGATTGTCGGGGATGAAGCGTATGCTGCGGCCATCAAAGAGGGTGTTGAAAAAGCGAATAAGGGCTATATCGTTACTTTTGGTATTCAGCCAACCCGACCTGAAACTGGGTATGGCTATATCGAATATAAGGAGGACAAAGTATTGTCTTTCCGCGAGAAGCCAAACCAGGATACGGCGGAGGACTTTATCGAACGTGGCAATTTTCTTTGGAATTCAGGTATGTTCTGTTTTCGGGCAGATACCTTTTTGGCCGAACTGCAGAATTTTGAGCCTAAAGTGTATGCAACGGCTTATAACGCTTGGAAACATCGTCAAAATGGCGAATTGGATCTTCAGCTTTCGAAAGATATTCCATCGATTTCCATTGACTATGCCGTGATGGAGCGCTCTAAGAAAATTCGCGTGGTTGCTACCAGCTTCCAATGGTCAGATTTGGGCTCTTTTGAATCAATGTATGATTACTTGAAGCAGACAGGTCACGCTGTGGATGAGAATGGTAATATGGTTATCGGTACGGATATCTATACTGCATTTGTGGGATTGCGCGATAGTATACTTGTTCATACCAAAGATGCGATCTTGGTATTGCAGAAGGAAAAATCCCAAGATGTTAAAAAGATTTACAATACGTTAGAACGTCATCAGTCGAAGTTGATTGATTAATGGGCGCCATTATTTTCAATTTTCGAATTATACTCACGTTTTTTGTCAATTAGTTGAGCTCGTATAACAGCTTAAATCACTAAAAGGCCTGTCCCTCGGATAGGCCTTTTTTGCCCTGTTAAAGTCTGTTTAATCATTGTCCCCTTTTTGTCCCCTTCCCATTTTCGTGTACTATAGATGATTACCCTATTTTTGGGTTCACCTATTCCTATTCATTAACTATTTTATTATGGCAACTTTTATAGCACTTACGGTACTTGTTTTGAGTTCCATTTATCTCATCTTAAATACAAAACAAAAACAAAAGCAAAAGCTCTTTAACGAGGCTATTTCGATGGAAGTCAATTACCTGTTTCAGGCCAGGCCGGGGCAATATAGCGGCGACTATCGAACAAAAAGTGGCGTTTTTGTCTTTCGTACGCAATCGAAAGACGAGGCACTTAAAAATTTGGTGATCAAGGAGGTCAAACCCAGCCATCCTGCTTTAGTGGTCAATCTGGAACAGATTGTGGTGGTGCCTTTTGATAAGAAGAAGGAAGGGAACTCCGACGTATCCGTCCGCTTTAAATTGCTCAAAAAAAAAGGTGAACTCAGCACCTTGGAAGGAAAAGGAATCCGCGTATCGGGTGTGTTGAATTTTGGAAAAAGTAAACCAAAAACATTCAGTACCGTATTGAAGATCGGGGAGCCTTATCAATCTAAAGCCCTCTAGGATCGGACGACATAATTTGCGTAATTCTTATTTTATGGGAAAGGGTTTGCTTCATTGCAAACCCTTATTTTTTTGTCTCAAAATTTAAGCAGATGCTGATGTTCGATCGCCCAAGATAACAGGGCATTATTTTCTTCATTGAGATCAAGTTTTCGGCAGATGCGGTGTCTTGTATTTTTGATGGTATATGGACTCAGGAATAATGATTCGGCGATATATTTGGTGGTATGTCGGAGAGCAATCAGCTTAAGGATATTTAACTCGGCCGGAGTCAACGTCTTCAGCTTTTCCGCCGCCTGATTTTTATCGTTCTGTTGCTGGAGGCGCTGGATCACCCTATGCGTGCCTGCATAGAGGCGATTTTCTCCCAATGGCTTAATGATATAGTTTTCAGGATTTAGGGCTACTGCGCGATCTATACTCCCTTTGGACTGATAAGAAGTGATAAAGATTAGACTGAAATGCTTCGCTGCTGTATATTTCTCCATTAACTCAATACCATCCAGCCGGTCGTTGAGCTGTATATCGCAGAGCACCAAATCGGGTGTGTTTTGTTCCATGTATTGATCCACTTCATCCACAGTAAGTGCAATGTGCAGCTCCAGACCGGTGTAAAGTGAATGCAATTGATATTCAATAAATCGGGCAATGATCATTTCGTCTTCTACAATTAATACTTTTAGGCTCATATGATATTGGTAAATTCAAATAAATATTTAAATCCGTTTTCCGGATGAATGCTCACTGTTCCTTTAATCTGCCGTGTCAGGTCCTTTACGAGGCCAATTCCGAACGAAGTTGTAGGCGCAGGAGCCTTCGCACCGATGCCATTGTCCTCAAACCGCATGGTCGTTCCCCATTCATTTTTGAGTATACTCAAGTAAATCGACGGCGAACCGACTGTACCCTTTGGAAAAGCATACTTATAGCTATTCGTCAAGAGCTCCGTAATGATGAGCGCCAAGGGAATAGAGGTTTGGGTGGTGACCAACCAGTCTTGGCTAACATCAACCTGGATCGCTATCGTTTCTTCGGGATCATGCATTTGCCTCAGGTAGTTAACAGTTTCCGTTACTAAAATGTTCAATTTCAGCTGACTATTCTGATTGTACACCAGAAATTGGTTCACCAGCATCATCGCATGTATTCTATCCTGCATGGATTGTATGGGCTGCATGTTTTGGTTGCCATGATCTGAGTGGTACAGGCTGCCCAAGCTATACAGCAACTGGAGGTTGTTTTTAACCCGGTGGTTGACCTCATCAATGAGGGTTTCTATATAATGGTTTTTCTGAAGCAGTTGAATCTGCTGCTCGTAGAGGGCATCATTCGCTTTTTTAAGCTCTGCTGTCCGCTCCAGTACAATGGTCTCGGTGGTTTTATGATATTCCAGTTCTGATTTGCGTATTTTTAGCCGGATGCCGATCAAGAGGATCATGGTGATGCATAAAACAAAAAACTGCGTCATGATGGAGACATATTGGATGGACTGTTCCTTCAAGATCAATCCACAATAGATCAATATGCTGATGCCGATGACGAGAAAGATACCCGAATAAATCAAGAAGCGCTGCATCCTGTCTATCTTTTTCCAGAGCGATATAAATAAGTTCGAAAAGAAGAGCACATATAGCACCCCCACAAAGAGGTTAATAGAATTGCTCTGTTTAAAATTGGCGAAACAATAGTTATTGATAAAGTTAAAAGTTGACGCAATAACGACCAGCAGAATCAGACCAAGCATCAGCTTATAATACTGACGGCTTATTTTTTTGAGACTTAAAAAGGCAATGGTCAACAGGCAGAAACTGATACCAGCCAGATTTCTAAATACCGATACCAGGCTCCATCCAAGCTGCGGGTCGTCGGCGAAAAATAGATCAATAAATTGATTTTGCAGTCCGTAGCTATAAAATCCGATAGAGAGTAAAAAGAAAAAGATCCAAATGTAGGGTCTATAGCGCGAAACGAGCCAAGCAAAAGCCATGTACAGCAGCAGTACAATAATGGCACCTTCCATAAAAGCATGGATAAGATTGATGCCTTGCACTTTCTTGAGGTAGTCCTTCTGTGTTTGTAAGCGGAAGTCATAAAACGGTGTATAGCCTTTTACGTGTTTGACCCGCAGTAAAATAGTATAAACTTTTTTGCTATCTAAATGAATATTAAAATGGTCACGCCCCCCTTTTGGGGATAGTGTTACTTTTTTTCGGAATAAGCCGGCGCTCCTTCGCTCGATGATTTGTCCTTCCATACCGATGAGCACCATGTCGACGAACGTTAGGTTGTCAAACGACAGCACATAATCGCCCGTTAAGGCATTTTCATCCAGAGAAATTACCTTTTTTAACCAATAGCTATTTTTATCTTGGTTTGTTGCCGGTTTGAATTGTGCGAGCGGTTTGAACAGTTGTTTATTGGTGTAATAATAGCGGGCATCGGTTTGGTTTTGTTTTTCCTGGGCGATAACTATAGGAGATTCACTGGCCATATAGGTGCTTTGAATAGCTCTATTATGTGAAACGATCGCTTCCATTCCATAGTGAGTGGCAATTATGCTCAGCAGCAGTAATAGGATGATTATAATGTTTGGTCTCATATAGCAAAACAAAAATGCATTATTTTCCAATAAATTTAATAAGGTTTTATTTTTCTAATTATAAATAAGACCCTAGGGTCTCTGTTTTGATGGCTATTTAGTCGTTATTTTTGCTTTACGCATTTAATATTAGAAAGAACGCAGACCATATGTTGATTCCGATACAGTATTTATTCGATTATGATTTACTTATATATAAGCCTGTTTATTGCGATTGTGTATATCCTATTTAAACTTGTTGCTAGCGGCAAGAAGCCGCAGGATATCTCTTTAAGTGTTTATTACCGTTTTCAGGAACATCCGGGGCAGTATAGCGGGCGGCTCAGTTCTACCCATGGTGCTTTGGTGTTTCGAGCCGAACGCTTTCACGATGATGTGCTTAATATTGTGGTAAAAGATGTCCGCTCTACTGATCATAAGGTCGAGGTGAGGCTGCAACAGCTGCTCGTGTTGCCCTTCAAAGGGGATCAGAAGTCTTCATCGGAAGTGTCTGTTCGCTTTCGTATTAATGCCGGTAAAGCTGAACAGGTAGATCTAACGCATTACAAGGTAAAAGTGAATGCCGTGGTGACCTATCAAAATGGCGAGAAGAAAGCCTTTAGTACAACACTGCCTATGATGGGGGTGTATACGATCAGTCCTTCGGCGAGCTACAACGAATTTAAAAGTTAATTTTACGTGTTTTTATTCCATATTACATACCTATTTAACCCGAAGGGACCCTGCTTGCCGGGGTTTCTTCATTTTTGGTCATGTTCCACGTGGAGTTTATGCGGTTATTGTTAAGTTATCAAGTAGTTAATACTAATTTAATTTGGAGCGATAAATCGAAATGAGTACTTTTGTTACTCAACTTAAATGCTATTCCAATGTTGGATACCTTAATTACATCCAAGACACGTTTAAAGTTATTAATCAAATTTTTTGTTTCGGCAGGCAACCGTGGTTACCTACGGGGTTTGGCGGACGAATTCAAAGAATCGACCAATTCAATTCGCAAGGAATTGAATCAACTGACCGAAGCCGGCTATTTGATCCGGGAGGATAAGGAGCATAAGGTTTATTACCGGGCCAACAGCAAACACTCACTTTTTTTTCCCCTTCAAGGATTGATTCATAATTTTCTGGGCATCGATTCATTTGTGGATAAAGTATTGGAGCGAGCTGGTGATGTTGATGAAGTTGCCCTTTTGGGCGATTATGCGCAGGGTATTGACTCAGGCCACATTGAGGTGATGGTAAAAGGAAATGGTTTAAATTTCGAGTATTTAAACCAATCCGCTATAAAAGCTGGCACAATACTTGGTAAGAAGGTCTCCGTATATACAGAAGTTGTTGAAAATGTCCAAGGAATGATTATTCTTTACAAAAAAATGGACACTCTGCCTCAAAATGAAGAAAAATATAATAAGAAATAATAAAAAAACTAACTGGAATTGAATAAAATGAAAGAAATTAAAAAAATAACCTGTATTGGTGCAGGTTATGTAGGTGGTCCTACCATGTCGGTCATTGCACAGAAAAATCCAAATGTTACTGTTACTGTAGTTGATTTAAATCAGGCACGGATTGATGCTTGGAACGATACTGATTTAGAAAAGCTACCAGTTTACGAGCCAGGTCTTGATGCAGTGGTAGCGGATGCGCGTGGTCGTAACCTATTCTTTTCTACTGATGTAGAGAAAGCAATCGATGAGGCCGATATGATTTTTATTTCAGTCAATACACCTACGAAAACGTATGGTAAAGGTAAGGGACAGGCCGCTGATTTAAAGTATATTGAACTTTGTGCGCGTCAGATTGCTTCTGTAGCCAAATCAGATAAGATTGTTGTTGAAAAGTCGACATTGCCGGTGCGTACCGCTGCGGCATTGAAAAGTATTTTGGACAATACCGGTAACGGAGTTAATTTTCATATCTTATCTAACCCAGAGTTTTTGGCCGAAGGTACTGCGGTGTCTGATTTGCACAATCCAGATCGTGTGTTGATCGGTGGAGAAGATGCAGAAGCAATAGAGGCTTTGGTCAAAGTCTATGAAGCTTGGGTACCTCGCGAACGTATTTTGACAACCAATTTATGGTCTTCGGAACTAGCAAAATTAGTTGCCAATGCGTTCTTAGCGCAACGTGTTTCTTCTATCAATGCCATTTCAGAACTGTGTGAGGTAACTGGGGCTAATGTGGATGAAGTATCCCGTGCTATTGGCCATGATAGCCGTATTGGACCTAAATTTTTAAAAGCTTCCGTTGGTTTTGGTGGTTCTTGTTTCCAAAAAGATATTTTGAACTTGGTATATATTGCACGCTCTTACAATCTTACTGCTGTAGCAGATTACTGGGAGCAGGTGATTATTTTAAATGATCATCAGAAAGCGCGTTTTGCCCAGAATATTATCCAAACCATGTATAATACGGTAAATGGTAAAAAGATAGCATTTCTAGGTTGGGCTTTTAAGAAAGATACAAATGATACCCGTGAATCTGCTGCGATTTATGTAGCCGATCATCTTTTGGAAGAAGAGGCACATGTAGTGGTTTATGATCCCAAAGTGCCTGCAGAACAAATTTACAAAGATTTGGATTATTTAGGTACACGTTCAGCAGAAGAAAACCGACGCTTAGTAACGGTTGTTAATGATCCTTATGAAGCGTTACAGGGAGCTCATGCTGTTGCGGTATTGACCGAATGGGATGAATTTAAAAATTACGAATGGGCTAAGATCAAAGAAGAAATGAAAAAGCCAGCCTTTATTTTTGATGGACGCAAAATATTGGATCGTGCACAGTTAAATGAGCTAGGATTTGATTACTATGCTATTGGTGAATAATCAACGAAAAGGATAATTAACGTCATAAATCATGCACAAAGAAGGACATTCATCGTTCCCAGAAACTAAGATTGCTTGTATTCGTTATGTATATAGCCCTATCGGTTATGTCCTATTGCTGCACATATAGACCATCATTAGTAAAAACACGTCATGAACTATAAGAAAATATTGGTAACCGGAGCTGCGGGCTTTATCGGTTTTCATCTATGTAAACTCTTAACGGAGCAGGGAAACACTGTCGTAGGTTTGGATAACATCAACGATTATTATGATGTGAATTTAAAGTATGCGCGTCTCCATGAATTGGGGATAGATCGTTCTGAAGCTGAACAGTTTAATCATAAAGTGACTTCAAGTATTTATAGTAAACTGACATTTCTGCGGATGAATTTAGAGGACAGAGAGCAATTACCAGCACTTTTTCAAGAAGAATCTTTTGATTCTGTTGTCAATTTGGCTGCACAAGCAGGCGTCCGCTATAGTTTAGAAAATCCAATGGCTTACGTCGATAGCAATATTGTTGGCTTTGTTAATATTCTAGAATGTTGCCGTCATCACAAGATTGGACATTTAGTTTATGCTTCAAGTTCATCTGTTTATGGCGAAAATGGTAAAGTACCTTTTTCGGAGGAAGACCGTGTTGATTATCCAGTAAGTCTATATGCTGCCACAAAAAAAGCCAACGAGTTAATGGCACACACCTATAGCCATCTCTATCAAATCCCAACATCAGGACTTCGTTTTTTTACAGTATATGGACCATGGGGTAGACCAGATATGGCACCTATATTATTTGCTTCAGCCATTACTGAAAATCGACCAATCAAAGTGTTTAATAACGGTCAAATGAGCCGTGATTTTACTTATATTGATGACATTGTACAAGGAATTATTATTACCCTAAATAATCCCCCAACTGTGGATCAAGAACAAGCATATTATCAAGTTTTCAATATCGGAAATGGCTCGCCAGTATCTTTAATGGAATTTATAGAAACGTTGGAGATTAATTTAGGTAAAGTTGCAGATAAAAATATGCTACCAATGCAGCCCGGTGATGTGTCAAGAACTTGGGCTGACACTGAACGCTTGAATGCACTAGGATATCACAGTACTACACCGATGAAATCCGGAGTAGCTGAATTTGTAAAATGGTATAACAATTACGTGAAATAGATATATGTTCAAAACGATCTTAATTACTGGGGGGGCTGGATTTATTGGTTCTCATGTTGTGAGAGAATTTGTTAATAAATATTCAGATTTTCAAATTATTAATCTTGATGCATTGACTTATGCTGGTAATTTGGAAAATCTGAAAGATATTGAAAGTAAATCTAACTATACTTTCGTTAAAGCTGATATTACAAATGCAGTTGAAATGATAAAGATTTTTGAACAATATCAGCCTGATGGCGTTATTCATTTAGCTGCGGAGTCACATGTTGACAGGTCTATTACAGATCCCACTGCTTTTGTAATGACCAATGTTATTGGAACGGTAAATTTATTAAATGCTGCCCGTCATATTTGGAAAGAAAATTTTGAAGGAAAGCGTTTTCATCATGTATCTACTGACGAAGTTTATGGTACATTAGGTGAATCAGGACTATTTACAGAATCCACTTCGTACGATCCACATTCGCCATATTCTGCTTCGAAGGCTTCATCAGATCATTTTGTCCGTGCTTATCACGATACCTATGGATTGCCTGTAGTTTTGACCAATTGTTCTAATAATTATGGACCAAACCACTTTCCTGAAAAATTAATTCCACTTTGCATTCATAATATTTTAAATCATAAGCCGCTTCCGATTTATGGAGACGGTAAGTACACACGTGACTGGTTATTTGTTATTGATCATGCGAAAGCAATAGATCTTGTCTTTCATAACGGAAGGAACGGTGATTCTTATAATGTTGGCGGATTTAATGAGTGGCAAAATATTGATTTGGTAAAAGAGCTTTGTAAACAAATGGATCAAAAATTAGGCCATGAGCAAGGTACTTCTGAAAAATTGATTACCTATGTTAAAGATCGCCCTGGTCACGATCTACGCTATGCTATTGATGCAACCAAAATAAACCAAGAGTTGGGATATAGGCCATCTGTGACATTTGAAGAAGGGTTGTCTTTAACGATTGATTGGTTTTTAAATAACCAGTCTTGGTTGGAGAATGTTACTTCCGGAGATTACCAGAATTATTATAATAAACAATATAGTAAATAGTACAGCATGAAAGCTACAGAAACAAAGTTAAAAGGCTGTTTTATTTTAGAGCCTACGAAATACGGTGATAGTAGAGGGTATTTTTTTGAAAGCTTTAACGAAAGAACGTTTAATTCGCTTACAGGTGCTGAAACGCATTTTGTGCAGGACAATCAATCTTTTTCCACTAAAGGAGTATTGCGCGGTTTACATGCACAGGCTGGTGAACATGCACAGGCTAAATTAGTTCGCGTGCTCGAGGGCGAGGTATTGGATGTTGCTGTAGATGTGAGAGCTGGCTCACCAACTTTTGGCGAGCACATTAGTGTAGTTTTATCAAAAGAAAACAATTTGCAGCTTTTTGTCCCTAGAGGTTTCCTGCATGGTTTCGTAGTATTGAGCGAAACAGCTACTTTCTTCTATAAGTGTGACAATTTTTACAATAAGGAGTCTGAATGTGGCATCCATCCACTTGACCAAGATCTTGCTGTTGATTGGCAGCTTCCTGTAGCGGAATTGTTGCTTTCAGATAAAGATAGGGAGGCATTAAGTTTTAAAGAAGTTTTTATAGCAAAAGGCTAAAAAAGATGAAGATACTAGTTACAGGAGCCTACGGGCAATTGGGGTCAGAAATCAAAGACCTTAGTGTACAATATCCTGATGACGCATTTGCTTTCGTTGATCGGGAAGAAATGCCATTGGATGATCTGGAGAAAGTCTTGGAAGTTTTAGAAACTATAAATCCAGATCTTATTGTGAGTGGTGGGGCATATACGGCTGTTGACAAAGCGGAGTCTGAAGCTGAATTGGTTGATATTATAAACCATCAAGCTGTTGCGAGAATGGCTAGGTGGGCAAAGCAGCATAATAAAAAATTGATTCATATTTCTACAGACTATGTATTTCACGGAAACAGTAGTGCACCTTTAAAAGAGGACGAACCTACTGATCCGATTAATGTCTACGGATTGAGTAAACAAAGAGGCGAAGAAGCTATTATTGATTCAGAAGCTGATGCGATTATTATTCGCACGGCTTGGGTCTATTCAAGCTACGGCGCAAACTTTGTTAAAACCATGATTCGTTTGATGACTGAGCGTGACGAAATTTCCGTTATTGCAGATCAAATAGGGTCACCTACATACGCTAGGGATTTAGCACGGGCGATCATGGTAATAGCTCATAGTGACAAATGGGCGAAAGGTATTTTTCACTTTTCAAATGAAGGCGAAATATCCTGGTTTGACTTTGCTGTTGCGATCCGTGAGATTAAGCACTTAGATTGTAAAATTCATCCAATTGCGACCGAACAGTATCCAACACCGGCCAAACGGCCAAAATATTCCCTGTTGGATAAAGCGAAAATCAAGAATATATTTGATGTGAATATCCCCGCATGGAAATCTAGCTTAGTGGAGATGTTGGAAAAACTTGAAGATAAATAATAGCAGACAAATCAAGAACGAAAGAACATGAAAGGAATAATTCTAGCCGGTGGGTCCGGAACACGTCTGCATCCACTGACTTTAGCTGTTTCAAAGCAATTGATGCCAGTGTATGATAAACCGATGATATATTACCCATTATCAACTTTGATGCTTGCTGGTATAAACGAAATATTGATTATTTCAACACCTCAAGATCTTCCCAATTTTCAAAAGCTTTTGGGAGATGGCTCTCATATTGGATGCAAATTTTCTTATAAGGAGCAACCTTCGCCAGATGGACTTGCGCAAGCTTTCATTTTGGGGGAAGAATTTATTGGTGATGACAAAGTAGCGTTGATCTTAGGCGATAATATCTTTTATGGATCAGGTATGTCGCAGCTTTTGCAATCATGTGCTAACCCAGAAGGCGGTGTTGTTTTCGCATATCAAGTCCATGATCCAGAACGTTACGGTGTGGTAGAGTTTGATAAAGATAACAAGGTTGTATCAATTGAAGAAAAACCCAAGGAGCCAAAGTCAAATTATGCTGTCCCCGGACTTTATTTTTATGATAATGATGTGGTCAGAATAGCAAAAAGTATTAAACCTTCCGACCGTGGGGAATTGGAGATTACAGACGTTAATAGGGTATATTTGCAACAAAGTAAGTTAAAAGTTGGGGTGTTTGATCGCGGTACAGCATGGTTAGATACAGGTACAATTCAATCGTTGATGCAAGCTGGTCAGTTTGTACAGGTTATTGAGGAGCGGCAAGGAACTAAAATTGGCGCAATTGAAGAGGTTGCTTATAGAATGGGGTATATTGACAAACAACAGCTGATTAAAATTGCAGAGCCTTTAAGAAAAAGTGGATATGGTGATTATTTATTAAAAGTCGTTTTGAATGGATAAGCAGTCTTCCATTTTAAAAAACTCAATATTTCTATTTATCAGAATGATAGTTACTCTAGTGGTTTCTTTGTATACCGTCAGAGTATTATTGGAAGTTTTAGGTATAGTAGATTACGGTATATATAATCTAGTTTACGGAGTTATTACAGGAATTAGTTTCGTGAGTATATCTTTAGCTACAGCGGCGCAAAGATTCATGTCACACGATTTGGGTTTAAAGAAATTTAGAAAACTTAGTTATACTTTTTCCACAATTTTTAATCTTTTTTTTATTTTTGGTTTAATTGTTGGGCTTGTTATGTTTGCATTTGGTTCCCAAATTGTGAAAGAAATAAACATTCCAATAAATAGAATAGATGCGGCGTTGCGACTGTTGCAGATAACCTGTATAACGTTCTTTTTCACTCTTATCATCATTCCACTAAATGCTTTAATAATATCATATGAAAAAATGAAATTTTTTTCATATTTAACAATATTTGACGTAACCGCTAAATTGCTTGTTATTTACTTGTTGCAAATTATATCTTACGATCCATTAATACTATATGGGTTATTCTTACTTTTAATATCGGTACTCAATTTCTTAATTTATGCTTTATTTGTTCGACATTCATTAAAAGATGTCAAATATTATAGAACCATTGTTAGGTCTAGATTCGCAGAAATATTTAATTTTTTTAAATGGAGCTTATTTGGCTCTTTAACTACAGTAGCCAATGATCAAGGTGTAAATATCGTATTGAACTTATTCTTTGGCCCAGCTATAACTGGTAGTAGAGCGATAGCAAACAGAGTTGTGAATGTCTTAAGTCAACTGAGTAATACAGTTTTTATAGCGGTATCTCCGCAAATTGTTAAATCTTTTGCAGCGAAAGATTTTGACTACACACGTAAGTTAATATTAGGAAGTTCTAAACTTACATTATACCTTATTCTCTTAGTGGTAATTCCTCTTTACATTAATATGGAGTTTATTCTGAATTTGTGGCTCAAAACAATATCATCAGATATTATCATATTTACTCAGGCATCGATGTTTTTTGTGCTTCTATCTTGTTTAGAAAACCCCCTTACCCAGCTAGTGAGAGCATATGGAGAAATAAAAAAATATCAAATAACAGTCGGAGGGGTCACCTTATTGATTGTTCCCATTGGTTGTTTATTTTTTTATTATGGTGCTAAACCAATTGCGATAATTTGGATTATGAATATAATTTATTTTATTGCACTGTTCATTCGTATTTATATAGTTAACTTATATTTGAAGATAAATGTACGTTCTTATATTTGGGAAATAATAATCAAAACCATTATTATCTCTTCCATTCCAGTAATTATTCATCATTTAATATTAAATCAATTGGATTCAATTGTATCTTGGAAATTTCGTTTATTCGAAGTGGGAGCTTTCTATATTTTATATATTATTTTGATCTTTTTAGTTGGATTGAGTTCTTTTGAAAAGGGAAATATAGTACGATTTTTTAGAAACAAACTAAGATGAAGAAAAGTAAACTAACTTCAATTTATTTCTTTTTGTTACTAGTAGCAGCATTAGGATCTATGTATTTTAGATATTTTTGGGATGTAAGACCATATCTAAGTATTTTAGCGGCGCTAATGTCTGTTACATATTGCAATATTCTTCCAAATAGTTTTAATAGAATAAACAATAAAAATGCTTTTCCAATACTGCTATTTTTTGTGCTACGATGTTATCTTTCCATTGATGAAAATATCAATGGGATAATATTTTGCTTTTCCGAGATTATTATAGTTACATTCTTTATTTTATTAAGAGATGATATAAAATCACAGTTTTTAGATTACTTCACGAAGAAATTTGCCATTATACTTGGTTTATCTCTTTTTGGATGGCTTTTGTTTCTATTGCGTGTAAGTATTCCTCATGATATTCTTATTTATGGTGATAAGGGGGCTTATCAATATGAGAACTATTATATCTTCTTGAAAATATTCAATCAATATTCGTTGGAAGTTTTCCCTCGCTTTCAAGGGCTTTTTTTAGAGCCTGGACATTTAGGGTTATGTTTACCTTTCTTCCTCTATATATATAAGTTTGACTTCAAAAACCACAAATTTTTATATGTTTTCCTTATTGCTACTATATTATCCTTTTCTCTTGCAGCTTATGTTTTGGTTTTTTTAGCTTTCTTTTTTATCAAAATATCAAACGTTAAAAGTTTTGTTAATTTGTTATTATTAGGTTCTTTGGGACTAATATTTATTTTATCGATTTCTTCAGGGGATGATAATGTCTTTAATAGATTAATCTTATCTAGATTAGAGGTTCAAGACGGTACTGTTGCTGGAGATAATAGAACAAATCAAATATTTGATCGAAATTTTGATGAATTTTCAAAATCATCAAAATTGTTTGCAGGTGTAGGAAGTGTTGAATATACTTCATATGAGTGGAAAAAGGGAGCTGCTGGATACAAAGTTTTTATATTTAAATATGGATTGATTGGTCTAGTATTACTAGCAGGTTTTTATGTTTCTGTTTGGCGGAAAAGTCGTGTTAATTACTACTCTTCAATTCTATTTGTATTATTTGTATTAAATTTTTATCAACGTGAGTATGCATATTGGTTAGTTTCTATTTTGATTTTTGTATCCGCTATTTCTAATTTTAAAAATTATGTCGAACAAAATAAAAATAAATAATATTTTATTTATTTTGAACTCTTCCTCAAAGCATGCAGGGTCAAATAAATCATTTTTAAATATTATTTTAAATTTAGATAAATCTAAATTCAGACCTATTGTATTAATTCCTAATAGAGGGGAAATATGTATGATATTTGATGAATATAGTATAGATTACTTTGTAGTGTCGTATTTTCAAGATATTTATCCTTATCGTAAAGGTATAATTCGGAATTTATTATTTCCATTGAACATTATTAGATATAGATATACTAACTATATTGCACAGAAGAGAATAGAACTTATATCTAATAAGTTTAATATTGATATCATCCATACAAATGTGGGAACTATTCATTTTGGCTACTACGTAAGTTTAAAATGTGGTATTCCCCATATATGGCATCTTAGAGAGTATCAAGATTTAGATTTTAATTTTTCCCCTTTTCCATCTAAATCATCTTTTAAAAATCTTCTTAAGCGAAATACCTTTAACATAACAATTTCTAAAGATATTTTTAATCATTTTTCATTAAGTAAATCAAATAGTGTCTTGATTTATAACGGTATTAAAAGTCTTGAAGATAAGGTGTTTAATCGTTGTAAAGACAATTATTTTCTTTACGCAGGAAGATTAGAAATAAATAAGGGAATTTTTGATCTATTGAAAGTGTATAGAGAGTTTAAAAAAGATAATGAAAGTAAAATCCGGTTATTAATAGCAGGCGATACAAAAAATATAGCTTTTAAAGAAAAGTTAGAAAATTTTGTTGTCGAAAACCATTTGGATGATAGTGTAGATTTTTTAGGTATGAGGGATGATATTGATCTTCTTATGCAGAATGCTAAAGCACTGATTGTTCCTTCACTGAGTGAAGGTTTTGGAAGAATTACTGTTGAAGCACTGTTTAACGGATGTTTAGTAATTGGATATGATAATGCTGGAACATCTGAAATTTTGGGAGGTAAGAATTATGGTTTTCTATATAAAACTCCTAGAGAATTGATTCAATATTTAAAAATGTTTGATAATGACGAAATCGATTATCAAACACTTATTTACGAAGCTCATAAAGATATAGTTCAATATTCAAATGAACAATATATAGAAAAGATACAAAATACTTATATTAATATTTTGAAGCTAAAATCTTGATAGAATGAATAAAAAGAAAGCTAGAATTATCGCCTTATATCTACCACAGTTTCATCCAATAGAAGAAAATAATAGATGGTGGGGTAAAGGGTTTACAGAATGGACGAATGTTGGAAAGGCAAGGCCATTATTTAAAGGCCACTATCAGCCGAAAGTTCCTGCGGATTTAGGGTATTATGATCTTAGATATCCAGAAATAAGACAACAGCAAGTTGATTTAGCAAAAGATGCGGGAATAGAAGGATTTTGTTATTGGCAATATTACTTTGGTGGCGGTAAGATGCTTTTGGAGAAACCTTTTGAAGATGTATTAAATTTGGGGAAACCTGATTTTCCATTTTGCTTAGCTTGGGCGAACCATTCTTGGTCAAATAAAACTTGGCAAAAAAGTCAATCCTTGCTTCAATCGGATGGTTTACTGATGGAGCAACTATATGCTGGTAAAAAGCAGTATGAAGAACATTTTTATTATAATTTAAAAGCGTTTAAAGACAAAAGGTATATTAAAGTTGATGGAAAGCCAGTGTTTCTCGTTTTCGATCCACATGCAATTCCTGATCCTAAAGTATTTATTACTACCTGGAATGAGCTTGCCTTGGAGAATGGCTTACCAGGTATACACTTTGTAGGTATACAAAGTAGTCTATCTGGCTTCTATTATGATAGTCAGCATAAAAGAGTAAACTACATTCCGAAGAAGAATGAACCTGCAGCATCTCGCTACAAAAGCGTCTTAGAACTCGGTTTTGATGCTGTTAATTCTAGGGGACTGTTCAGAGCCGAATTGAACGTTAAAGGTATAAAAGCAAAGATTTTAAAATATTGTTCTAGAAAATTGAATCTCAATTACATTGATGTTTACAAATACAAGGATATTATAAAACATTTATATGTTGAAGAGGATAAGTGGAACAATGTCTATCCGACTTTATTGCCAAATTGGGATAGAACTCCCCGGAGTGGAAAAGCAGCTATTATTTATCATGATAGCACTCCCGATTTATTCGAGCAACATTTAAAAAAAGCATTAGAGTTGGTGGAAAATAAAGAAGAAGATAGAAAGTTGTTGTTTCTCATGTCCTGGAATGAATGGGCTGAAGGAAATTACGTAGAACCAGATTTGAGATATGGTACAGGATATCTCGATGTTATAAAAAGAAATATATTTTAAGTGATGAAAATAAAAATTGCTTTCTTGTCTTCTTATTTACCCAAAAAGGGCCCAGTTAAGGTATTGCTAGAGAAGATCAAACACATAGATTATAGTAAGTTCGAGGTTTATATTTATACTTTTAAGAATGAGGTTGATCACTCATATTTAGGAGAATTTGTAAAATATCCAGTCCACATAACGCAAATCAAGCAAGGAGGAAAATTTAATATCTTAAAAAAAGCTAAGGTGCTTCAAAAGGAATTAGACGAAAAAGGGATTGAAATAGTTCATTCACATTGTTTGCCAACGCTTTTTATTAGTGTTTTATTAAGAGGAAAAATTAGGTTTAACACAATTCACATTTATCCCGGAATTCAACTCAAAAAGAAAAAAGGGGGGGTTATTGGTAGTGTTGTTAATACGCTAAATAAAATGGCATTGCGTAAAATTGAATATCCAATTTGTTGTTCGCGAAGTATAAGTGAAGAGTTTAAAGAGAATGATAATCTAGATTTCCCTTATATCCAAAACGGTGTTAGTAGGATTAATTATCCACATACAGATAGAAATGTTATTTGCAAACAGCTCGGATTAGATCCTTCTTACAGGTACTTTATCTCCTTTGGAAGGTTTTCGAAGGAAAAGAATTTCCAATTTTTGATTGAGGCATTTAATAATATTTCTGATAAAAATCTCAGATTGATAATACTTGGAGAGGGACCATTATATCCTACGTTAAAATTACAGGAAACAGATTCTATAATAATTCCTGGATTTAAGGAAAATATTTATGATTATTTGTTTATTTCAGACTATTATACTTCCTCGTCAATAACCGAGGGACTTCCCATGTCTGTTTTAGAAGCAATGTCAATGAAAAAGCCAGTACTGCTATCCGATATTGCTCCTCATAAAGAGATTTTAATAGAAGATGGTGCAGGTTTATTGTATTCATTAAATGATTCTGACGATTTTAAAAGGAAAATAGAAGCGTTTAGAGATCTTAGCTATAACGATATGTCGGATGCGTCTTATAGTTTATTCAAATCAAAGTTTTCTTCTCAAATTATGTCTAACAGGTATCAGGCACTATATTTAGCTGAGTATACTAATAAATTCTAATATATGAGTAATTATAGTTTAAAAGAGCGCCTAATAGCGAAGTCGCTATCCAAATTACCCGGAATTAAAGCCGTGTTAAAAGATATTTATGTTAGATTTAATGCTATAACACATAAGGCACCATATAAGTCGTGGATTAATCTTGAACTTGTGAGTGAGCTTTCTCCCGTAGTTGATCCTAAGGACGGTCAAGAATCATTTTTTGGATACTACGATAAATATCCGATGAATAATTCAGGCTGGGTATTAAGTCATCTAAGTAAGGGAGACACAAAGAGTGATACCGTAAGTGGTGAGCGATTGGAAATTATATTGGTTAATATATTTAGTAAAGAAGTGATTAATATTGGCAGCTCTTTAGCTTACACTTGGCAACAAGGGACGAGGGCTCAATGGATAGATGACGATTGGGTAATATATAATGACTATCATGTTGAAAGTGATCGCTTTATAGCAAATATATATTCCTTGTCCAAAAGAAGTATCGTAAAGACTATTTTCTGTCCTGTTCAGGATTCTTCGAGCAAAGGTTTTTATCTTTCTCTTAATTATAAAAGATTGATGGCCACTACAAAAGATTATGGCTATAAGGTGGGGAAAGATCTTGATAAAGAAGAACTATTGAATATTGAAAATGACGGTATCATTTTAATCAATTATAATAATGAAGAACAAAAGATCTTACATTCTTTAAAAGATATAGCAGATTTGCAAAATCTTAAGTATTCTGATTCAACTGTACATACAGTAAATCACATTATGCTTAATGATTCTGGAAGTAGTTTTATTTTTATTCACCGTTATTATGATAAAGGTATTAGATATGATAGGTTGATTTATTCTGATTTTGATAAACTAAGCGTTTTAGTTGATGAGAATATGGTTAGCCATTGTGCATGGTTAGACGATAGCAATATTGTTGGATATTTAAGATACAATAATATTGATGCTTATTATCAAATCAATACTAGTACCTTTGAAATTAAAGCTATTGACGGTATGAACGATAACAAAGTTGGCGATGGGCATCCTTCAGCGAATAAAAATTTTATAGTCTTTGATTCCTATCCTGATAAGTCTCGACTTCAATCGATTTTCTTGTTTAATAAATCAAAAAATACATGCGATAAATTGGCCAGTTTTTATCAGAGTATAGAATTTAAAGGCCCATCACGGTGTGATTTACATCCCAGATTCAGTTCAAAAGACAAAATCATTTTTTTTGATTCTGTTTTTAATGGAGCGCGTAATCAATATTATATTAAAATTAAATAATATGAGTTTTTCCGTCCTAATTTCCTGTTTTGTTAAGGATAATCCTAATCAATTAGATAAATGTTTGAAGAGTATTTCTGAACAAAGTCTAAGAGCTGATGAAATCGTTTTTGTAAAAGATGGTCCACTAACTGATTCGTTAGAAAGTGTTTTGAATTCTTACAAAGATAGTTTGCCTTTTAAATTTATCTCTTTTGATGTAAATCATGGCTTGGGCTATTCATTAAATAAAGGTTTACTAGAATGTTCATTTGATATTGTTATTAGAATGGACACTGATGATATTTGCCTTGTCGATAGGTTTAAGCGACAATTCGAATACATGAGTCATAATCCACATGTCGATATTTTAGGAGGCTGGGCTTATGACATTGATCAAAATGACAATATTATAGCTGAACGAAAATATCCATCCTGTTGCGATGATATCTACAAATTAATGTGGACTAATCCACTTATTCACCCAACTATTTGTTTTAGAAGATCAAGAATAATAGAGATAGGATCATACAATCCTAAAATTATACGTAGACAGGATTATGATTTATGGATTCGCGCGGCTTATGCTGGTTTTAAAATAGAAAATATGCCAGAATTTTTGATAAAATATAGATTTACAGATAATTATTATAGTAAAAATGGATGGAAAGTAACACTTAATCAGGCGATGATGGGGTATAGGGGAGCAAAATTATTGGGGCTTCCTTTTTACACAAGAATTGCTGTATTTGCGCCTGTTATTCGCACGTTATTACCCAAGAAATTTGTAGGAAAGGTTCATAAATTAATGGGCAGGTATGATCCACGGAAGAATATAAGGTTAACTAAATAGAGATATGAAAAAACTAACAATAACTTTGGCACTGATAGTTCTTTGTTTAAGTGTAAGATCTCAGCATTTATTCATGCGACAAGATTTAAGCAATCAAGCTATTGAATCTTTGATCAAAGATAATCGTATTTCGGAATTTCGAATATTTACCGAATCTAAATTTCTTACTAATGATAACCTTGATTTGACGAAGTTAGAAAAAACTATCCTACAGGATATTCCCAATCCTAATGATAGTGGTTTTCTAGTTTTAAACTGGGAGGGAGAAGGTTTAAAAGAATTATTCGCTCAAAAAAATAATGTGAGGTTTTCTAATTATATTCAACAATACGTAGATGCACTGAGGTTTGTTAAAAAACTTCGACCTCAGATTAAATGTGCTTATTATAATATACCATTTCCAAGGTATGAATCCACAGATAGGACTCATCTCCAAAGAATTGATAAGTTAAATAAAATTATTAGAGAACAGGACTTTCTTGCTCCATCTATGTATATTAGATATCCGAATTCTAATACTAAAAATAGAGATTATATAGAGGCCAATATAGGATTTGCATTGAGAACGGCCAAAAAATATAATAAACCTATATATCCGTTTGTGTGGCATAGAGTAAATCCAATCGATAAGAGAAATGCTTGGCAACTTGTCTCTCTAAATATATTTAGAGAGACAATAAAAGAAATTTTGAATGCAAATTACGATAATAAAAAAGTAGACGGTATTTTTTGGTGGCATTCAGAAAATAATATTTATTCAAAAAGAGCTACGACCGGCGAATTCGAAACAGTTATTAACCGCGATCAATATTTAAAGCGCCTTTTTATGGGTTATTACCAAGTTATTAAATCTTATACGAAGTAATAGATATGAAAATAGATGTTAAAGTCTTAGGGGGAACTGGGATGATAGGCCGAAACCTACTCGACTCGCTAAAATCTGAACCCAATTTAAATCTAAGCACACTTTCATTGAGAGATGAAAAATGGAAATCAGATTTTGACAAAAATAATGATGTGATAATTAATTTAATAGGTAAAGCGCACGATCATAATGGATTATCTAATCAGAGTGATTATTATCAAATTAATGTAGATCTTATAAAAGAAATATTCACCACTTTTTTAGCTTCTGATAGTTCTCTTATGATTCATATCAGTTCAATCGCCGCTGTAGAAGAATTTGAATCCTATATTCCGCTAACGGAAACAGACAAATGTAATCCGGTATCTTGGTATGGAAAATCTAAACTTGATGCGGAAAATTGGCTCTTAGAACAAACGATGCCAGCTAATAAGAAGTTAATAATTCTTCGCCCTCCGATGGTTCATGGTCCAGGAGATAAAGGGAATTTGGGCTTACTTTATAAAATTATCTCTAAAGGAGTACCTTATCCATTATCTTGTTTTGAAAATAGGAGGTCACTTATATCATCTATAAATTTTGCTTTCTTTATAAAGAAAATAATAGAGAATGTTGATAAATTGAGTACTGGAATTTATCATATCGCTGACGACGAATCTATTTCTACATCTGAAATTGTAAAGATCATGAAAGAGGTAACAGGTAAAAGTGTATTAAACTTGTATATACCAAAATTTATAATTAAAAGCATTGCAAAAATTGGAGATGTGATTCCAATGCCTTTAAACAGTACAAGATTAAAGAAAATGACTAGCAGTTTACTTATATCTAATACTAAAATAAAAAAAATTTTGGATATTGATACATTACCTTTATCAGCGAAGGAGGGACTCTTACTAACAATAAAGTCTTTTGCAACAGAATAAGTTAATATTGAATTTATTTCATCTTATTTGAATATCTAATGTTAGAAATTTATGGAACGATCTGAAAAAAAAGCTTTTTTTAGATTTTTAAGAAAAGATGGTCCTCGTTGGCTAGTGCTATTCATCGATTTATTTTCGGTTTGGATATCATTCATTCTTAGCTATATCTCGGTGCTAAAACACCGTGGAGCAATTTCAACTTCGCTGATGTTATTTGAATCGCTTGGGGTTACCTGTATATATTTAATCGTATTTTTATGGTTTAAACCGTATCAAAGTATTGTTAGGCGTACAGGTTTACGTGATTTAAAATTGATTGGAAATTGTGTTGCGGTAGCTTTTACGTTAACTATAATTTTATCTTATATATGGGAATTTATTGCTGCGTATGATTTAGAGCAAAGATACTATTTTTCGCAATCGCAATTGCTGTTTCATGGGCTAATGACTGGAATGGCGATGGCATCTACCCGTCTTTTTTATAAAACAGCGTACCATTCGTTTTATTGGAACAATCGTCAAAATGCCATTCCCGTTATTCTATTTGGCGCAGGAAATATGGGCCATAATACCTATAATCTTTTACAGCTGGGCACCCGTAATCGATACAGAGTGGTTGCTATTTTAGATGATAACCCAACCCGTATTGGTCGATATATACAAGGAGTGCGTATTCGCTCGCTAGAAGAATTAAATATGAATTTGTTAGAAAGGGTTGGTGGTGCACAAGAGCTCGTGATTGCCATCGACAACTCTTCACCAGAACGATTAAAGAATATTACTGCGAAAGCGGAATTATTGCCCATTAAAATTAAGATTATTCCTAACTCCGCGGCGCTATTGGAAGGACGTGTAGCCGCGCAGCAGATTCGTACCTTAAAGGTTTCTGATTTATTGGGGCGCAAAGCGATTGAATTGAATAACCCTAGTATTAACGCAGCATTGAGAGATAAAGTGGTGCTCGTAACAGGTGGTGCAGGTTCTATTGGTTCTGAGCTAGTTCGACAAATAGGTTTGGTTGCATGTAAGTTAGTTGTGCTTGATCAGGCGGAGTCGGCATTATATGATATTCAGCAGGAACTGCAGGATTCTCCCTTTTTTCAAGACTTTACTTTCATTGTAGGAGACGTTCGGGATAAAGATTTTATGGAGGTAGTCTTTGAGCAATATCGTCCCCAGCTTATTTTTCATGCCGCTGCATACAAACATGTTCCCCTGATGGAAGCAAATCCCTATGAAGCCGTATGGACCAATGTATTTGGTTCGTATAATCTGGCTTTACTAGCTGATAAATATCAGGTAGAAAAGTTTGTGATGGTGTCCACCGATAAAGCAGTCAATCCAACAAATGTAATGGGTGCTACCAAGCGTGTGGCTGAGATTGCGGTAAGTGCTATTAATCAAATTTCCAACACTGCTTTTATTGTGACGCGGTTTGGCAATGTGTTGGGGTCAAATGGCTCAGTGATCCCTTTGTTCGAAAAGCAGATTGATAAAGGTGGGCCAATTACAATTACTCATCCAGATATCACTCGCTTTTTTATGACCATTCCCGAGGCCTGCCAATTAGTACAAGAAGCTGGAATCATGGGAAATGGAGGGGAGATCTATGTATTCGACATGGGGGAGTCTGTAAAGATTATGGATTTAGCGAAGCAGATGATTCGTCTCAAAGGCCTCCGTTATCCGGATGATATTAATATAAAAATTGTAGGTCTGCGGCCTGGTGAAAAAATCTTTGAAGAACTTTTG
The DNA here is from genome assembly GCF_002337775.1 of Sphingobacterium sp. UBA1897. Lineage (NCBI taxonomy): Bacteria > Pseudomonadati > Bacteroidota > Sphingobacteriia > Sphingobacteriales > Sphingobacteriaceae > Sphingobacterium > Sphingobacterium sp. UBA1897. Next base: position 88,247 of record NZ_DDGR01000025.1, read on the forward strand.
GCAAATGATGAAAATACAGAGAAGACACATCATGAAAAAATTATGATTGCAAAAGTAAATACTATTGATTTAGAAAGCAAACGTAAAAGGATTAATGATCTTTGTCAGCTAGTACAGCAGGCAAATCCGGAAAGGGACAAAATGCAAATTGTTAGCATTATTAAGTCTATAGTTCCGGAATTTAGATCACAGAATTCTATTTTTGAATCGCTTGATATATCGAAAGAACCATTAAATTAGCTATAAATAGATACTATACTTTACTTTACCTAGAAATGATTTACCTACTTGTTCTGATTGCTTTATTTATTTTAGAATTGCTATACTTTAAAGTTGCTGATCGATTTAACATCATCGATAAGCCTAATGAACGCTCTTCGCATTCATCAATCACCCTGCGTGGTGGCGGAGTTGTTTTTTACTTTGGAGCTATTATATATTTTATCTATTCAGATTTCGAATATACTTGGTTTTTCTTAGGATTGTCCTTAATGACATTAGTGTCCTTTTTGGATGATATATATACACTGTCCAACAAGTTAAGACTATTGATACATTTCTTTTCCGTGTTGTTGATGACTTATCAGCTTGATTTGTTTGATATGCCGTGGTATTATTTGTTGATTGGATTTATTGTCGTAGTCGGTGTAATTAATGCCTATAACTTTATGGATGGCATCAATGGGATCACTGCGTGTTATAGCCTTGCCGTTGGAGGGCTATTGATTATTGTAAATCAGCAAGTGAATTTTGTCGCACAAGATCTTTTAATTTTTTCGCTTGAAGGAGTCTTGGTATTTACATTTTTTAATTTTAGGGCAAGAGCCAAGTGTTTTGCTGGGGATGTGGGGTCTGTAGCAATTGCTTATATTTTACTTTTTGCATTAGGCCTATTGATTTTAACAACAGGTAATCTGATTTATATCTTATTTTTGATTGTGTATGGTGTAGATGCTGTTTGGACAATCTTTAGACGTTTATTGCGTAGAGAGAATATTTTTGAAGCTCATCGATCTCATTTATATCAATTTTTGGGAAATGAGGCCGGTATAAACAAATTGCTGATTTCTTTTCTATATGGAGCTATTCAGTTTGTCATAGGTTATTTTGTTATCCAATTTTCAGGAAAGGCTTTGCAGATTCAGCTTATATTTTCAGCGACATTGATAATTGTGTTGAGTATCATTTATTTGCTATTAAAGAGTTATATAATTAATAGATTCGTTAAAGTATGATTAATATGGAAGAATTAAAATTTATTCAAGGTGGAATTGCTGAAGATGAGCGTGGACAAATTCGTTTTGTCAATGAATTTGATATGAGCTTGGTTAAGAGATTCTATATCATAAAAAACGCTGATACTGAGCTAATTAGAGGCTGGCGGGCACATCGTATTGAACAACGCTGGTTTTATGTGCTCTCAGGCAGCTTCAACGTCGATTTAGTAAAGATTGATAATTGGGATAAACCGGATGAAAACTTGAGTATAAAAAATATTGTACTTCATGCGATGGATATGAAGGTATTGCATGTACCTGCTGGCTACGGAACATCTTTTCGTGCATTAACAGTTGATAGTCAACTACTGGTTTACGCAGACTATCTCGTGGACCATGCGCCGTTGGATAATTATACTTGGAAATCTGATTATTTTAATAACGTTTAATGAAAAATATAATATTAGTCTTAACATCAACTTCGGCACAAAAGTTGCTAATGAGGGGCGATATTCGTTACATTACTAGTATCTTGTCAAATTAATGATTTTGTGAATAAAAAAGTATATTTTTGTCATCGAAGTAAAAGAAATCAATTTTATAATTTAAATAAAACATGCAATTAATTTCAAAACATTGTGTATCATTGGGGCTATTTTATACCATGGCGCTATTATTATTATGTTCTTGTGGCTCACGTAAAAATATGGTATACCTACAGAATGATTCTACACAAATTAATACTATATACGAACAATATATACCTAAAATACAAACGAATGATATATTGACAGTTGTTGTGACGGCTGCAGACCCTAAAGTTACTGCACCTTTTAATCCGCTTAGTACGATGATGGCTACAACAATGTCTCAGCAGGTGGATTTAGCTTTAAGACCAACTTATACAGTTGATAATGATGGTAAAATTACGTTACCTATGCTTGGTAAGATAAAAATAGCCGGTTTAACACGTTTAGAGGCTATTGAGAAAATTCGTGGCGAACTCGCTAATTATATAAAAGATCCTGGTGTCAACATTAATTTTAATAACTTTAGAGTTTCTGTTTTGGGGGAGGTTGCTAGACCCGGATCTTTCATTGTACCTTCAGAGCGAGTAACAGTATTAGAAGCATTAAGTATGGCAGGAGATTTGACAATTAGGGGTATTAGAGAAAATGTACTGATTATTCGTGAAGAAGGAGGGCAAAAAAGTATCCATAGACTGGATTTAACAAAACAAAGTACTTTAAATTCGCCCTATTATTATTTAGCTCAAAATGATGTAATTTACGTAGAGCCAAATAAATCTCAAATTAACAATTCTAAATTGGGAGCTAATACTAATGTAATTATCTCTGTTGCTAGTTTATTAATTACTGTTATTTCAGTATTAACTCGTTAATATAATCCATGGAAGCAAAACCTATAAATAATAAAGAAGATCAAGAGGAAATAAATTTGAGACAACTATTCGAGCAATATGCTTACTATTGGAAATGGTTTGTCTTAACATCATTTTTCGCATTGGCTATAGCGCTGTTTTATCTGCGTTACGCACAAAGATCTTATAATACCACCGCTAAAATTTTATTAAAAGATGAGAAGAGTGCATCTGCGGGTGAGCTAGCAGGTATAGCAGAGCTGTCGAGTTCATTAGGTTTTGGAGGAACCCGAGCTGCATTTGTTACAGATCAAATCGAGGTTTTAGCATCAAGAAGATTGATGCGTAAAGTTGTAGATAAGCATCATTTAAATATTAAATATGCTTCAAAAGGTAAAATTAGATCAAATGAAATATTGGAAAGGGATATGCCTTTCTATTTGCAAATTAATGGTGATCAAGATACTACAAATTTTAAATTGCTTGTCAAATTAACTGGTAAGAATCAACTTCGGGTTACCGATTTATTATCCGGAGAGAAGAAAGTTTTTGAATACGGTAAAGTATCACAAATAGGTCAATATTCAATAGGATTTCATGAAAATAAAATAAAGGATAAGGATTTTGATGATTCATATGAAATCAGCGTTATTCCCAAAAACTGGGCTGTAGACGATTGTATTGCTTCGATTAATATTACTCCGAGTAAAGAAATGCAATCTTATATTGTTAATTTTTCGATGATATCTAGTTTAGGTAGAAAGGCTGAATTAATTCTCAATTCATTAATTGATGTGTATAATGAGGATTTAACTTACGATAAGTTGAGAATGACGAGGGCTACTTCTGATTTTATTAACAAACGATTGATCTTGATATCTAAAGATTTATCAGGGTCGGATGAGAAAGTCGCTGAATTCAAGTCTTCCAACTCTATGGTAGATATGGCTACTGAGGCTAATGTTTTTTTGAATACTGCATCCGATAACGATAAAAAAGTTCTTGAATATAAAACGCAATTGAAATTGGTGGATCATATGAATGATTACCTTAGAAATCAAGAAGAAGGGAAACTGTTGCCATCGAATATTGGTTTACAAGATGCTTCTATTGTGGCTTCTATTACGTCTTATAATCAACTGGTATTAGAGCGAGATGACTTATTAAAGTCTGCATCCGACAAAAACCCGGCAGTTATTTCCTTGAATGAAAACATATCAGAAAGCGTTAAAAATATTCAACAATCTTTAAGAAATTATCAACGTGTCACCCAATTGGCATTGAGTAGTATTCAAGGAAAGTCGAACGAGATAAGAAATAGAATTAGTTCTATTCCTAATCAAGAACAAGGTTTTAAAAAGATCTCACGTCAACAACAGATAGTGGAGTCGCTTTATCTTCTATTATTACAGAAAAGAGAAGAGAGCGAAGTGAAAGCTGCGGCCACTCCAGATAATCTCAAAATTATTGATGCGGCCTATGGTGACGGTAAGCCGGTTGCACCTAGAAAAGTTATTATTCTTCTGGGCGCATTAATAATGGGATTTGTTATTCCATTTGTTATTCTTTATGCCAAATTTTTATTAGACAATAAGATACACTCCCGTAAGGATATCGAAGATCTTGTGAAAATCCCCGTTTTAGGCGAAATACCGACTGCCGAAGACACTATCGTACATTTGAATGATCGCTCTTCTTTGGCTGAAGCCTTCCGGATCTTGCGAACCAATATGAACTTTATGTTTGGTGCTGATCAAAAGGATAGCTCAAAAGTTGTGTTTGTTACTTCCACAATTTCGGGTGAGGGAAAATCCTTTGTAACGACGAACCTTGCTCAAATCTTATCCATGTCTGGTAAAAAAGTATTATTGATGGGTGCGGATATACGTAGTCCTAAAGTATTAGACTATTTGGGGTTATCACATTTACAACACACAAATGTTGGTATTACACAATTTCTGATCAATCCGGATATGGATGTCGATAATATTATTATTAAAAAACCAGGTAATTATGATTTTGATGTGGTATATTCAGGCTATATTGCGCCTAATCCTGCCGAGTTATTGATGAATGGCCACTTTGATGATGTGATTAAATATGCGCGTAATCATTATGACTATATTTTGGTCGATACAGCGCCAGTGAGTTTAGTTACGGATACTTTATTAATTGCACATAATGCGGATTTGACTTTATATGTATCTCGTGTCAATTACCTAGATAAGCGCTTGTTGCAAGTGCCGCGTGAACTTTATGTTGACGGTAAATTGAAAAATCTCGCTGCTGTAGTCAACGATGTCGATTTCGCGCGTGGCTATGGTTATGGCTATGGCTACGGCTACGGATATGGCGACAAAGGGAAAAAGAAAACAGGCCTTGCAAAGGTCTGGCAAGACCTAAAAGATCGTTTAAATATAAAATAGATCTATAATCTTATAGATTTTGGCCTTATTGTTGTTTAACCCCAAGTCGATAACCCGACTTGGGGTTTTCTTTTGACAATATTATTTACAGCAATCCGTTATGATTGTAATATTTTTAATACTAATCAACTTACAATGACAAAAAAACTATTCTTTACGTTATTCGGAGTAATCTTTCTCATGATAGGAAAACTATCGGCACAGTTCTCTCGCCCCATCAGTGTCGGAGCAGGGGCTGGAGCAACGATCAGTCTTACAGATTTGGCGAATGTGGAATCCAAATTTGCTTTTTATGGTGAAGCGGATTACTTGATCACTCCTTTTATCTCTGTGGGATTGCACGGTGAAAAAGGAATTTTGGCCGGAAATGGTTATAACAGCAATTTCGAAAATCGGTATTTTGCGGGTAATGTGAACGGTAAAGTGCGTGTTGGGCAATTTCTGGCTCAAAATGATAATTATAGCTATTACACTTTACAAGCAAGTACCTTGTCAAAAATAATAGCTAATATCTACGTGGGAGCCGGCGCAGGATTGGTCAAAAATAGAATCAAAAACCAATTGGATCCTAGTTATGTCGATGCGATCGTAAATCAAGGGGCAGAGTTGTTAAACGATAAAAAAGGGGAAATCCATTTCGTTGTTCCCTTAAATGTCGGTGTGGATATTCCTTTTGGTCGTACTTTGTATGGTCCCCAATGGGCTATCAATGTTAACTACCAGCATTCGCTGACTTTTAACGATAACCTCGATGGAATTAAAAATAAAAGCAATGACCAATATGGTTTTGTTTCTCTGGGTGTAAAATATGGTCTATTTAATCGTAAATAATCTAATCGAAAAACATAACGCATGAAAAATATATTTAAAGCAAAGCTGGATAGCAGGCTCTTGGGGCTGTTTGCTTTCGCTACTTTGATCGGCTTCTCGGCCTGTAATTCAAATTCTGCTATGTATAAGGCACCAAAGGTAAATGCATTTAAAGGTGGCAAATTACCTCCGCCTCCCGGTATGGTCTATATTCCATCAGGCACGATCCTTTTTAAGGGTTCTTTAGATAGTGGGAATGTCGGTAAAAATGTTAGTGTAAGTGCCTTCTTTATTGATGAAGCTGAAGTGACAAATAAGCAATATCGCGAATTTGTAAATTGGGTGGCTGATTCTGTAGCGGTAACGGATTACCTTCAAGATGAGAGCTATTTTCTGGATATTGCTGGAGAAGAGGTCGGTCAAAAACGTATCAATTGGGCAAAAGTCAAAAAGGTTTCACCACTTTGGAAAAGTAATGATCCGAGTATTCAAGAACGGATCGCTCCTATGCTCGAAATGCATGGCAATAGACGTGCACTTAATCCAGAAGTGATCAGATATCGTTTTTCTTATTTGCAATCGAAAGGAAATATGAAAAAGAAGTACGTAACCGATACGGTTGCGGTGATGCCTGTGGAAGATATTTGGACTAAAGATTTTCCAAATGCACAGTTAGCTTCGCTGGATGCGAATTATTTTACGCATCCTTCTTTTGATTATTATCCTGTTGTTGGTGTTACATGGAGACAGGCTCGTGCTTTTACGGATTGGCGCGCAAATGAAATGGCCGCAACGGTGCTAAAGAATTCGTACCTGAACGGCTACCAATTGAGTCTGAGTCTACCAACCGAAGCACAATGGCAGTATGCGGCTTCTGGTAAATTGGATCCGCAGGATACCATTGCTGGTTCTCGTATGACAATTGATGGGACAGAAGGTAAAAAGAAGTTGGCTGTCAATTTTAAACAGGGAGAAGGAACTTATTCACGAGATGGTGCAACCTTTACTTTACCAGTCAAGTCGTATATGCCGAATGCCTTTGGTGTATATAATATGGCCGGTAATGTGGCTGAGTGGACATTGGATGCTTATAGCCCATCTGCTGTCGTATTTGTGAATGACTTGAATCCTGCTTTGCTTTACGATGCGGATAACAAGGACGGTGATGCATTGAAGCGTAAGGTTGTGCGTGGAGGGTCTTGGAAAGACAATGGTGAGCAGCTGAATAGCGAAACAAGAAATTATTCAGTTGACTATGAACCGCATTCCTATATTGGTTTTCGTTGTGTTATGTCAGCATTTGAAATGCCTACTGTACAAAGTAAAACACGTAAATACTAATTCTTTGATCACCATAAATTGAAAGTGATGAACATAAAAATATTAACCACAGTTTTGTTGGGCTTATGCATTGGAACTGTGACAGCTCAGGAGAACACAATTCCTGATACAGTAAATGCAGCTGTTTCTCAGGATATTATTCAAGACACTATTCCTACTTCGGATGGATTTTATCAGGCTAATAATATGGAAGATGCTGTTCCATTCGCCTTTCCTGAGGTAAATAAAAAGAATATCCGTTTTTATAAGCGCGTATGGCGCGATATTGATCTAAAGGATGAAAAGAATGCGATTCTGGCTGTTCCAGGTAATTCTTTGATTGAGGTCGTCATGAAGGCGATCGAAAAAGGAAAACTATCGCTGTATAGTCCAGATGACGATTCTTTTAAAGGAAGATTAAGTGCTCAGGAAGGAATGGCACGATTTGCGGATAGTGTCCTCGTCCCAATTTTTGACGGCGAAGGAAATCAAATTGATTCCAAAATGGCACTGAATGAATTTGATCCTGCTCGCGTTACCAAATTCCGGGTAAAAGAGGATATCTTTTTTGATAAACAGCGCAGTCGCTTGGAGACGCGCATTATTGGCGTGGCACCCTTGATGAATATAACAACTTCGGCTGAACTGGCAGAGTCGGTAGGTGCTACACCAGCTTTTTGGCTTTACTTTCCACAGTTACGTTATGCCTTGGTTCAGGTCGATATCTCCGATCCGGACAAAGGGCTGTATGAAATGAGCATGGATGACTTTTTTGTACAGAACAAGTTTGCAAGTACAATTGTTCGCGAATCCTCTCCAGGGATGTTACAGAATCTAAAAGATACCGAAAATGGTGGGCAGCAGCTTGATGGAAAGAAAGTCGAGGAGAAGCTGGATGCTTATAAGAAAAAATTATGGAGCAATCCAAAAGGGGTTAAGGCCGAAGAGCTTGAAGGGAGTCAATCTCAGCTCCAAAAGAATGAAAACAGTACTCCTGCTGAAAAGAAATTATAACTTTATTATAAAAAGGCTTCCCTATTTGGGAAGTCTTTTATATAGTTAATCACTGTCTGAGGATATGGCATTGATGATCTTTCCATCTTCGAACCGCTCATCATGAAAGCCAAAATTGCCCGAATACCAAATTTCAGGAGCAAATAGAAGTATCTTCGATCTTTAATTGTTATACTAATCTAATATATGTACTATCTAAGCTGTATTAATTTTCTAAATACAATGGGCGAAGCGGCTACGGAGAGATTAGGTTTTAATTGCTCGATCCAAAAGAAATATATAAATAAAGGTTGGAAACGAAGTTCCCAACCCTTTGCATGTTCAAAATATACCTAAATTTTTTCAAAGGTACATTTAAAAATTAAATTAAAGACCACTCCTTTAAATAAACGGTCGTTTTCAATTTTAATATCCCGGATTCTGTGCTAGGCTGCTATTACCGGCAATAGCCTGGTTGGGTACCGGAAAACGATTCAGATACGTGGAAGTACTTGGATTATGATCCCACCACTTTTCTGTCGTGAAAGCCTTCCAACGGATCAGATCGGTACGTCGTCGACCTTCCCCTAAAAACTCAATACTCCATTCATCCAAAATACGGTACTTGTCCATATTGGCGCTAGTCACGGGATTAGGATCGGCAGCATTGGTAAAGTTCCGTTTCCGGACGGTATTGAACAGTTCCGCAGCTTTTTCCTTATTTCCTAATCTATAATCACATTCGGCAAGCATATAGTAAACCTCTGCCAATCGGATAATCGGCATATCAGCTCCCCAGCGTAAGGTATTATTGGCGAGATTCGGGATCGGTACCTTCACCAGGCGTACCCCTGTGTTTTCCTCTCCTTCAGACATTTTAGAAGGTAGCTGGTCGATGGAACTGTATTTTTTCCCTGGCCCAACTTCTGAAAAGCGGCCGACCTGGTCGACAAAGTTCAAGGGCTTGTCCTTATATTCTTCACCGCCAAGAATAGCCTCGCCGCTCGGTGTTTTATGGGGACCAACGATAAACATGCCTTCATATTGGTCCGAGCCGTGATAAAGGTAAGACGCTTTGCGTAGATCGCCTTGGTCGAAGGTTTCAAAAGGTGAACCTAGCTTAAAGTCTGCGGTATAAAGTGAGCCATTGGGTTTCTTCGACGGCGTCAGGTGGGCTCCATTGTTGCCGCCCATGTCCTGTGCAAAGAACTGTTTCGTGTTGTAATGATAGAAGTCGGCATAAAACCAATTGTACTCTAGCATCTTGAATTCGGATGGCATAGACCAAATAATCTCGGGCGATTCATTGTTTTTAAACCCATGTACGCCGTTCCATTTGGTATCTAGGGCATAATCGCCATAAACCTTATTGACAATATCCTGTGCCAATTTTTGGCTTTCAGCATACATCGCTTTACCGATATAGGCCTCTGCATTGAAGTAGAGCTGTGCCAGCATGGCTGCAGCGGCACCTTTTCGGATCGCGCCTTCTTCCTTGTCCCCGGCCTTCTTTGCCGGAAGATTTTCAATAGCAGCTTTAAGTAGCTTTTCGATATGGGCAAAAAGTTCCTGATCGCTATTGCGCGGTAGGGACTCTTGGTCTAGGGATTCGAAAATAGGCATACCCCCAAAATAATCTAATCCACGTAGATAAAAGTAGGCGATCAAGGCATCTAATTGTGCAAGATCTGCTGCTTTCCGCTCGTCGCTCAGGGCAAATTTGCCGTAGTCCAATTTGCTGAGGTCACTTTTTGTATCCAGTGCGAGGGCAACCCCCATCAGCGTTCCGCGCCAGCTTCCCCAAATCCAATTGTCATCCGCCGTCCAACGGTGGTAATGATAGCGCTCATTCTCGCCACCATTATACCAGTGGCGTCCCTTGGTGGTAATGGCAAAATTGTCTGCCGTATATTCCTGAAGGCGCCAACGGTCTTCGCCCATATACCATTTGGCATGGGTAAATGGTCTAAACAAGGCCGCCTTGATGTCTTTCTCGCTTTTGAAAAAGGTGTCCGGCGTGACCGAACTATAAAATTCCTGATCCAATTTGGTGCATCCTGATAGCAATAATGCTACGGATAATGTTGCTATGGAAATGTATTTTTTCATGTTTGCTCGCTTTAAAAGTTTACTTGTAATCCCATCATAAAGGTCCTTGTCTTTGGATAGACATTGCGCTCTTCAAATCCCGGTTCGAGGCCATTGATATTGACTTCGGGATCCAGGCCACTGTAGTTTGTAAATACAAAAAGGTCGCGTGCAGTGGCATAGACACGCAGTGATTTCAGTGGTTTGATCCAATTTTGGCTAAAACGATAACCGATATTCAGCGCGTCAACCTTCAGAAAAGTGCCTTTTTCCAGCCAGTAATCGCTCAACTCTTTTTCACCCTTGATATTTTTATGTTTGTCGTAGGCCTCTTCCAATACATTCTGTCCTTTTACATTGGGCAGGCTATAGTACATATTGATCATATTAAACACATCGTGGCCGATCCAGCTACGCATATAGATACTTGCATCCCAGTTTTTATAGGTAAATTGGTTGTTCCAGGAGAGTTGTAAGGTCGGGATCGCATTGCCGACAAAAGACTTGTCGCCCACGGTCTTGTTGCGGTCGCGCACATCAAAGGCATTTCCATCCTTGTCATAAAGCTTCCAATAGCCGTCATCTGTAAAGCCGGCAAATTTCCAGAGGAAAAACTGGCCAATATCCTGCCCTGGGTACAACCTAACCGCCGAGCCTGGCGAACCAGGTGCCGGGAAGTCTTTCCGGTCGGTAAAGGTCTGACTGCCCCATAAGGTATTGAGCCTGCTTTTGTTATGCGAGGCGACAATGCTGGTGGTATAACTGAAATGATCATTGTCCACGGCTTTAAAGTTCAGTTCAAATTCATATCCGGTATTTTGCATGCTACCCACATTCATAGTGGTTTTATCGTGGATCGCCGGTGGTTGTGAGACGCTGATGTCATAAATCAGATCGTCGATCTTGCGTTTGTAGATATCAAAACGACCGCTTAAACGGTTGTTCAGTACGGTGAAATCTAAACCGAGGTTGTATTCCTTTTTGACCTCCCATTTGATATTTGGATTTTGGTTGTGCATCACGCCGTAGGTTCTGAACCATTTGCCATCCTGCAAAAACCAGGTGTCGGCACTATACATCCGCGTGGCAACTTTTGCATCAAAGCCTTCATTGCCCGTTTCTCCGTAGCCCGCACGTAATTTAAGGTCATTGATAAATTTGACATCTCGTAAGAAGGATTCCTGGGAAACACGCCAGCCTGCGGAAAGTCCCGGAAAGAATCCCCATCTGTTTTTAGGCGCAAATTTGCTGGAACCTTCGTAACGTGCCGTTGCGGTCAGGATATAGCGGTCCATATACGAGTAGTTTACACGTCCGAAAAAAGCGGCAAGCTTCACCCAGGGGTTTTTCCAGGAGCCAATGCCTGCACGTCCGTCAGGTAAATAAGTTCCTGTACCCATATCGTTTTCGCCAATACCATCAACGGGGAAATTGGAGTTTTCGGCCGAAAATCCTTGCCCATTAAAATCCTGGTAACTATAACCTGCCACAGCATTCAGGGAATGAGAGGCCCAGCGGTTTGTATAGTTGGCGGTCCATTCGAAGACGCGGTCATTGAATCGGCTATAATATTGTTTGGCGAATCCGTCCACATTATTCTCCCGCGAAATGCGATGTTGTGCCGATCGGTAATAGTTACCATGTTCGCTGTTGTTCTTTATCCCGATGGTTGCGCTTGTGGTCAGATGTTCCGTGAGGTTTAACTTTAAGGTCGCATTGGCCAAAAGGTATTTGAATTGCTTTTCATCGCTGCGCAGGCGGGCTTCAGCCACAGGATTCCAGGTATCATAACCACCTTCCAGTACATTATATCCACTGACATCATTGGCATCATAAGGTGTTTCCGTAGGATTCATCACCAGGGCCATGTTAAAAATGTCATTGTTGTTGAAGATGTCGCCATTGGAGCCATACGCTTTCACTTGGTTGTAGCTTACATTGGTATTCAACTCCGCAAAACCATCGAAAAATTTGAAGGCACTATTGATCCGTCCGCCGATTTCATCCCGCTTGGAGGTGATCGCCATTCCTTTGGCGTCGCGTTTGGTAAAGGTGGTATAGACATTGGCATTTTCTGAACCGCCGCTGATGTTTGCGACCTGTCGATGGCTAAATGGATTATTGTTGGTAACCTCATCATACCAGTCGGTGCGATGTCCCAGATCTTCACCGAGGCCATATTCGACAAATTTCTCTGCCGATAAGACCTTTGGCCGTTTTCGGATGGATTCGACAAAGTATTCGGAGGTAAAATTTACCTGTGCCTTTCCAACCTGTGGTCGTTTTGTGGTGATCAGGATAACACCGCCAGAGGCACGCGTTCCATAGATCGCGGCAGCGGAGGCGTCCCGTAGTACGTTAATGGATTCGATATCTTCTTTCGCTACGGAATTGATATCGCCACCGGGAACGCCGTCAATAACTACGAGGGGTCCCTGTGAGGCGTTTACTGAATTGACACCGCGCAATTGCAAGGAGATACCCGCATTAGGATCGGTTCCATTGGTGGAGATGACACTGAGTCCCGGAACTTTTCCTTGGATCGCCAAAAGTGGAGAGACGGCACCCGCGACCATGTCTTTCTGTTTGATGCTCGAAACGGCACTGGTCAATTCTTTCTTGTCAAGGGAGCCATAACCGACGACGACAGCCTCATCGAGCTGCTGCGTGTCAGATACCAGTTGCACATTCAAATTGGAGCCATCCGTATACGTGATTTCCCTAGGGCTAAAGCCGATCATTCGAACGACGAGGACAGCATTTCGCTCCACGTTGGTCAGTGTGAATGTACCATTGGCGTCGGTGGAGGTGCTGAGGTTGCTTCCCTTTACAGACACCGTTGCTCCGGCTAGGGGATTGCCCTGTTGGTCCTTAACACTGCCCTTTACTGTTGTTTGGACCTCCTGCACATAAGGTGCATGGGGTAGGGCATAAGCGGCTCCAGCAAAAAAACTGCTGCTGAATAGCAATAATTTAGTAGCCACTTTAAAACTGTTGATTTTAAAATTCATGTGCTAATGTTTATTAAAGGATATTGGTTGTTTACGATGGAAAGGCTTGACAGGCTTTTTTGGGTGTATTCAAGGCCAGCTGTCGGCTCCAGAAAAAATGGATATATTCAAATTCAAGATACTGCATATAATTGGTGTGATATGAACACTAAATTTACAGCATTAGCAGTATAGGTACTGCTGCTTGAGACAATATGAGGATATTTTGAGACGATTTGTGGAGGTGGTCAGATTGTACGATGTCCTTTTTCTTGTTTTGTTTGCTAATAATTTTAGTTTTATTTATATTTGTGCTAATAACCAGTAACTTAATAATTATGGCAAAGTTTAAATATATCGGGAAATATGTTGATCCCAATACCGACTTTGGTTGGAAGCTTTATTTTGGGCGGGAAGAAAATAAAATTCTCTTGATTGAATTCCTCAATAGCTTATTTGAAGGAGAGAAAGTAATTGCCGATTTATTCTACAAATCCGTAGAATATGATGGTGATCAGGAAGATATGCGTCGGGTGGTCTTCGATTTACATTGTATCGGAAGTGATGGCGAGCTATTTGTTATTGAAATGCAGCAATTATTTCAAGAATTTTTTAAAGATCGAGCTGTTTATTATACTTCACGATTGATTAATAAACAATTGTCAAGGGGAAAGAAAGGAAATGATTACTGTCTACCAGAGGTTTACTTTATTGGTGTTTTAGAATTTAAGCTCCATGGAGACGATAAGGTCCTTCCAATGCGTAATACCGAACGCCCCTATTTCTATGATGTTGCATTGTGTGATAAGGATACGCATGAAATTTTTTATGATAAGTTAGGGTACAAATTGGTTTCATTACCGCTCTTCAATAAGACGCCGACAGAATTGCGTACTGTAATGGATCAGTGGCTATATGTGCTTAAACACTTGAGTACCATGGATAAGTTGCCATCTTTTTTGGATAAAAGGATATTTGGTCTTATCTTTGAAGTAGGAGAAATAGGTAAATTAACGGAGGAAGATCGCATGTCATATGAATCAAGTCTAAAACATAAACGAGATGCTGAAAGCGTTTTTAATTCGGCTGTGAGGTCCGGAGAAGCTAAAGGTCTCGCTAAAGGTCTCGCTAAAGGTCTTGCTGAAGGTGAACGTAAAAAAGCTATTGAATCTGCTCGGAAGATGTTGAGGAAAGGTTTTAAAATAGAGGATATCCGTGATATTACTGGACTTTCTATTGAAGAAATTGAAAAACTGTAATCACGGAATTTTTAAGCTTAAAATATTTATTAAAGCCATTTCCAAAAGGGGATGGCTTTCTTTCTAAAGAAACACTCTTTAAATCAATTATCTATTTGCACCTTATTCGGCTCAGTATTTCGGTTAAATTTTAAAAGTTTTAATCTTTGTGCAACAGTTCATAAAGATCGATAATTTTTTTCTGAAGTTGGATTATTTCCTCTTCCCGTTCTTTCAGCTTTTGCTGAATTAAAGTTATTCCGTCAACATAATCATTTACGTGATCTGTTTCAGAAAAAGATAAAAGCTGCACCGCTGTAAAATTAAATAACTTGGCGATCTGGATTAATCTCGAGAGATTTAGATCAGTAATGCCTGTTTCCATTTTTGAAAATGCGGGAACTGATATCCAATTTCTTTGCCACATCCTGTTGGCTCCAGCCTTTTTGGTACCTAAGTAACCTGATTTTTTTCCCTAGTTTATTCATTTTAAACTTTTTTAAAGTTAAGATACGAAAAAAGGATATAAAGAATGGCATCATTTCTGTTGCAATTTCTTAAGAGTTTTCCTATATTTTTAGATTGACGATTACTAAATTTCTTTCTGTATGCCTTTTGATGAGCACTTTTTGTTGTCAGTTCTAAAACGGTCACCTTTAGCCACGGCTATTTATGATAGTCCAGATCTCAATATTGCCTTTGCCAACCAGGCAATGCTGGATACTTGGTGTGCAAGCAGCTCAATTTTAGGACATACTTTTTGTGCCTGTTTTCCCAGTTTTGAAAAGGAGGGGTTTTCATCTATTTTGAAAAATGTCTGGAAGACAGGGATTACCTATCGTGCCAAGGATACTCCAGCAGATATCGTGTCAGGGAGAAATATTATGAAACGGTACTTTGATTTCGAATACCAAGCATTATTGGACGAAGAGGGAAATACCTATGTCATTTTACATACCTCATGGGATGTGACGGAACGAAAACTTGCCTATGATAAAACTGAAAGCCAAAAAGAGCAAATATCTTTCAATAGAAAGCTTGATCTATTGTCCAATACACTTTCCCATGATTTAAAAAATCCGTTATCTATCCTGAGGATGGGAAATGAAATGCTACGTAAAAATATAAGTATGCCTGAAGGTGTTCAGCAAAACTGGTTTGATCATATGCAAGCTGCCATAGAGAATATTCAGTCTATTATTAACCAAACCCTGCAGCTAAATAAAATAAGGGCTGCCAATCCGGTAATGGAATGCTTAGAAATGGATAAAAAGATCGCTGAATGGATCGCTGAAATAAAACTTATTTATCCAGCATCACAGTTGGAGTTTAGATTGGGAAATCTTTACAAGCTGTATACAGACTGTGGTGTCGCTTATCAGATTTTTTTTAATCTGATCTCCAATGCGATGAAATATGCTAAAAATACCCAGCAGGATTATCTTGCGATCTATAGTGAAAAGACAAGCAAAGGCATTGTTTACTATTTGGAAGATAATGGGATCGGCATTCCAGATGAAGACCTGGATGTCATTTTTAAAGCCCATGAGCGCGGAACCAATGCGCTTGAAGCAAAGGGATCGGGCATAGGGCTTTCCTTAGTTAAAGAGTTGATGGAACGTCTGGACGGTAACGTTAATCTCTCTAGTAAGCTGGGTAAGGGGACGATTATTCGCTTGTTCTTTCCAAATAATTAGGTGCTGTTTCGTTATTGTCCGTTAATAGGCAGTTTGCTGATGTAAATGATCGCTGTATCTGTGGAAGTCGGATAAGTTCGCTCATTGCCTTTAACAGACCACTCAAAACGAGTTCCTTCAGCGCCAATATAAAGTCGGTTTTTCTTATCGTGGTAAATATAGTTCAGTTGTCGGCGGAAAGGAAAATCAAGCAGCTGTTCACCTTTATCAGTAACCCTTACTAATTTGTCGGGCTGCATTAACGGGCGTCCATATTCTTTGTCGATGATTTCTTTCGGCTGCGGGACGATTTTGTAAGATTCCTTTTCACTGATCTTTGTTTCTTTTCGATTGACCCGTACTTTATCATAGACTTCATAGCCGTATTTGCCCTTTCTGCTCCAATTTTTACCCTGGTCCAACGAGAATAAAGTCGGACTTGTCGAATGGTCTTGGAAATTACTTAAAGCCATCAGTTCTCCCTGATACATACTGAAGCTAGGTATGGCAAGTCCTTCATCGCGGACCATCTGCCATGAAGCCCCTTTATCCGTAGTCATATAAATCTTGTACATTGTCGCCACAACCAAGGTATCGTCGATATTGCCGTAAATAGCCGATGTCCCTCTGAGCTGTCCCGGGATACTCAATTTCGTCCAGGTAGCATCTTTCGTTTCAATATCGATACGACCCTTCGGCTCATGATGGTCGTCCTTTTGACAAGAGCTGAACAACAGGCTTAGTGCGCAGACAAAAAGTAGTGGTCGTAAAGTCATTTTAAATTGCATGTTTTTTGCGATTTGAGTAAACAAGCTGTGTGATTATTAAGCTTTATATAATTTTAAAGATAGTTATAATAACTGAAAGTTATTATATGCATGGGTATTTATTTTAGTCGCATGATACTCATTTTTGATATAACCATTCTTTAGAGAAAACAACTGGGTATTTTTAATCTTACGCTTAAACTAGATAGTGAGGCGATTCCTATTCTTCATACATGGTTAGAATATTCTTAGCAGTTGATTTTAATTCATCAATTAAACTATTGGGCGCAATGACTCTCATGTCATTCCCAAAAGATAACAATTCCATAAAGAAATCGTGGGTGAGGAATAGTTTCAGCCTCACACGCACTTCTTCATCACTATCAATAAGCAGTACTTGCGATTCGTGTAGAGGTAATGATTTAATATATTTCCCTTGAAAAGGATTGAACGATAAGATAACATCCTCCGGCTTGTCACTATTTTGGCTGATGATACCGAAGCAGTGTCTATAATGCTCATTTACATCAAAATTTTTCGGAGATTCAAATCTCTTTTTCAATATCTCCAATTCCTTCAGCCGGTCCAGTGCAAAACTTTTGATCTGTTCGTTTTTGAGGTCTTTTGCCAACAAGTACCATCTGTTTTTAAATTCCTTCAAAGCAAAGGGCTCAACATGACGGTCAGTTAATCCGTCTTCCCAATATTTTTGATAGACAAACTTGATCTGCAACTGGTTTTTAATGGCATGCAACAAGCCATAAAGATGCTCCGTACCCTGTGGTTTTCGCTTTTCAAAGTGGATATAATTCGATAATCTGTCCGTGAGGTTCAAGGCATTGAACGTGTCGAAAGCTTCCAATATCCGTTCGTTCAACTCCGGTTGTTCTTCTTGGTCAATGTAATAGACCTTTCGTATAAAATCGTATTGGATATCGATATTATAAATGGAGAATATATCTTTTCTATCCCGCTGAAATGTACGCATAGATATATTAAAATCATATTCCTGTAACTCCGACTCTAAAGCCAAATAGTCCGCTATCTCGGTAAAATTAGCCGGACGCTTTCGTAGTTTCTTGATGATAAGGTTGTATCTTGCTATAGCTTCTCTTTTTGACATGTTGCACTGTTTTATTTCTGAAAGATATTTTAGCAAGTTAAGAATAGACTGTGACATTATGTGTCGTTCTCTTACTCTTTATTCCGATTTTCTGGATAAAGCATCGCATAAACTATGACTGACCCAACGGCTCAATTTTAGAATGACCTTTAAGCTCAATATGACGAATACTGAAAGAATCACCCATGTATACCATTGTAAGTTAGTGCCAGGCTGCATAGTCGGTTCTATCTCCACGATCAGCTGGACACCAATTATTAATAAAAATGAGCTCGCTCCGCTTAAAATTAGCAGGAAGATAACGGCTGTAACAACTCCTCTCATGATAATGTTTATTTAATGATGAAGTAAATAATCTTGTGTAAAACCGAACAGGTAAGCCACAGGACAATTAAGCCTGCTATACCAAGTAGAGGCAATGCCACAAAGAAAGAAATATTCATAGCGTTCGCTATACCCATCATGACAGTTAGAATGATGGGTGATGGAAGAAGGCAGATAATGACAGCAATCCATTGCGCTATATTTTTTCGTTTATCCATTGTTGTCCT
Organism: Sphingobacterium sp. UBA1897; assembly: GCF_002337775.1. Taxonomy (NCBI): domain Bacteria; kingdom Pseudomonadati; phylum Bacteroidota; class Sphingobacteriia; order Sphingobacteriales; family Sphingobacteriaceae; genus Sphingobacterium; species Sphingobacterium sp. UBA1897. Next base: position 106,827 of record NZ_DDGR01000025.1, read on the forward strand.
CCTTTTCTTTTTGGCTGGAATTATTGTCCTTTAGGGCAGCTTCATTCTCAAGCCTCTGTGTTTCTTCTTTTATACCCGCCCAAAAACCTTTGGACAAGAGGAGCCAGCCAAGGATATAGCCTACGATACCCAGTACCCATTTATTCCACGAAAATGCGGTGGCAAATGCCAAGCCAATAGCGAGTCCTATAGTGCCATTGGTTAAGGCTTTGACTAAGATTACAATTGATTTCATAAATATTATTTTTAAAGCTTATTTTATTATGAAAGCAAAAATGCACAGGGATTAGGACAGGAGGTGTCGTGGTGATTGGTTCCCTAATATTTTTGAAAATTATTTGGTGTAAAAAAATTAAGTTATGCCATTTATTGAATTTTTTAATGTGAAAAAATGTGGTTTTATTTATATTTGATGAGTTAAATAAAGTATACGATAAGTTATAACCTGAATTTTATGGAAGGCACTCTTCAAGATTTTATAGCGCTAAATAAAGATTATCCGAATGTGGACCAAATACGCCATGTTGAATTATGTTATGTGAGTGATCAGGATATTCCGTCAGGAAATAGAGGGATAAATCGTGAAGGATATACATATGGAAAATTGCGAAGGGAACCTATTATAAACGAATTGCTGAAGAGGATAGATAATGTGCGTTTAGCTGGTCTAGCTAAAGCTTGTAATGATCGAAATTTAAAGCTGGGTTTTCAAATGTTCAAGGTAAACGGAGCATATTGCTTTTGGTCACTTCGAGTAGGCCCAGTTGTAGAAATTCCCAATTTTGAACAAATGCAAAGAATTTTGGCAAATCAGGCTCTTGCGGCTCCCGCTGTAGCTAATAAGTGTGTGACTGCTGATATGGTACGTAAAGTAACTTATAATTTACTTCATCAAGAGGTCGCAGAAGAGTGTAATATATCTATAAAGGAGGCTGCATACGCAATAGGAAATCAGTTAGATTGTGCGCCGCATGAAGATCCTTCAGGCTATATTTTTATGGTTCCAAATTGGGCCCATAATTGGTTCAGACACAAGGGTTATGTGTCGCAAATGGTTAAAGATTTGAATAAATAAAAGGATAAAAAATCAAATAGATATGGAACAAATTTTTAATACGGAAGAGATTAAGGCTCAAGTTGACATGGAATATCGAAAGTTTGTAAATAGTATAAAGAATACAAATATTCTTATATTAGGTCAAACAGGTGTGGGAAAAAGTTCATTATTGAATCAAATCTTTGGTGAAAAACTAGCTAAAGTATCAAATGTTAAACCAGAGACTAGAGGTTTTCACACTTTTTCGTCAGATAAATTTCCTATAAATATTATCGATAGTGAGGGGTATGAATTGGAAAATTCCGCCGAATTCAAAACCAATTTAAAAGAATACGTTGATGATAAATTCATAAAAGTATCTGAACAAGTGCATTTAGCATGGTACTGTATCAATGTTTCATCATCTAGAGTATTGCCATTTGACATCGAAAATATTAAATTTTTAGTAGATGTATTAAAAATTCCTACCGCGGTCGTGTTTACACAATGTGATTTAGATGATGAGAACGGTAGTACCGCGTCATCCTTAAATGATGTAATAAGATCTCAATGTAAAAATAGAATTAATACATTTCAAGTTAGTAATTTACCGAATCTTAAATTAGATATTGAAAAATTAATTGAATGGTCATCAAATAATATATCGGATGAGAATGTAAAGGCAGCATTCATTCTTTCTCAGAAAGTTGATTTAAAAGTGAAATTTAAACAAGCTGAAAAATACATAATCGGGGCAGCTGCCACTGCTGCTGGAATAGGTGCTACTCCTATTCCTGTTGCTGATTCAGCAGCATTATTGGCCTTACAAACAGTTCTTGCACTAAAAATTTTTAGTATATATGGTATACGAGAAGAAGTTGGAGGTATTGCACTTAATATATTAAAAGCTAGAATTATTTCCATTGTTGGTAAGACATTGGCGGGTAGTTTATATAAATTAATCCCAGGTGCAGGTACTATTGTTGGAGGTCTGATTAATGCAACAGTAGCTTCAAGTTTAACGTATTCACTTGGGTATGCTTTATCCAAGTTAGCTGAAAAGCTTTTCATGCAAATTATTGAAGGTTCATTTGATATGGAGATAATAAAGAATATAATAACCGAGGATAATTTGGATATATTTATGGAACAATTTAGGAGTAAAAAGGATAATGCATAAGTTAAATATTGTAGTCGCCGGTAAATCGGGCGTTGGGAAAAGCTCATTATTAAATTATATCATTGGCAATAATACATTATTCGAGACAGGAGACGGGGCTCCTGTAACGCAGCATTATTTCAATAAGGAAATTTTTAAATCTAATAATATCGAATATCATTTGTTCGATACCAAAGGAGTTGAGCCAGATACAGTCAATGAATTTTATGCAGAACTGACTGATCAAATCGACAGATTTAGTGAAAATAGTGATGTATTTGAACGTATGCATACGTTATATTATTGTTTCGGTGCTAATAATAAGAGGATTGAGCCATTTGAAATATCATTTATAAAAGATATGATGGATCACCTTGATGTTGTTATTGTTTTTACTAAATCCGATTTGATTAGTGAAGAGGTAAAAGTTGAGCTCAAGAGAGAAATTTCAAAAACTATAGGAGGTGACATAAAAATCTTAAACATCTGTAGTATTTCTAAAAAACTAAGAATTGGGGAAGTAAAACCATTCGGTAAGGAAGAGGTTTTAAGACATGCATTCATGGGGTTGTGGAACACTTTTTCGAAACACGTACCTCGTTTATATGAATCTCTATTTTTTGATAAGCAAGTGGCATTGGATTTCAATGATAAAGCTATTAGAAGAGGTTGGTATAAATATTTTGGTTCGAACCTCTCAGGGAAAAATAAAAGACATTTGATATATTTGGATCAGTACATGTTTTATCGTTATGGAGACTTTATTGCCTTCTATTTCGGAGACTCTTTTACAAGCGACTTTATTAAACTTACGTATGATTTTCTAAGGAAAAGTAATGAACTATTGTACAACGAAGTAGAGGCCACGTATGTTTTTAACAATATTATAGATAATTGCAATTTAACTTATAGGAAGATTCATGATTTTTATTCGACTCTAACAAATGTAGTAATTCCATATCAACCTTTATTAATAACTGAAAAGAAGCTGAAAAAGTTATGTAAAATATTATCACTTGATGTTTCAGGTAAAATTAAAGAATTAAATAAGGAGTATTTAAGAAAATTTTGGAAATTGAAAAGAGAACCTACTTGGTTTGGCGGCGATGAGAGACAATTGGGACAAGATTTTATTAAAAACTATATTTCTGAAATCGTAAACATCCATAATGATGTTTTGTTATACCACATCGATGATATTGAATCAACATATGAAACTGAACTATCTCAGTTTGGAGATATTTTAATAAAGAATTCATTTAATGAGCAAAATCAGGAGCCATTATTTTATATCGATCATGTTAAACAACTAACAGCAAATCAAAAGATCTATTACAAAAAGCTTAAGGAAATTTATGAAGAAAAAATTTTTATAGATCAAACGCTGCGAAATAAATTAGATTTTCTACGAGAAGCTTTAGAGATAATTCCTCAAGATGCTGGGCTAATTGAGGACTTTATTAATAGATCCTAGAAACAGATGTGATTTTGTAAAATTTGGTGTTATCTCTGAAGTTTTGGAAATCAGTAAATTAAGGGAAGAGTGTAATCTTATGCTCACCCATTCGATTTTTCGTTAGTGTTTGTTTTTAAAGGAACTCAAGAGGGCTTCGCCGTTTTGAACGCTTCAAGGCAGAAGCTATGCAAGATCTTTACGAAAGTTGAAGGTTGTTTCTAACGATGGCGTTCTAGCGCCATTAATGAAGCATCTGTTTGATGCGCTTCATTGCATTTTGTGTATTTCGGCCAGCTAAAATGATATAGGAACAGCTTGTTGAAATTGAAAATTAAAAATAGCTGTCTTAACTTAATCCATTCCTACACGTTCGCCTTTGCAGTAAAAGCATTGGAAGATTTGGCTCAGCTTTGGTTTTATGATGTGAAATACTAAATTACTGCCATTAACTCTTCGAGACATTTTTCCGTCAAAGCTTGCTTGTCAACTTTATCAGGGTATTGTACAAAATAGACTTGAACGTTATTCGAAAAAATTTTCACTGATATAGAAAACTGTATCTATAAAATAGAGAATTCCATCCTTTGTCAATACATTATCGTCATGAAGATCTTCAAAAATCAAACCTAGGTTATCGCTTATGTAGTCGTTGTTACTTGTATTGCGAAAAGAGTTATATTCGAGGAAAGAGCGCACCGAGTGAAGATCAGTTGTTTCGTTCGCTATGATAAATTGTTGTTTTACTATGGCATATAGTTGTTCATCGATAATTTTGAACCCTAAAAAATCGTAATGAGTAGAACTAAAGAAAAAATTATGGATAAGTAAATTATTGAAGTTTTAACCAATAAGCATAAAATATCGATGAATTGAGCTTTAGGAAGTTAAGGTCATCAAATTTGTAGACATGCTTTCAGCGCCCTCACTAATAAACATCCGCTCATCTATCGCGTCTAAATCGCTTCTTTCGTTGTTAAGAGATCGTATGGGATCCATAAATAGTTATTTGTATATTGTTCAGATGCATCTATCAGTTTCTTATTTTGAGATCTCGCAATTGAAAAAACTTCATGAACATAAAAATCATCTGCAGTCTGATTTATCACTTTTATTGTACAAAACGCTAATTAAATTAGTATTTTGTATTGCTATTTCTTATTTTTGTGCTGTTAACCAGTTGATAAATAATTATGAGTCCAAGATCAAGGCGTACAGATGATCCCTTGTGGAAATCTATTTTGGAGCAAACATTTTCGCATTTTCTACGATTTATTTTTCCGGATGCAAATGCTGTTTTTGATTTGAGCAGACCCTTTGATTATCTTGACCAAGAGTTTGAGCAATTATTCCCTCCGGAAAGCAATGGCAAGGGAGCCCGTTATGTGGACAAGCTTGTAAAGGTTTTCTTAAAGGATGGCAGCGAACAGTTTGTACTCTGCCATGTAGAGATCCAGAGCAATAAAGGCGGGGGAGATTTGGCCGAGCGTATGTTTCGCTATTTTTATAGAATATGGGATCGTTACAAAGTTCCAATTACTGCTATTGCAATTTTGGCAGATGAAGACAGAGGTTATCGCCCTGTGGTATATAGCCAGGAGTTTATGGGAACTTCATTGCGGTACGATTTTAACAGTTACAAGATCCTAAATCAGGAAGAATCGGAATTACGATCAAATAGAAACCCATTTTCTGTGATTGTCCTTACGGCACTTTTGGCTATAGTAAACAAGAAAGTGAACGATGAAGGACTGAAGGAAATAAAACATGATCTTTATGATGAGATGATGAAAAGAGAAATGGATAAGGATACGCGACAAGGGTTATATGATTATCATTGGTTGAATTTTTTTTAATAGGAAATGATGCTGTAATGGCATAGCTCCTTACGGTTCCTAACTTACTACGTAAGTTTTGATAATGAGGAAGTTTTAGGTATATTTCCTCAATAGATTAGTTCTCGATGGTAGAGGAGAGATCGATAAATTGCTTTTTGTAGGCAATTTATCTTAGTTTGAAAAAGAAATAGAAACAAAAATAGGAAGGAGCGATACTATGGGCACTCAAGAATATTTATTAGATAAAGCTGAAAAAAAAGGAATTCAGAAAGGCATTGAAAAAGGTAAGCGCGAGGAAGCTATTGCCATTGCACTAGAGTTTAAGAAAATGGGTTTACCTATTGCTGATATTGCTAAAGAAACCGGTCTTTAGGTTACTATATATAAACGGCATTTCTTTAATTGGATAGTGAAATTTTTTAGTTGTTTTTAATATTCTTTTTAATAATATTATTACATTTGGTGTGAATTCACTATTTTATGAAACAACGAGTTTATACCTTAGACTATCTAAGGGGGGGGGCAGCATTGCTTATTCTAATTTATCATTATCTTATTTTTGAAGGTGTCGAGTTTGATGGCGAATCTTTCATTAGGAGGATGGGCTACTATGGAGTGACCATCTTTTATATATTAAGTGGATTAACATTATTCTATGTATATAATGAAAGCTTCACATTTAAAAAAAATACTATAAAAGCATTTTTTATTAAGCGAATTGCTAGGATATTACCTTTACTTTGGTTGGTTTCTCTGAAATCAGTTATATTCAGCGATAACCCTCCAAATTATTTAGATGTCTTTTTGAATTTGTCAGGTTTGTTTGGCTTTTTTAAATGGGATACCTATTTTGCTACTGGTGCATGGTCAATAGGAAATGAGTTAGTTTTTTATGCTTTTTTCCCTTTTCTGTTAGTTGCGGCTAGAAAAAGGAATATGTTATTTTGGTGTATCGGAGCCTTTATCTTACTCATAAGCATCTACTTTTCTTTTTATGTTTTGCCGGATTCGATGAACCAAGATACAATATTTTGGAGAAATTATGTGAATCCACTGAATCAATTGATTTACTTTTATTCTGGTATCGCAATAGGTAGGTTATTTTCAATAAATAAAAGTATTTCTAAAACCGGTCTGTGGACCGTATTAATTATCTCATTGATCGTTTTTGTTTGTTATCCTACTGGGAGAAATGATGTTCTCCTAGTGATAAAAGGAAATAGGTATGTATTTTTTGTAGTTTGTTGGCTTATTGTAGCCAGTCTATATCTGTTGAAAGCGAATACAAATGTATTTATCCATAAACCGCTCCTTTTTTTAGGTGAGATAAGTTATGGAATATATTTATTTCATCCCATTGTATATTCGCTTTTTAAGAAATTATTAAATATCTTTCATATTTCACTACCTATGTATTCTTTCATATTACTTGCGGCTATATTATCTATTGTCATTAGCTATTTGAGTTATCGGTTTTTTGAAACAAAATGCGTTAAAATAGCAAATAGATATTTAATAAGTTGTTCGAATAAAATTTAATCTGATTATCCGTTTAAGCTCCAGTAATATTAGCAATTACCAGTCTATCAAATAGTTTCTCGCCAAAGTGCCTCCTGTCAAGCTTGTAAATGAATTCGTTGAGATACAATTGCAGGTATTTTCGTTTGATTTTGTGATAGTTCCCCAATAGTGTCCTTTTTGCATTGCTTATTGCAATATGAACCCATTTGAGTGTTTCCTTTGTAATTTTGGCATCTGACTTTTCAGTTACGTGCAATTCTACCAGGTCCGATATATCCACATAGGAGGTGCTCTTATCCGTCAATACGATGCTATCATCACAAATACATTCCTTGACCAGCTCATTTACTCCTTCGCTTTGGTGGCTCTAGAGCACCTTGGCCTTGAAATAACGAACATGACGGTCCTGTTTTCCTGTTTCAGTAACCTCCAATACTGTACTCTCGGCCATAACCGCCACTTTTTGTTTCCCCTTGGCCCCTCGACCACGGGTACCTTTACCTCGCTCTATTTCCTTGCTACTGACAGAGAAATAGCCCTCATCAAGTTCAACCATATCCTGTAGCATATAGTCGCTTCCTTATCTAGAAGATGCTTAAAATGTAAACGACAATCTTCCTCTGTGCCAAAATGTGCTGTAAAACTGAATATATTCATTCTATGATTTCTTAACCCCTCTAATTTACTAAAAATATTAGGCTTCTTTACGGAGAATCAGGAAATTTAATTATTTCCACGAGTCAGAGTGGAATTGCAACTTAAAAGTGGAGACTTTTTATGCTGCTAATTTCTGTTTTGATCGGTAGAACATTTCTATTTCATTTGGCGTTCTATATCCAATTGAAGAATGTATGCTTTTGGCGTGGTAAAATCCTTCAATGTACCTGAAGACCTCTAGCTTTGCAAGCTCCCTATTAGGAAATTTATGATGGTATATGCATTCTGTTTTCAGTGTTTTGAAAAAGCTTTCAGCTACAGCGTTATCCCAGCAGTTACCTTTACGTCTCATGCTCTGTTTTATACCGTTTTTATTTAGCATAAGCTTAAACTCATCACATGCATATTGAATCCCCATGTCGGAATGAAATATCAGTCCCGGTTTTATCCCTCTGTTTTTTATAGCCATTGCCAGTGCCTTAACAGTGGTATTACCCGCAGTCATGTCATTATCTGATGCACTGATAATTAATCCTCTTTTCTTTAATTGCTTATCTGTTCATCAATAGTAAAGGCTTGTTTATCGTACATAAAGGAATAATGATTGGTTATTAAAGCAAAAGACACGCCCTGGGACGCTGTTCTGATGGGTAGCGTGGCGTGTACTGTCGATACAAACATAAGTACTTAAATTTATAAAGGCAAATTTATTTGCCGTTTGTGGGAGCTTCATTAGCTTAACCCAATTATTGGACGCTAGGCATCGCCTTAAAAGCAGTCTAAAAGTTTGTTTAGGTGAGCCCAGTGCATTATTTAATTCAACAGTTTGATATGTAATGCTACAGGATTAATTAAAATTATTCTTATTATTTTTTTAAATATATTCTTTTGTTCGTATATTTGTTTCGTTACACCCTCGCACGCCTCTGTATCAAGCGCATCTTGCGAGGTTTTTTTTTGCCTAATTTTATGAAATACACCAAGAAAGCTTGTTCCATCGACGAGCATTTAGAGATATTAATTGATCGTGGATTAACTATTGATGATACTGATAGAGCAAAGAGGTATTTGGGAAGCGTTAGTTATTACAGATTAAGTGGCTATATGTTCCATCTTCAAGATAAAGGAAATGCATCGAAATTTTACGAAGGAACTACATTTAGTGATGTTATAAACTTATATACCTTCGACAAAAAGCTTCGGTGTGTATTCTTAGAATATTTGGAACGAATAGAAGTGTGTTTGAGGACGCGTATACTTAATGCATACTCTGAACCCAAAGGTTTTTATTGGTCCGTAGATCCGCTGAATTTTCTTGATAAAAGAGATTTGAGGGATAATGAAAATGAGGTTTTAAACTATCATACCTATGTTTTGAATTCAGTAATTATAGATTTTGAGAAGCCCAAAGAACAGTTTTTGAAAGCTTTTAAGTTCAAATATACAGATGAAACTTACCCTCCCGAAAATATGTATTTTGAAACATTGTCATTTGGTAAGTTAATTAAATTATATACCTGTCTAAAGAATGATAATACGAAAAATTCGATAGCTACAGCATTTAAACTACCCTCCGGGAAAACCCTTGTTAATTGGCTCCTTTTTCTAAATGATGTGCGTAATGTTTGTGCTCATCATTCGAGATTGTGGAATAGAAAATTTACTGCAAACAAATTGATTTTTCCATCACGTAAAGACCATAAGATAGAAGGAGCTATTCCTGAAGCTTCCAATAGTAATATTTATGGCGCCATAATCGCTATAAATCACCTGTTGCTGACTTTTAACACCAATAACTCTTTTATTGATAAGTTTGAAACCCTTATTGAATTACATTCGATCAATGTAAGAAACCTAGGGTTTCCCCAGAATTGGAAACGTGAGGCTCCATGGAGGATAAAAAATAAATCCTCCTGATTGAGTCAGGAGGATTGGCTAAATGCTAGATACTTTTAACCGGAAAATCCAATATAAGAATAATTTTTTGGAATCAAAAAAAAAATAAAAATAACCTTTCGCTGTTTGTTTTTCCTTTTTTTGTGAAGAGCCCTCTTAGTATAATCCAATTATTGGACGCTCTCCCTCCCCGTAAAAGTAATAGAAAAGTTGACTAGGTTTACATGCTAAAGGTTTAGAAAGGCCATATATTTCATCTGCATATAGCTCATTAAGTTCTCCTGAGAAAAGTCTATTAAATCTCTTCGCAATAATTTTATAGCTCGCTTAGACCTAAATGATCCGGCTATTTTGGTACATGATGAGTTTTCTGCATTAAATGGTGCAGCTGATACAGCAGGAATAACAAAAACTACATAACAATTATTAGCCGTGTTAAAAAATAGAGATTTAAGGTATGAAGCGCTTCAACTATCAAACCGCGTAAAGAAGTCCAGAAACGGCTATTTGCTACCTCATACTGATGCTGCAACTATTTTTAAGAGCATGACAGATAAATACCGTGGTAAAGTCGTTGTTGTGGATTTTTGGGCGCAGTGGTGCGGTCCCTGCCGCTCCGGTATTGAATCATCGCAAGGGAAACGCTTAAAACTGAAAGATAATCCGAATTTGGCGTTTGTTTTTTAACAGATATTGAGGGGACTCCAGATATGGAGTTTTATAAAGATTATACCGTTAAAAATAGCATGTTTGAATCCTATCGGGTTTCTGCCGATGAATATAGGGCGTTACGCGAATTATTTAAATTTAATGGAATTCCGAGGTATGTATTGATGGATCCTGATGGTAAAATTAGAAATGATAATTTTCAAATGCATAACCTGACTACTGAACTTCCAAAAAATTACCCACAGCTGTTAAATAATTATGAGTCCAAGAAGAAGGCGTATAGATGATCCCTTGTGGAAATCTATTTTGGAGCAAACATTTTCGCATTTTCTACGATTTATTTTTCCGGATGCAGATGCTGTTTTTGATTTGAATAGACCCTTTGATTATCTTGACAAAGAGTTTGAGCAATTATTCCCTCCGGAAAGTAACGGTAAGGGAATTCGTTATGTCGATAAGCTCGTCAAAGTCTAATTAAATGATGGGAGCGAACAATTTGTGCTCTGCCATGTAGAGATCCAGAGCAATAAAGGCAGGGGCGATTTGGCCGAGCGCATGTTTCGCTATTTTTATAGAATATGGGATCGTTACAAAGTTCCAATTACGGCTATTGCAAGTTTGGCTGATGAAAGCAAAGGTTATCGACCAGTGGTATATAGCCAGGAGTTTATGGGAACTTCATTGCGCTACGATTTTAACAGTTACAAGATACTCGATCAGGAAGAATCGGAATTACGATCAAATAGAAACCCATTTTCTGTGATTGTCCTTACCGCACTTTTGGCTATAGTAAACAAGAAAGTGAACGATGAGGTGTGCACACTTGAGGTCCAATTTTCAGTGTCATATCTTCATTTTTAAGGCTGGCGACGAAAATTACCTTAGCAAAGTTACTTAAGCTTTCATTGGTTCGTTAATTTCTCCATACTCGCCCTTGACTAAGCCTAAACGTTCAATACCAAGTGATGTGTTTCTATTTTTTATCAGATAGTGCCTCTATCAAATGGGCACTCAAGAATAATTATTAGATAAAGCTGAAAAAAAAGCAATTCAGAAAGGCATTGAAAAAGGTAGGCTTGAAGAAGCTCTTGCCATTGCACTAGAGTTTAAGAAAATGGGGCTACCTATTGTAGATATTGCTAAAGGCACTGGGCTTTCTATCGGAGAAATCGAAAAACTGTAATCAAATACTTTTAAAGTTTATAGATATTTATTGTGAGCTATTTCCGGAAGGGAGTGGCTTTTTTATATAAACATTAAATCGAAATGAGGCTATTTGAGCTGGATGTTGATATATTTCAATAAATCTTGTGGTGGAGATTTAAACGTTATTGTGCTTGTACAATTGATCATATAGCTGGATAAGCTTTTTCTGAAGCTGAATAATTTCGCCATCACGGCAGAGTATCTTTTCCGAAATTACTTTTAACTCATCAGCATGCTCTTTAATTTCTTCTGTTTCAGAATAAGATAATAGCTGTACGGGAGTCAAATTAAATACCTTTGCGATTTGGTTTAATCGAGAGATATTTAGATCTGTAACACCGGTTTCAATTTTAGAAAGTGCAGGAATTGATATTTCTAATCGCTTTGCAACATCACCTTGGTGCCAGCCTTTTTGATGTCTCAGTAATCTAATTGCTTTTCCTAGTTTGTCCATTGAAAAATTAATTTAATGTTAATATACAAAAAAATATCCCTGACTCTCCCTCGTTACCAAAATTCTTTAGGCGTTGTATCAAGTGATTAGAGATGAGTGCCTTTTATAAACTAAATATATGACGAAAAAAATCTGTTTTGATATAAATGAAGTTGGTCTTATAGCTTTTTGTAAAAGAACCCTAATAAATTAAAGCGCTTCTTTAGATGTTGGTTTATTTCAACTGGTTTAGGATATTGTAGCAATAACTTTCTGAAATTGAAAAATTAAAAATATCTTTTTGCAGTTTGTTTCCCCCGTTTTGGGTTATCCTAGGTTAATCCAATTATTGGCCCCTCGCGTTCGCCATAGAAGGAGTTGACGTGTTGGCAGTATTAATCGTGTCGCTTCTTTCGTTTAGAGTTAGTATAGGATTCGTAAATAGTTATTTGTATAATTGTTCAAATGCATCTATCAGTTTCATATTTTGAGATTTTGCAATCGAAAAAACTTCATGAGCATAAAAATCATCTGCAGTTTGATTTAGTACTTTCGTGAATCTTGTATTTTCAATGCCTGCTTTTTCTGAGACCTCTGCTTGTGACGATACAAATTGAGTAATAAATTTTTGGTAGGTATTCAACGTCTTATCGTTTTTTACTTTGCCTTTTTGTTTTGCAAGATATTTTCTATGGGCTGTGCTGGCGATTTCGGATAATGCATTTTCACAGTCTTTGTCAAAGTCGTTCGATAGTAGTTTTACAGCATTATAAAAATTTCGACCTTTTACTACTGATAAATCACTATTTACTTGAAAAGACTCTAAAGGTTTTTTCTCCGATAAAATCGCTTCAAACTCTTTATTTAAAGTTTTCAAAAACTTTTCAAACTTCATTTTATATTTCTGTTAGTTAATTTCTTAGGTTTATATCGCAATTTTTTTTGCGATTATATTTTGTATTGTTATATTTGTATTATAATCAGTTCGCTGATTTAGTCTCGGGCACGAAACGGCAAATTTCAAAAGACGTGAGACGTAGGGTTTGCGACCCCCAATGCTTTTTGTATCTTTACAACAAGGAGGGGCAAGCTCCCCTATTGGAAACTGCGTCTGGGTTCTTTGCCGTACCTGTGCTCAGTGGAAGATAGTGGGGCTTGCCTCTTTTATATTTATAAATGTTTGCGTCTTACTTCCCCTTGAGACTCTTGTTGATAACCCAATTAGTAAATTATGAGACAAAAAGTGTCATTAACCACAACAGAACGACGGCAGATCAAGGATCAGCTTCGTCGGCTTGCAGTATCACTGCTCATCAAGAACAAATACTGCCCACCAGAATAGCTTCTTAAGAGCTAAAATTAACAATGGCCGATAGCCCTTTGGGCTTCGAACATAGAAAAGCCGTAAAGGCCTATTTATCGCATACCAATTGTTGATTTTACCGGCCTGTTTTTTTAGATCCACGCTCTAAAATTGAACAGCCCTCATCTCTTTTATCTTCGCACTTTAAAAGTAAGGGTTTACGATTTCAAAAGCAAAGATTTTAGAAAATAATATTATAGAATTTCTATAAAAAAGGTCGGTTTTTAATAAGAAAGCTTGATCCTAAGGATTCTTAAAAGTTTGGTTTTTTATGACCTTATAAATAAGATCGGGGTCTAGATCACATAAATCTACGATCTTAAAGATAGGGGCAAAAGTAAATTTTTGAGGGTTGCCTAGTTTATCAAGGTAGGAATTATATTGAAGGCCTAAAGCCTTAGCCATCTTCGTAGGCCCTTGTTTTTCTAATAACTTCATGGATTTGATGTTGCCCGATTCAAACAAGGATTTTATCGCAAAAAAATCAGGATCAGTGCTGTTGGATTTAGTTAAAGCATTCATTTTGTTTAATTAAGAACGATAACAAAGAAAAGCGATGAAGTAAGGAGCTGAGTATATATTAACCTTTAATACTTTCTTTTTTAAGCTTATCTATATAATTGTTAGAAAGTGTTTTTAAGTGCTTGTGAGACTCTGACTGGATTACATTAAAAATATAAGTAGGGTCAATATCGATTATGAATGACAAGAGCAGAATATGTTCAGTTGAAAATTTCCAGGGTTGATGAACTTTTATTAGAAAGGAATTATAGTTCATTCGTAAAAGACTCGCAATTTTAGTGGGGCTATAATCTAATAGAGATGACATATTTTTAATTGTGCCGTCTGTAAAGAGAGATTTTAACGCCACAAAGGCCCCATCTAGTTTGATATCTGTTTCAAATTTAGTTTTCCACGTCGCCATAACTTTAATTGTTTATAGCAATGTGCAATCAAAATCTTTAAAAGGCCTATTATAAATATTATTTGTAATCATAAAAGAACAAATTGTATTCTTTTATTTTTTATTTGTATTCTTTTATTTATATTTGATTAATATTTTAAGATGGATTGTATTTAAATCCAATGGTATTTGATATAAGAGTCTTGCGGCTACATTTTCTCAGGCCGTGACGCAAGGCAGTAGATTGAATACCCATGTCTATTCTTATGACCGCTTTTGTTATATTTGCTGAATAAGATAGATGTGGGGCTACTGTTAGTCTGTGTTACGTAAGGCCTGAGAACTGAGAAGTAGCCACAGCATGTAGCCCCCATTTATTTTAATGGATGGCCAAAGCAAGACTCACAATTATAAATGTGAGTATGAACCAGAAAAAACAGACAACAAAAAATCTTATTACCGCTCCCGAGTAGCTCGGACAGCTTGGTCAATAGAATTGACCCTTCACTGCTATGGATTGCATCACGCCAATATATAACCTTTGTGATTAACCATTCAAATGCGATCTAGCTCCTCAATTAAATTATTGTTTACCTGACCTAAGCAAGTTTAGGCATTCCAAAAAAAGCTGATTTCGGTCGGATAGGGAGAGCTATGCGCTATGGTCACAGCTAAAAACTAAACACATGAAAGCCATTTATGAAGATCTCCTGCATCTTGACAGTCCATTCTATGAGATCCATGAAGACAGTTACGATCCATTGAAATGTATCGAAAACTTTTGGAATAATTATCCGCTATCCACAATACGCGAGTACCTCTACGCATTAGACCTCAAATGCAAAACCCTCGGCGCAGCTACTGAAAGCAAATTAGAGGCTGTACAGCAAACGCTGTTTTTGGCCGATATCCTGCGTGCTCTGATGGCGTATTTCCTGACGCATAGCCGTCATTTAGATACAACCCAATTAAAACTGTCAACTCTGGAAGCCAATATGAAGGAACTCCAGCTGACCCAAAAAATCAACGATTTTTTTCAATCCATTAACCAATCAAAACCTTAAGATGATGAAATCAATACTATACAATTTATACAAGGCTTTTAAGAGCAAACGAGCACGAGCAATGCTGCTGTGTTTGGTTTCTATGTTTAGTTTATCTGCCCAAACGCCCCGCAAGGACAGCGGGGCCAATGGGCTTCCTGCAGTTGCACCAATCAATGTAGGCGATCGGGTTCCCGAAGATTTTTACACCCGACAGTATAAAGTTTACACGAATGGTAAGGCTACCACTACAGATCTAAAACATCTGAAAGGTAAGTTGGTCATCTTGGACTTCTGGGCCTCATGGTGCGGAATGTGTCTAACCCAGATGCCAAAAGGAGAGAAGCTGAGCCAACAGTATGCAGATACGCTAGCTATAGTCCTTGTCAATACCAGACATCGCCGGGATGATCTCCAAAAAATTAAAAAGACCTACATCGAAACCTTATCTCGGATAGGAGGGAGCGCGCTACCTACTGTTTATGATGATGAATACTTGATACGCTTGTTCCCTCATGCTTCAATTCCGAGATATGTATGGATCTCCCCACGCGGTACCGTGCTAGCAATTACAGGTCATACATTCGTAAATAAAGAACAGATTGATAATGTAATTGACTTGTTGAGGGGGCAAGGTAATTATGAATAAGTGGTTAATTTACATGCTCTTCATTACATTATGCTTCATGCAAATGGAATTAAAAGCGCAGCACAACTATACTGGAACAGTAGTAGATGAGTCTACCAAGCCAATTGCTGGCGCGAGCATTACGCTGTTAAAAACGAAAACGCAAACCAGGACAGATCGCGAAGGAAAGTTTCAAGTATCGGCGACTGATCTTAGTGAACGGTTATCTGTCAGCTACATGGGGTATGAAACGCGTGTACTGGCGCTCGCTGAATCCAAAAATAAGAACTTTTGGATCGTTCTCACCAAGAAAACGAATCAGCTTGAGGAGGTGATGGTCGAAACAGGTTACCAGCGCATTCCCAAAGACCGTGCTACAGGGGCTTTTGCATTGGTAGATGATAAGATCATAACGCAGAGACTGTCATCGGGCAATATTCTTGACCGCCTGGAGGGGAATTTTTCCGCCCTGCAGATGGATCGGCGTAAGGGTACAAATCAGATCAATATCCGTGGTATAAATACTCTTTCGGATGCTTTGATGGGGCCACTTATTATTGTCAATGACCTGCCTTTTGAAGGGGATATCAATGCCATCAATCCGAATGATGTGGAGACCGTTACGCTGCTGAAGGATGCTGCAGCGACATCGGTCTGGGGGGCACGGGCCGGAAATGGTGTTATCGTGATCAAACTAAAAAATCGCAATAAACAGGAGGGAACAGCGGTGGACTTTTCGTCTAATCTGACCATTACCGCAAAACCTGACCTGATGTATTTACCTAAAATGTCTTCGGCAGAGTTTATCGAAGTGGAAAAAATGCTGTTTGACAAAGGGTTTTACAATACGATATTGAATGGAACAAATTCCAATAGGGGTATCGTCTCTCCGCTTGTTGATGGACTGTATGATCTTTCCAAAGGACTGGTTACGCAGGAGGAAATGAATGCACGTATCGAAAAATATAAAACATTGGATTACCGCAATGACCTGCTCCGCTACGTCTATCGCAATGGTACCCTAAGCCAAAATAATATCGCCTTGTCAGGCCGTGGTGAGCAGAGTGGTTACCGGGTAGGGATCGGCTACGATAGAAATATGCTCAGCAAAAGGGAGAGCAGCAATCAACGGCTGGTGATCAATGGAAGTTATCAGCTGAATTTCTGGAAACACTTTAGGCTGGAGAGCAATCTGCTTTATTCCAATATGAAGAATAGCTATAATCCGGACCTCATTGATTATCCGATAGGTGTCGGCGGGGGCAGGACAAATCTGTATCCTTATGCGCAATTGATGGGTGATGCCGGCAATCCGATGGTAATTCCATCACAGTATAATTTTAGATATATGGAATCAGTTGCTGATCGCAATGAGGGGTTGCTCGACTGGTTTTACCGGCCTTTGAATGAATTTGGTGTTTCCAAAGCTGATAACAATACCAATTATTGGAATGCAGGGCTTAAACTATCGGTCAAGCTGTGGAATAGTTTGGAGATTACTGGTCAGTATGGTTTTGAAGGGCAATTGGGGGCGAACCGGACCCTACGCGGACAGGAGTCTTTCTTTACGCGTGATTTGATCAATCGCTTTACACAGGTCGGTAATGGGGCGGTAAAACGGATTGTACCGCTGGGAGGGATACTGACCAATGGGAACAATGATTTCACCAGCCATAAAGGAAGAGTACAGCTCAATTTTGCACACAGATGGAGTGATCTACACGAACTGAATTTCTTTGCTGGATCAGAAGTATCCACTCGGACAGAGGAGAGTGATCTTTTTACAACTTACGGATTTGATGAGAAATTGTATATCAGCCAATTGGTCAATCCTGTAGATGCCTATCCAATTTATGATGGCCTTAGTGGCTTGAGCCGAATTCCTTATACAAATGGTTTTGATAAACTGACTCGGCGCTATGTTTCGTTATTTGGAAATGCTTCGTATACTTACAAGGGGCGGTATATCTTTTCAGTTAGTGGGCGTAGGGATGCATCTAATCTATTTGGAGTAAATGCCAACAATAGATGGAATCCACTGTGGTCGACCGGTCTGGCTTGGAGAGTTTCGGACGAAGCTTTTTTTCCAAAGAATAGTGTTATCAATAGCCTAAAACTACGGTCCACCTTGGGGCATAGCGGAAATTCGGGAGGCATGACTACAAGTCTACCCATCTTGACATATATGGCAGGTCTGAATACTGATGTAAGTACTTTTCCTCGTGCAAAAGTATCCATACTACCTAATCCATCGCTTCGCTGGGAGGATGTACGGATGATCAATGTCGCCTTGGATGCGGCACTTTTTAATAATAGAATTTCATTATCGGCAGATGCTTATTTCAAAAAATCTACCGATCTCTTTGCTTCTGATCCTATAGATCCAACCTACGGTTTTACAACGGTAAGGCGAAATGTTGCCGTTGCATCGGGAAAAGGAATCGATATCGAACTGGATGCAAAGTTGCTGGATGGCAGCTTCAAATGGAAAGCGAAAGTACTTTTTACGATCAATAAGGATAAGGTGGATAAATATTACGGCGGAACATGGCGCGCATTGACATTTACTTCTTCTGCTGGAAGAAATCTATCGCCCGTAGAAGATAAAGCACTTTATCCTGTATTTTCTTATCGCTTTGTGAGGCTCGATCCTATGAGTGGTGACCCCCAAGGATATTTAAAAGGAGAAGTGTCCAAAGATTATACCAAAATGTTGGCAGATTCCATGCAACATTTGGTCTACCATGGAACAGGTATACCACCATATTATGGATCATTAAATCAGACCTTCAGCTGGAAATCCTGGATGCTGACTGTGAATATTGCCTATAAGTTTGGCCATTTTTTTCAGAAGGAAACCATACGTTATCAGGATTTATTTAATAGTTGGCGTACACATGGTGATTACTCACAACGTTGGCAGAATCCTGGAGATGAATTGTGGACATCGGTACCTTCCATGACTTATCCGGCAAATTCCAACCGAGATAATTTCTATGCCTACTCTGAAGCAAACATTGGAAGAGGTGACCTAATACGTTTACAGGATATACGACTACAATATCAGTGGAAATTAGCAAAGAATTATCCTATACAGTGTTATGCTTCGGTAAATAATGTGGCTTTGCTATGGAAAGCCAACAAATGGGGGATAGACCCCGACTATAATAATATGCCTCCGGCTCGAAATTACACTGCCGGGGTATCAGTGCATTTTTAAATAACGATGGATATGAAATATATTATTTATACAATGATGATTTTGCTTCTGAGTGTTTTCTCCCAATCTTGTGATAAATTTTTGGATGAAAAGCCTCAGTTGTCTGCAGCTACCCCAGATAAGGAAGAGGACTTAAGGGCGCTGTTAGATTTTGAATCCCAGATTAATCTTTATTATCCTGGCTTGATCGAATTAGGGACGGATGATTATTATTTGGCTGATGTCGACTATGGAAAAATGCTAGCAAGCTATCAGGAAGCTTATACTTGGGATAAGGAAATGCTCTCTATGGATGTCGATTATTGGAGATTATGTTACAACACCATCATGATTGCTAATATTGTATTGGAGGGAGTAGAAAGATTGCAGCCAATCAAAAATATGGATATCCGAGGTGAAGCGATGTTTGTTCGCGGACTGGCACATTTTTATGTAGCTCAGTTATACAGTCCTCTATTTGATAAGGATACAGATAGTCCCTATGGGGTACCAATCAGGTTGACTTCTGATTTTAATGTTCCTGTTACACGTGCTACGGTACATGACACCTACAAACAGATTATTGATGATATCAAGAGGGCAATCCCATATTTGAGGGATCAGGCTTCTGAAATCAATAGGCCGAGCAAACGTGCCGCTTATGCAGCCCTAGCCCGCATCTATCTTAGTATGTCGGATTATGTAAAGGCTCGATATTATGCAAATGAAAGTCTGAAACTAAATGCTGATTTAATGGATTTTAATGCAATCGATCCGACACCTGCTTTTCCGATTAACCCGAAGAATGTGGAGATGATCTATTATGGCTCAACAATATCGGCGAGTAGTGTGTTACATAATAGCACGGCACGGATACCGAAGTCTATCTATAATTCATTTGCAGATAATGATCTTCGTAAATCGGTTTTTTTTAAAACTGTCAACGCAACAGAATATGCATTTAAAGGTTACTATTCGGGAAGGTCAGCTTCCTACTTTGCCGGATTTGCAAATGACGAACTTTACTTGATCCGGTCGGAATGCAATGCCCGGCTGGGGACTACAAAAGAGGCGTTGGATGATATGAATAAGCTTTTGGAAAATAGAGTCCGTAAGGGGACTTTTGAAAAGTTGGTGGTTTCAGATACGAAGGATCTTTTAAATCTGATATTGAACGAACGGCGTAAGGAAATGTTATTTCGTGGTGTAAGGTGGTCTGATCTGAAGCGATTGAATGTAGATCCTGATTATGCGATTGATCTCTATCGTGAAATAAATGTCAACGGAAAAATAAAAAGGTACGAGCTGCCTGCGAATGATTCCCGTTATCTATATCCCATTCCAGCCGAAGTGATTATGCAAAGTGATATTCCACAAAACCCACGGTAAGAAAGAAAAGCAGGCTTTCAATCTCAGAAAGCCTGCTTATTGTTTTACTGACTAGAACGGAGAGCGAGAACAGTGTCGTTCGTTGTAGGAGTAGGGGTAGAAGTCGCGTCTTGAATTTCGCTTTCTACAGTTTGACCCGAAGGTTGAACATGGGACATGTCTGGTTGACCAGAACCATTGTCGGGTGCTGAGATAGAGCAGATTTCTTCTGTTTTATCCCCACATTCAAATTTAGGCGTCAATGCATAGTTAGCTGGATTTGTAGGATCCGAATTGACCAGCTCATTGTTGTACCAAGTCTGGTTGGCTCTTGTTGTTGTAGTTTTTGGCTCTACTTTCACTTCTTCTTTTTCCGTAAAACTTTGAGTACCGTATGCAAGACCCAATCCTAATACTGCTAATGTGCCGGCACGTAGCCAGCTGTTTCTTTTTGTTGCCATGGCAAAAAATTTAGTTTATAAAATGTTTATTAGCCAGCACGCATCGCTGGCTCTGATACAAAGTTGCATGCTTCGTCAGTCTGATATGTGCTGATCTATAGGTGCTTTTTTTGCACATATTTTCCAGTAAGCAGAAAATACTGAGCCAGCTGTACTGTATGTCGTGATATGCCCAGTAGATCGGCCTGCTCTTGCTGTGTAGTGACAGCTTTAATTTCGGGCAACAGCCGGGTAAAGTTAAGGTAGCGCTCAAAAGGAGAATAGCCCAATGTGGCCTGCCTTAACAAAACCAGTTGTCTTTTCTTTTTATTACCCAATACGTCAATCAATGTATCGATGGATTTTTCCTGTTCCTGAAACTGCCGCAACACATGGTGTGGGATCGCAATAATAATTCCCGAACGGAGTGCCACTATATGCCCGCTGTGTAAATGATGTGTATAGAGGTGATTGGTCGTCATCAAAGCCATATTAGGAATAGCCAGACTCATGATCCTGCGCTTGCCTGTTTCGTTGTTTTCTTCGACCCGCGCCAGGAGGCCTTTCGCGACAAAATAGGTCATCTCCGTATGACGGTCAGCTGGACTGAGCTGCTCGCCTCGTTTAACGATCTTGACTTTGAGGTTGTCCTTTACCCACTGATAGTGAAAATGATCTATTGTGTGATATTTCCCCCAAAAATCAAATAATAGTTTGAATCCCGCCTTGGGGTTATGCTTAATTGACATAATATAGTTTTTTTGGTTTATATGGCTTACTGTCAGTAATATATATTGCACTAACAAAACTACGACGATTGAAAATCATTGACGAAACTACCCCTATAAGGCCTTTTGCCTCTAGAAAAACCTCTTTTGCCACCCAAATTATCTACAAAATGGAAAGTTTAGGGACCAAATGGTAGATGAAGGCGATGTCCTTTGGCTCTCCAATTATTAGTTGAAATTTTACTCCCGATCGATCCACAGTCTTCAGTGCCTGAAGCCGTAATGCTGTTGCGAGAACAGCCTATGGTTTTATCTTTTACGAGAAACAACGTGGAAATAACAACAATTTTGGCCCAATTTGGTCTATACAATCCACATCCTCTGACCATCACTGACCTGATGTTAGGTATTGATGAAGAGGAAGATGGAGGGAAATGCAATATCGTTTTCCCTTAAAAGCATAATATAATAACTGAGTATGCTGTGCCTTATCCTTGGGCATAGCATATTCCCAATATTAACCCTAACGTATTTTTATATGCAATTTACTTGGAGAGCCGCAATGCAGGCTTATACCGAAAAAGACTGGCGGGACTTTGTTTTTTTTTCGGCCAATGTGCAGCATCTTTTGGGTATCCATCAGCTCGATACCCAGCAAAATCTACACCGTGCGGCAATCAATTTCTCAAGGCGACAGGCAGAAACGGACACCACAAAATTTCAGTTCCAGGACGAAACCAATTGGATTTTACCAGAGCGTGCTCAATTTATCCTAAGTTTTCATTTTGGCTACTATCGGGCTGTTCCTGCCTTTCTGGTTCACCGCGGCTATAAACTTTGTATTCCTGTGGCTAAAGATGTTATATTGCAGCAGTCACAGCATTACGCAACTTTGCTCGGTGATCGTTGGCAAAAACAAGTTGTATTTCTAGACGCCGAGGATCCTTATCTTTTCTTTAAGTTAAGACAGCAGATGGATCTTGGCTTTCACATATTCTGCTACCTCGATGGCGGGGTAAGTGCCGCAAAAGATTTACAGGCGCAAAAATTAAGCGAAATTCCTGTTCTAAATGGCAGCATTAAGATAAAGCATGGGATTCTACATATGGCTTTTTTGCTCCAAAAAAATATAACCGTTTTGATTGCCAAAATAGCGGCAGAAAATGAGCCCATTGTTATTTGTGCATTGAGTCATTGGTATAAAAACTGGTTTCCGAGCGCCAGGCAGTTTGCGGACTATTTTAGCCGCATCATCTATCAGGATTTTGAAGAGGTCCTGTTGGAATATCCGGAGGCTTGGGAAGCCTGGCTCTACCTGCACAAAACCATGTCACCGAGCTCGGATGTAGCAACCTGGTCGGAAAATAATCGCATAATTTCATTTAGCATGCAAGATAAACAGCTGTTGCTCGATAAGTTTACTTACCTGAGTTATCCCCTTTCTGTAACGATTTTATAAGAAAATAGGGGGAATACTTGTTTAAACATGATGTTATAATTATCTTTAGGTTATCAATTATAAACCAATAATATGAATAGGTTCTTTAAAAGAAAGTGGCTGTTGCACTGCTATTTCTGGATGGGATATAGTTTTTATTTTTTTGCTGTAAATGCACTAGGCAATTCCAGACTGAATCTGGGAGCTTCCTTCATCACCGTGTTTTATTGTGCGACTATCTTCTATGCGGTGTATCTGATCTTGAAGTATGTTTACGATCGGGGGCATATTCTGGGAACTATAGTGTTGATGATAGGCTTTTATTTACTCTCCGCCCTGATTGTGTACTATGAATTGTACGGAAGATTTGGACTGGAGATAATAAATAATAGGTATGTCATCACTAAACACACTTTTAGTTGGGCGAAGTATATCCAGACCTTTCTCGTCATGCATAGTAATTATACGGTGATGGCGGTGGGCTATTATTACTATAAGAGTAAGCTTCGTGAATCAAGTGATAAGCTTGAAGCTGTAAACGCACGTCTCGCCGCAGAATCAACGATGAAATCTTTTCAATATACGACCTTATCTGCACAGGTGCATCCGCATATGATGGCGAATATCTTTAGCCATTTAAAAAATAAGGTAGACCCATATGATATTGAATTGGGTAAACAGCTTTCGGAACTTTATCGCTTAATGAAATTCTATATGGAGGCCCATCATGTGGAGGGGGCAACCCATATTTTATTAGCGGATGAAGTGACAGCACTGAAGCAGTACTTGTCGATACAGGAGAAAGTCGAACCAAATCCTTTTTACATAAAACTTTCCTGCTCGGGTAACCTGATGCGATTTAGTATTGCACCAACAGTATTGCAGACGCTCGCTGGTAACTTATTTAAGCATGCGGAGTTGTGGGATAAGGATCACCCGGCCCGAATCGACGTCCTTGTCGGCCATGCCGGTTATCGGATAACGGTTCAAAATAGAAAACGAAGCGGTCCTCAAATCCTACCAAGTCACGATGTGGGACTTCGAAATGTACGAACACGCATGGATTACCTCTTTGGAACGGACTTTTCACTGGAAGAAAAGCAGGACGATGAGCATTATGAACTCACGTTATGCGTACAACGCTACAACTAATTAAAGGAACAAAAAATGACGGAAAATATGAATAGAATATGGATAGGAATCATCATTGATGACCAACAGTCGCATATCGACCATCTGCTTAAGATGGTCGAAGAGATTGGCTATGTGCAGATTGCCAAAACGTTTAGTGATCCGCAGGAAGCCCGAATTTTTCTGCGTGCCAACAAAGTGGACTTTATGATCCTCGACGTGGAGCTTGGAAGGATTAACGCTTTCGATTTTTTAAGGACCTTACCCAGCTCAAATCTAAAAACGATACTTTATACGGCACACCGCCAATACGAAGATCCGGGATATGATCTGGGTGTCGTTGATGTGTTGCTTAAAGAGGTGTCTAAGAGCCGTTTCTATGCCGCACTGCGCCGGGTGGATGAAGCGCTCGCTAAACTGATCCCACTCGCTGATCACGATTCGCTGGAAAATTATACGTATTATTTTATGATCAAAGGGCCGGTACGTTATCAGCGTACGGAGGTTCGTATGAAAGAACTTGTTTATGTGGAAAGTACCAATGGACATGTTAAATTTCACATGATCGGGGGTAAAACACTGAGCTGCAGCAGTACCATGCGTGAAGTACTGGCGGGACTGCCGGTCAAGTGGTTTAAGCAATGCCATCAGAGTATTGTAATTAATATCAATTTTTTTTACAGCTATGGAGTCGGCGGTGTCTTGATGACTGAAGGGACGAAAAAAACACTTCCTGTAGGTGATAAGAAACTGTATGCAGACTTCTTTAGCTTCATTAATTCCAATATCCTTGGTGGCTAAGCGTATTTGTCATTATAAACAATTAAAAATATGAGAAAAGATTCGTTTAACAATATCGGCCGTAAGACAGATGCGCATCTCTTGCAGGCTTTACATATTCTTTTTACAGAAATACAAGTATTAAAAAAAGCAATACAGGATGGCTTTCAGACAGCGGATACCACTGTCGAACTTCGTGACACAGCATTTGTCAAAGACACCGTAGGCGTATCGGACCGTACGTTGCTGCGGTATCAAAACTTAGGCCTTATTCAGGTGTACCAGCGCGATAAAGGGGGCAAAAAGTATTTTAAGCTTGATGACGTGCTCCGGCTCAAACGTTACTTAAATGGCTAGGCGCCTCGCACCTGCTTATGCCTTTATTCACTCCTTCCATAGGCTTTGTTCGCCGATATCCCTAGTCCGCACCTAGTTTAGACCTCGTGTTTACCTACTAAACTAGGTCGGAACTAGGGGCTCCGTCGGTAGCTGATAGGTTAACCTCAGACGCAGGTCATAAGCAGCCCTGTCAATGGTCTGTGCCGCGGCGTTGGCGATGGCTATTGGCGGTCGTCAGACAATTCGTAGGCAACCTTCGGACAAGCGTCGGACAATCGGTTCTGTCCTGTATTTTTCTGTTTATGAATGTCTTATGTTTGTTCTGTCAAGCAAAAATACCGGTATAAAAATCTTGGCGATTTATTTTTTAATCCTTAAAATTTTTAAAAATGGGAACAATAGTAAACGGAGCAAACGGGGGCTTTAGTGGTAAGGCCGGCTCAGTGATCGGTGCCAGCTGGAAGAGCATCAACTACATCAGAGGACTCGCTAAAAAGAGCAACAAACCTTATACGGAAGCGCAGCTGATCGTACAGGCAAGATTTAAGACACTGATGCGCTTTCTGCTGCCAATCAATAATTTTCTAAAAATCGGTTTTGGCCAGAAGAAGGCAGACCGTATCACGCCACTTAACTATGCTTTTCAGCTGAATCAGGAACTGGCTATTCAGGGTGTTTATCCTGCACTTAATTTGGATTATAGCAAGATCAGAATTGCCGATGGAATCTACGGTGGTGGTGGAACAGTAGAAGCGGGATTCGATTCAGATGCCCTAACAGTGGTCTGGTCGACGGCTAATAACGATGTCTACGAAACAAAGGGTGACGATCTATTTTATTTAATCTGTTATCATCCGGTGAAAGATGAATTTATGACTTCGCCGACCGTGGCGAAAAGGCAAGATGGAGAGGTCACATTTGGGGTACCTGAGCATCTGCTGGGTGATGCTGTGCATATCTGGTATTTTATGTCCGATCGGACAAAGACCAAAATCAGTAGAAGCAGTTATCTCGGTGAAATAATGCTCGCATAAGCTGGATCAATTGCCAGGGGATCATTTGCCCCTGGCAGATTTTGGAAAGGAAATTTGAACGTTATCATTAGTACAGTTTCAGATGAAAAAAAGAAAACAAAATAAGAATATAGGGATGCTGCTAACGCAGCAGAAGTTTTACCTGGCGAGCCAATATCTGCTTCCATTGGCATCGATTATTAAGGATGGGTTTGCGCAGCGTGTACAGCGGGAAAAAGCAAAGCATCTGTCTGCACGCAATCTGGCGATGGCGCATGCTGTAAAATATGCTATCAGGGGTGAGTACCCCCAGTTGTATGTTGATCCGGCTCTTATCCTGCTATCCGATGGCCCCGTGCAGGATGTAAGCGTCGAAAATATTAGACTGGAAAATAATGCCTTGCGGCTGAGTTTTGACGGTGGTGAGATTACATCCTTGAACCACGATGACGAGCTGCTACTAGTGGTTTATGATCCGATAGCCGGGGTTGCTATCCGTAATGAGACGCTGGTAACGCGCTCGGACTCGGGCTTAATGCTCCAACTGCCTGATTACATGCAAAATGTCGGCCTCGATGTCTTTATCTTGGTGCGCGACCGGAATCGAAACCGCTATTCGCGCAGTCAATATGTAGGTAAGGTATAACTATTTTATATCATTAAATTATATCACTATGAACAGTGTAGAAATGAAAGGACCATGGTATGGTCTAACACAAAAACTGCCGATTGAGCCCAAGTATCTGCTCGGTATGGCAAGTATATTACTGGTAATTATTTTCCTATTTGTTGGGAGTATATTACAATTTTTCGACCCGGCATCAGCTGCGCTTGATCTGGGGGTACTGTCCCTGCTTTATTTTGGACTAATGGCCGGACTGGTCTTTATATGTTGCTGCATCTGGTTGCTGGAATACCTATGGAGACCCTTCAAATATTATAGACAGGATATTTATTACCATTTTAATCAATTGAACTCATGGCAACAGTCCATTCTTTATTTCTCGGTTTTCTTTCTATTGTTCTTTGCATTTCTGCTCCTACTGGAAATGCTGTTTTAGAGAAAACGTATAGCAATGCTTATACGACAGGACGTAACACCGATCTGCTTAGGCAGCAGATCTATGAAATTGCAACAAATGAAATTGGGGTAAGGGAGACCGGAGGCGATAATAAGGGGCCAGAGATCTCGAAGTACCTGGCCTATGTAGGCCTAGATGAAGGTTATGAATGGTGTGCCGCATTTGCCAGCTGGTGTTATGGGCAGGCTGGTCTTTCAATACCGCGGAGTGCATGGAGTCCTGCGCTCTTTCCGAAAGCACGTCGTCGCCCACAAAGCCAAATCGATAAGGGATATGTCAAGCAGGCTGATCTATTTGCTATCTATAGCAGCCAATTGAAACGGATCCATCATGTAGGGCTAGTCAAAGCAGTTCATGGCCAAATGTTGATCTCGTTAGAAGGAAATAGCCATGACCGGGTAGAATCGCGGCGGCGTCCACTTGCTACTATTTATGCTATCGCAAACTGGATCAATTGAGGAGGACGCTGTCATGAACAAATACACAATTTCAGTCTTTGGCAGCCTAGTGTTTTGCCTCTTAGTTATAAGCATTGTAATGGTCATAAGTTGTAGCGTTTTCCGGGGAAAGCGGCAGCTGGAAGAAAATTCTACGCAGCGCTATAGTCAATATGAACAGTGGGATCTGGCCTATCATCAGAAACAGCAGGATAGTTTATCTTCTTATTGGTATTTTAGTACGGATAGTCCATTCTGGTTTGACCCGGATAATGGAATATGGGCTAAGGGCGGAAGACTTTTCTCAGATCAGTCGACCATAAAGCGAAAGGAAGAGAATTTGCAGCTGCGGCAGGCAAATAGCGAGGCGGCAAGCGTTTCGGATTCGCGTGTGAAGCGAGAAAATAAGGTGGTGTCAGCTGAATTTTTTGCGATAGGGGGCGTCTGCTAGCTGTGCTAGGGTATTGGATCTGGTGGCGGCGGAGAAAGTAGGTTCATAGATTTGAGGCTCAAATTGAAGTTCGCCTTAAAAAACGTGTGTTTTTAAGGCGAACTGTTTTTATAAAATAAATTTATGAGCAACTGGGAAATGCCAAAGCGACAATAGGCTGTCTACAGGGGCGAAGCATTGTGATACCGAACCAGGGTATATTAATCAATTCCATCAGTTTGCAAGAGGATAAGGCGTCGAGTGCGATAGAAAATATCTTTACGACAGACGATGAATTATATTAAGCATTCAGTGAGTCTCAGCAACCACAGGTACAGGGAGCTACCAAGGAAATTTTAAATTATCGGGAAGCATTACGCGGCTTGGCAATGATCATCGTAAATCCAATTAAACTTTCATTCGGCTGATGATCCAATAAAATCCTAGGGAAGCCGTAAGTAAAGTCGTACCAGCTACTTTCTTGATGCTGAAGCGGTACTCCTTTTGAGATGAGGTGTCCAACTGCAGGGATTGTGCAGCTGCACTATTAAATTGGAATTTCATTAGCAGTACACTAAAAAAGAATAAGAAAGATCGTATTTTTGCTTGCATATGTTTATTTATCCCGTTAGCTAGTCTCAAAAGTGCGGCATAAAGAACTGGTTTCAAAGTGCTTTAGTAATTAAATCGGGATTTGTTTAATAGGATTATACTGCTTGAAAGCAGAATTAAAAAATTAATAGACTTTAAATGAAAAAGCTGCTGCTTACTTTGCTCCTCTGTTACTCAGCTGCTGCTGGAGCGCAAACCGAACGCGTGAATGTCTTCTTAGGATCTTCCGGTGACCATGGCCAGCTTTCGCCGGCAGCGTCCTCTCCTTTTCACCAATTGAGTA
The DNA here is from genome assembly GCF_002337775.1 of Sphingobacterium sp. UBA1897. Classification (NCBI taxonomy): domain Bacteria; kingdom Pseudomonadati; phylum Bacteroidota; class Sphingobacteriia; order Sphingobacteriales; family Sphingobacteriaceae; genus Sphingobacterium; species Sphingobacterium sp. UBA1897. Next base: position 135,913 of record NZ_DDGR01000025.1, read on the forward strand.
TCGTACCTTATACTAATCCTACAACGCATACAGGATACGAGTATCTGGCCAAAGAAATTAAGGGGTTTACTCACAATCGCCTGGAGGGGGTGGGCTGTATGGGCAGTGGAGGATTGATCCTGATTAAACCATTTATAGAAAATGATACAAAACCTTTGAATAAAGTCATTGAGCAGGCCAGTCCGGGTTATTATACGGTAAATACAGCAGAAGGCATTCAAGTTGAAGTCGCTGTTGATAATGATTTTGGCCGGGAACACTATAGCTTTCCCGCGGGGAGAAAAGGTTTTTTTATTGATTTGGAACATGCTTTCAATGGAGCTTTTGTTGACAATGAATTTATTCAAGCGGGTAATCTCCTTGTAGGTAAAATGCGTGCGAAAACGACCTGCCATGTTGGTGTCTATACTATTTATTATGCGCTGGAGATTCCTAAAGCCAGGGGATGGCGAAAAGAAGGAAATAAGATATGGGTGGATCTAAAAGAGGAAGCTTTAGTCGCAGATATTAATATCGCTTTTTCGGCTGTGAGTAAAAATGATGCAAAAATGGCGATCTCAGCATACGCTAAGCTAGATTTTGAGACCACAAAAAAACGCGCGGCTGATCGCTGGAAAAATTCCCTTTCAGGGCTCAAAGTAAAGGGCGATCCGGATAAAGTAGATCTTTTTTATTCCTTACTATATCGCAGTTTGCAATCTCCCTATAATATCAGCAACTCGCAGGGCGATTTTTGGGGAACAGACGGAAAAATGCATCGTTCAAAAGAGAAACGTTACCACGGCTGGGCCATCTGGGACAATTACAAAACACAATTACCACTTCTGGAATTGCTAGATCCCCATATGTATCAAGGCATCATCACGTCTATAGCCGACCTTTATCGTTATGGGAAATATGATTTTGCTGGCCCGCATGAACCTGCCAATTCAGTCCGGACAGAGCATGCCGCAGTGATCCTGCTGGATGCGGTCAGAAAGGGATATGAGGTTGATCTTGCTGGTATCAGAGACTCCTTGGTAGGTGATACCGCCCGCTTTGATTTTAAGAAACCGGACAAATACCTTGAAGCATGTTATGATATGTGGGCAATGGCCAAACTTTTTCCGCAGGAGCGCAAGACCTACCTGGGACGGGCAAAGTCATATCGAACTATTTGGAATAAAGATTTTAAAGATCTGACAAAACGGGATGTAGATCGTATGTCTGCGCGTGATATGTATCAGGGCACAATCAGGCAATATCGATGGAATGTACCCTTCGATGTCGCTGGATTAAAGCAGCTCGCAGGTGGCGAGGAAGACTTTCTGCGGGAACTAGATGAATTTTATGACGGCTATTATTTCAACAGGGCGAATGAACCGGACATGCAATCACTGACTTTGTATAATGCGAGCAAGTCGCCTTGGCGTTATCAAGAATGGATACATCGCATCGCTTTGGATACCACCATTCAATATTATTTCAACGACAATAGCCGAGGAATCGGAGCACATATCGATCGGATTTATAAAAATGAGCCCAAGGCTTTTGTGCGGACGATGGACGACGATGCCGGCGCGATGTCAAGCTGGTGGGTACTTTCGGCCATCGGATTGCAACAACCCTTGATCGGTGAGCCTATTTTCTATGTTAGCGTACCTTTTTTTGAACGGATTATTCTAGGTAATGGTTCAAATCCGCTGGTCATTGAGGTGCCGAATGCGAGTGACAAAAAGCGTTATATTAAATCAATCCTGCTCAATGGTAAGGATTTAGGGCGTTTATGGATAACACACGATGAGCTCAGAAAAGGGGGGACGCTCTCTATTGAATCTACGGAAAATCCTACAGATTATGGGGTGGCTAATAACTGGATAAGTAATGTCAACGACTAGTTTTAATCACTAAAACAGCTCCTAGAAATGGAGCAAGGATTTTGGCACTATTTTATCAGCTGTAAAAATAAAATAATTATATTAGCGTATATGAAAATTGCAGCTAATTTTCTGTTGTCTGTTTTGGAGCAGTGCCCTAGTGCGATCGCAATTTTTGATAGCAAAGAGCTAAATATTGCTTTTGTTAGCCAAGGGATGCTGGATATCTGGTGTGTGGATCGCTCCATCCTGGGGCGTAGTTTTTGTGCATGCTTTCCAAATTTTAAGGAAGAAGGTTTTTCATCCATTTTAAAAAATGTATGGAAAACAGGAATTGTCTATCAGGCTGAGGATACACCCGCTTATATTGTTCATGATGGCACGAAAATACTGCGATATTTTAATTTTGAATATAGACCATTGCTTGACGAGGATGGGAAAACCTATGCTATTATGCATACTGCAAGTGATGTAACGGACCGGCATCTTGCTTACAAGAATGTGAAAGAAAAGCAAAAGCAGCTTATGTTTAGCCGCGAATTGGACGTGCTCGCCAGCACATTGGCACATGATCTGAAAAATCCATTGTCTGTTTTGAAAATTGGGAATAGTTTTCTGAGTAAAAATGTGGGTGTTTCCGTTAAGGTAAGTAAAAAATGGTTTGAAACCTTTGCGGCATCTATTCAAAATATAGAAAGTATTATAAATCAGACGTTGCAGCTTGGCAAGATACGCCGTGCCGAGAAAGAAGTTGCGTGTGTGGCAATGGATAAAAAAATAGGCAATTGTATTGATGAAATTAAACTGGTATATCCCGACAAACACATGGAATTCATATTAGGAGATTTATTTCCTTTGTATACGGATGGTGGAATCGTTTATCAGGTTTTTATCAATCTCATTGGTAATGCCGTAAAATATGCAAAAAAATCAGGAGAGGCTTTATTGCATATTTTCAGTGAAAAAGCTGACAAGGGGGTAGTATATTATATCGAGGATAATGGCATTGGAATTCCCGGAGATGAGTTGCAGAAGGTTTTTCTTACGAATGAACGGGCGAGTAATACGGCCAAGGTTGCTGGAACGGGAATCGGACTGGCGTTGGTCAAACATCTCATGGAACATATCGGTGGGACGATTCATTTGTCGAGCGAACTAAACAAAGGTACTGTAGTTCGCCTATTTTTTCCGGTTTCAACGCGTTAAACACCTAACGGATCAAGGGGCCTATGCCGAAAATACGGCGCGTAAATATCTTGATCAGCTCTCCGAGATGGGGATACTCGAAAAACGTGCGGTGAGCCGTAACGTGTATTACTTAAACCTTGAATTATATCGCATTTTATCTGAATAAAAAGCCCTGCTCCAGAAAGAGCAGGGCTTATGTTTCTTAGCAACTGCCAGTTTCTATGGAGGAGCAGTTGCTTATAACGTAGCAGATGTAGGTCGCTTATATTAATTGGCCGTCAATGCAACTGCATTGAGCTGTCTTGAGGTTCCATCAGGACCTACAGCAACGATATTGTCGAAGATAACACGTGTGCCCGGTACAATGCCATTAAGTGCCGAAGACATGCTTGAGCTTAGCTGGCCACCAGAAGTGGACAATACGATTGCATCCGCACGCGGCTTGGCAATGATCATCGTAAATTTGGTGACTCTGAAAGTTGCATCAAAGTCAAAGTTATCCAGTTTTGCAAAAAGAGCATTTTGCGCTTTTAGTGCTACGGTAGCCATTGATCCACCTGTTTTGCCTGCAAACTTGGCAATAGGATCCGGAATGCGTTTCACACGGAATTCTGTCGAACTCAAGGTCTGCGTTTTTCCTGGCGCGACCTCAGCCGAAACCGAGATATGTGCTGTGCCCGGAGAACTTACTTTCACATTATACTTACCACCCCCGGCACTGGAAATACTACCGCCACTCATGCTGACACGGATTTTATCGGTAGATGTACCCGGAGCTGATACCGAAATGGGGTTGTTTACACCGATATACAGTACATTCATTTTGTCTGGGGATACCACCGCTGAAGGACGCGCGACTTGATAAGTCTGTACAGGGGTACGATATTCTTTATACGATCCATCGGTTTGTTTTACTTTGACCACACCGGTCCAGGTATAGATACCTTCGCGACTGGTATTGACGGAATAAACACCTTTTCCATCCACCACCTGAAGCGATGATCCATTGACCGAAATGGACGGTTCAGATTTGGAGTCGGATGCCGTCAGAAATACCTCGGCTTTGTAAGGTTGACCTTGAACCAAGTAAGAAGTCGGAGCGACAGCAACTGCTGCAAATTTATCGAGGTTCACGACGGCTTGATCCATTTTACCTAAAATAAGCTTAACCACATCAGACTCTGCGTTTTGTGCGTCGGTCTGTATTTTGGTCAAAATCGTCATGGCTGCGGTCAAAGGTGTACCACTGCCAAAGTTAATTTCCTCCCAGGATTTTTTGCCGTTTACAGCCTTCTCTGGATCTTTCGCCTCCAAAGAGAAGGAAACCATCTTTTGTTCTTCAGGGGTCAGTAGGGCCAATAGTTTGGTACGCGTTGTATTGATTTTGTCTTTTAAGAGGGTGCCCTTTTTCTCGTTGATCATCAGATTGGGGGAGATGTCTTCGTTTTCACGTTGAGCAAGATCGCCCTTTTCTTCATCGTAGCCACCACCTTGTTTAACGAACTCTTCTTTTAAGGAAGCGATATATTGATTGAGTTCCCCAATAATAGCCTGTGCTTTTTTAGCCTTCTCATAAATGGGCTTGGCACGTGCGGGCTCTTCCTTTAATTTGGTGTTTTCGAATGCGGTGAACAGCTGCTGAACGGCCGTGCTGACATTCGACTTGGATGTTTCGAGACTGTTGTTGATATTTTTGAATGCATCCAAGATGGAATCCGGTACATTGAGCGCCAATAAGGCGAGCAAGACCAGATAGAGGATGCCAATCATCCTTTGTCTTGGAGTTTCTCTTCCTAATGCCATTGTTTTTGATTTAAGTGATACAAGAATTAATTACACACGCGGTTGATTCATCGCGCTCAACATATTGCCATAGATGGCATTCAAGGCATTGAGGTTTTTCGCAAGCTTGCCCACTTCATCTTTGAATGCTTTGGAATCATCCAGCGATTCGTTGAAGTTCTGCATGGTAAAGCTTAGGTTCTCATAAAACTTGTTCATCGATTGTAAATGTGATGCCGAATCTCGTAACTCACGTTCATACATCGCATTTAATTGACTTAGGTTGGTTGTTAGACTTTTTACCTGTTCGTGGTAGTTGGATGTATCACCTGAGGTGTTCGACATGGCGACTAGGTTTTGTGAAGCTTTTTCAAAAGCGAGACTCAGGTTGTCAAATTTGGAAGTTGCTGTTCTGAGTTTATTTGTAAATTCCTCTGTTGCTAATGAAACATCAGATAGTTTATTGATGGCTGATACCTTTTCACTGAAATCACGTAGGCCACGACCTAGATTTTCAATGCTTGCCGGTTCAATGTTGGCATCGGCGAACATTTTATCTAAAGCTGCAGTTGCCGATGGTCCTGCCGGTTGCGCCACCACAGTTTTTCCTCTTTGTGGAAGCTCGCCATTAAAATTGTCATCCAATTCGGGATAAACACGGGTCCAGTCCGGTTCTGGTGCAGGCGGGTTGAAACCCATTAAAAAGAAAAGGAAGGCTTCTACACCTAAACCGATTCCGATCATATAGTTGGCTGTGGTGCCACCGATATGGAGAATCTTAAATAGTACCCCGATGATGACGATACTCGCTCCCCAGGATATGGCTACATTCAGCCATCTAGAATTGTCTTTTTTCTTGCTCATTGTTAATCTATTATGTTTTGGTTTAATTTTTTTTTTGGGAAGTTTGAAATTCCTACGCTTTAAATTTAATTATAAACGGTAAATACCTTTTTATCGTATGTTTAAGTGAAACAAGCTATATCAAGACAGTTATCTGTTTGTAATTGGCTTTTTTGACTCAAAAAACATACCAAACGGCTATTCATCAGGAGAAGGATAAGTAGATACTGAGAATTTAAGTTGAGAGAATGAAGTTGTTAGAGATATTTCTGCTCATCTGCTCTAGCTCGATTGGATTTCGCTGGATTCGTTGTAGAGGATTTCAAAGAGCACATTTAATGATGGAAAAATATAAAATAAAAAAGAAGGTTTTCAGTCGGGGAGAATGAAAACCTTCAAATAACCAATTATAAACCTATTAAGGTGATGTAAATATATGGATTTTTTATTTCTTTTTCAAATTTAATCTGTTTTTCTTGCTAATTTTTTAGATTAAAAGGGATTTTTATGGATATTTTAATTTATTATGTCTTTTATTTTTGAGTTTTCTACTAATATTCTGTGTTTTTTTGTTCAAATGTGTATTTATTTGTTCCGAGTAGGTGTTTTATTTGCTTTTTTTACTTCGAATGTAGTGTATGATGATGTTTTATCTGGTTGTAATCGTTTAGAAGGTGTAAAATTTTGGCTTAAAGCGAATTTTTTACGCAGGTAAATGCTCATCTATGTCTAGTACATGCTCAAAAATAATTTCAGGACGGGTCAAGGCATGGCTAAACGTTCAGCAGATGGCATGGCGAAGGGTATAGCAGAAGAAATTGAGAAACTGTAAATAAGTAGTTTTGAAATTTATAGTGATTTAATCAGCTACTCCAACTTGTATGTAGAGTAGCTGATTTTTTAAAAACGATTTATCGCTTCACAAATCCAATACCACTGATGCTTGCGGATCCGCCTGCCGTTAGGGGTTTAGATACTGTATTCCAGACCACGGGGTTGAATTGGTCATTGGTGATCGTCTTCTGGACCATAACACTGGTGGTGCCACTGTTTAATACAAATGCATCATGACTGCCTAAAGTACCCATCAAAACAGAAACATCATTTAAACTGATGCCAACTGAAAAATTCGTGTCGCCACCATCAACAACCAAGGCATACATCGTTTTATTGTCTGCGGATAGGCCAATGGCTGTTACCGCTTGAACAATAGCTGCTGTAGTCAAAACGTTATAACCCCGGTAACAAACCCAGTTGGTCCCGGATACCAGTCCGCTAAATTGATTCAAATCATAAGGCTCAAAAGCAAACTTGGTGGTATCGGGACAATTGCCAATATAAGGCGAGCCATCTTTGCGTATGGCAAAGAAAGGTCTGGTCTTTTCTTTGGTTTTTATATTACTGGTCGATACATTGATCTGCCGACCATTTTTAATGTAAGAGTAGGTCGTAGCTAAAGCGGCATTGATAGCCGATAGAATCTGCCCCCCCGCCCGCGGTTCATTATACTTTGCCATATCGCCAATTGGCTGACTAACATATAAATAATCGTCAAATGCACTCATAATTGAAGGGAATACCGCTTTGGATGAAAGGTCTACTGTTAGCAATTGAAAGCTCACCCGTTGATCGAGCTTATTCAGATAACGAATATGGGTGCGTGTAAGTCCATCCGTTACTTTGACGGATGAATCGACCAAAAACGTTTTGATCAGGTCAGTCCGTTCCATAATCGTTTTGGTGACCGCCTCCATCTGTGTATCGTTGGGGATTGTGTCTGTGATCGGATTTTCTACGACCTTATCATCAAAGGAGGGATAATCATCCCTCTGTTTGCACGAATTAGCTATACCCATACAGAATATGCATAGCAGGGCAAAACTAAAAATTGTTTTTCTTTCCATATCTATCGAACTAAGAAAAATGAAACATAGGGCTTCATGATGGTACTGGTAAATCCATCATAGCCTAAGGCATAAACAACATACGACCTGCGGTCAAGTATCGCTCCGGCATTGCTATAAGAGGCGATTACTGTACCATTTGTTACAGGTGATCCGGCTTTGCGGATCTTCCATGTCCGTGTCGCAATACGGTTCAGTTGGAAATAGGGGCTAGTCTCTAGGTATTTAACGTCTTTGGCGACAAGTGAATCCTGCACCGCAAGGGCATCCGCGCTTCCAGTTGCTGCAGCGCCATAATAGAGATCAATGGACGGGACATTGGGCATCAGATTGGTAAATCGGTATTTTGCCTGTGTACTGTCGGGCCGCGAAAGATCCTCTTCATTTAAGATCATTTTCGTATGCTGCGCTGTATCTGTAATATGCAGGGTATAGCGCTTGCCGGCACCAAGGTTTACGGATGATTCGGCCAATATAATGGAGTCGCGTCCATCATCGGTTTTATGTGGAAGGGCAACCTGTACTTTCACATTGCCGGCCTTCCATTTTAAAAAGTCGGGTCTGGAGTCCCCGCGGGTGTTGTACCCGCCGCCGGGAAAAGGTTCACGTCCCCGGATGAGCGAAGTGACGCGCTGGTCATCAAATTTGACATACATATAGCGGTCATCGGGATAGATAGATGCCATATTTACCTTCACAATGACATCATCGGGGCCGAGAAACTCTACTTTTCCAAAGTCTTGAATGGACTTCTCGCAAGAATATAGGGCAAATGCACCTAAAGCAAGAAATACTATTTTTTTGAAATTCTTCATAATTTTTTCTTTAATCCGTTAATAAGTTGAAGTGACAAACCAGGTCGGCTTAATCACATACTCCGGCTCTAGGGCGCCCCATCGTTCAAGCTCTGAAGCATTCCATACGTACTCCGAATTATAACGCGGCCGGACGCGGTAACAATAATCATTGTAAGTCAGCTGGCTGCCGGCCAATGGAATAAACTGCTTGAATATTTCCGTATTATAATGATATTTTCTTAAATCACACCATTGTTCAAGACCTCCCCAGCCCCACTGGACAATATACTTTTGTCCCATGATGTCTGCTAAGGTCAAATCAGCAGCAGAGAGGGGTATTTCTCCTCCCTTGATATAGTTATCTGCTTCAACAGAAGTGATGACTTTTTCGTTGGTGGTATTGATGTACTTATTGACGAAGTTTATGTGTGCATAAATTCCTTTGATGTATGCTTCATAGGCCTTTGCGGCATCGCCTTTGATAAATAGTGCTTCGGCCTTGACCATTTGCAGCTGCGCGTAGGTCATCAGCGGAAAATCAGCTGCGTCCCTAAAGATAAATTTGCCCACGCCGCTACTGACGTCTCCAAGGATGTTTGGAACTGTTGTGTTGGATACATTGGGATCGCCGCCGATGTAGATGCTGTCAACCGGATTGTTGATCATTAACATGCGCGAAAGACGTGGATCGGTCGATACTTTCGGGTTTTCAATGGGTTCACCGCGCAATCCTCCGGTGAGGTAGCGTACGATCGGCTTGCCTGCTCTGTTATAATAAGATGTGGTGTAAAGACCAAATCTGGAGCTTACCACATTGGCTGTTTCCGATTTATCACCGTCAAATTTAACGCCTGCATCATCGGACGGTGAATCAAATGAACGGTCCACAAAATAGGCAATGGAATCGGCATATTTTTCTTTAAAATCGGGTTTGTTGACCAAGTGAATGTACTGAAGTGCTTTTAAGCCGTAGACAAACTTTCGCCAGCGGTCCATATTTCCCCGAAATAGATTATCGCCTTTTTTTGAATTCAGGTTGGCACTATAATCGACAGGGCTTTTTTGATCCAGATAATATAAAGCCGAATCACACCATACACGTACTTTAGCATATACTTCGGGCTGGTCATTATATTTGAAAGATAACTGCTGTGTACGCAAGGCTTCATCGAGAATAATCGGGCCGTGGTAATCGGTGAGCATCTGATAGCCCCAGGCCTTTACGGCATAGCCGATCGCGGCGTATTCATATTTTTGATTGACTATTGCATCGTTGATCATCAGCTGCAGGTTGAGTCCATGATCAAAATAGACCATACGCCACATCACACCGCCAACATCACTTTGCTGCGGGAAACCATGACGTTCCCAGATCCGGGAGGATTCGTCTGTACTCGCGCCCAAGATGGTTTGATTGAATTTGTTCATCTGCCGTTGGTCATTGGCATAACCATTGGCCATCTGATAGATAATTGGAGCTAGAAGCAATTCGGCTTTGACAAGCTGTGGGTTGGACGGATTTTCATTGATGTCCAGGTATTTTTTACAACTGCTCAATCCGGCAAGGACTGAAAAGATGAGTATATAAAGTTTTGTTTTCATGATATATTCCTCCTAAAATCTCAAGTTAAGACCAAAATTGAAGCCTCTTGGCTTAGCCATGTTTCCGTAATCTATACCATATCCGCCGATGCCGCCAAGGCCGGCCGTATTACTATTGCTTTCCGGGTCAAGTCCTGTATAATTCGTAAAAAGAAAAAGATCGGTAGCGGTAAAAAATACACTTAATGCAGCTTGTGGCGAAATACGCTGTGTGAGATGCTTGGGAAGTGCATAGCGGAGCGTAACATCGCGCAGCCTAAATGCATAGATGTTTTTCTCGATAAACATCTGCGGTTCTATATTGGTCATATAGTAGGCTGAAGCTGAATAAGGGGTTACCGCAATACGGTTCGTTGTTGGATTGGCTGTATTTTCGAGTCCGTCCTCGAGTACCCCCTCAATCACCCGAGGGTTTTCCCGATTTAACGTCTTAACAGACTGCCCATAGGTATAGAGCCTATAATCCAGTCCATTGAGCACATCGCCACCTTTGCGCAGGTCCCATAAGAAGGTGAGGTAAAAATCTTTGTAGTTGAACTTATTGACAATGCCCAGCGTGAAGTCAGGAATACGATCTCCAATAGGATAATATTTGTCGGTGCCGGCGATGGGTAGACCGGTTTGAGGGTTTATCAAAATGTCTCCGCGATCGTTTCGCTTAAATTGTGTTCCAGTTAAGGTACCGATACTATAGCCCGGCATGACCGAAGACCTTACGCCGCTCAGTACCCAGGTGTCAGAATCATACAGTTCGGGCAATTCTTCCGCTAATGAAAGTACTTTTCCTTTGTACTGGGTAAAATTAAAGGTCATGTCCCAACTGAAATCGGTTTTTTTGATCGGGTTGACGTTGACTTGCAATTCGGTACCGTAAGTCTTGACTTCACCGCCGTTCATCATCCGTAAAACGAAGCCTGAGCCATAACTCAGTCGTGGTAGAATGATCTGCCCGGTGCTTAAACGGTTAAAATAGCTGAAATCAAATGTAAGCCGGCGCTTAAAAAAGCCAAATTCGAGTCCTGTTTCAAAATCGCGGGTCTTTTCGGCTTTCAGATCGGGATTTCCGCCATTCACACCATAGGCAAATCCACCACCTGTGGATAGCTTAGGCTCGAGATTAGATAAAGTGTAATAGCTTTTAAAGGGCGCTTTTCCCGTTGTTCCCACAGAGATGCGGTATTTTCCGTCGCTGAGCCATTGCACTTTATTTTTGAAGAAAGACAAGTCTGAAAAATTGAAGGCCAACGAAGCCGATGGATAGCCAAAATACGGATTATTGGGCATCATTCGGGAGGCTGCATCCAGTCGTCCGGTTAAATTTAGATACAGCAGGTTGTCAAGATATCCAAATCCAGCCTGTGCCAAAAATCCAACTGTCCGAAAGTTATTGGCAACAGATCTTGCCAGGCGCGTACTGGGGAATGTGTTGTTGATGCTGTAAAAGTTGGGATCGTAAAAGTCCTCGCCATACTGTGAGTTGGTGAGGGTATTATAATCTTTGAATTCAGTTCCCAAGTTTGCCCGAAAGCTGATATCACGGCCGATTTTTGTATTTGCCGTAGCCATGAATGATCCTGATAGCACACGGCCATTAACTTGATACACATTCATGGATCCGTTGCGTACATTGGTCGAAGATCCAGACCCGGAGTAGGATTGCGGATGGTAAACGCTTTGGCCCAGTGTGTTGGCGAAGTCGATGCCGATGATGCCGTTTAGACTTAGCCAATTTGTTGCGCGATACGTCATATTGGAAGTGGCCAGAATGCGGTTTACGTCATCATTAGCGGTATTGCGGTATACATCCCAAAAGGGATTGTCGAGCTCGTTGTAAATATCTGAATTGTGGATTACACGATTCCCTTTTTCGTCAATCCAGTCGCGCACATCATACAGCGGGTTGAAGCGCATTAGTGTAATCAAATAACCTGTATTTCCTTTTCGGGCTTTATCGTTCTGTGTATTGATATAATTGAAAGAGGTGTTGAATTCAAGCTTTTCGTTAAACTTAGCTGTTCCGTTGAGACGGGTCGAGAAGCGTTTATAGCTTGTATTTGGTACAATACCGGTATTGTCGCTGTATTCGTTGGACCAGCGGTAGGTCACTTTTTCAGAACCACCTTCAAAGGAGAGGTTATGCTTTTGGTTATACCCGGTGCGGAAAAAATTGTTGACATTGTCTTTGTAGAGGGTAGCTCCTTCAGGATATTTTGGCCCCATAGCGTAGACAGAGGTCCCAGAATACGTACCATTGGTACCCTGTGCATACACATATTGCCGCTCGGGATATTTATTTACCGTTTCAACGCGTCCAGATAAGGAATAATTGACTGTAAACTTACCGGCCTTGCCTCTTTTTGTGGTGATCAAAATAGCGCCGCCGGCACCTTGGCTCCCAAACTGAGCTGTAGCTTCGGGTCCTTTCAGAATGGTATAGGTTTCGATGTCCTCTGGATTAATATCCATGGCGCGATTAGAATAATCTAGATCCCTATTGGCACCATTGCTGGCGAGATCATTTTCGTTTAATGTGGAATTGTTGATGGGGACGCCATCGACTACAATCAGTGCATTATTGTCGCCAGAGATAGAGGCAAAGCCACGCAGTACGATCTGTGCAGATGCACCCGGCATACCACTTGTACTATTGATAGAAAGACCCGGTACGCGACCTTGGAGGCCCTGGAAAAACGATTCACGCTGTGTTTCGGATACATCTGACCCTGCGACAATAGGGGTCGAATACCCCAGGGTTTTACGATCACGCTTGATGCCGAAAGCGGTGACAACGACTTCGTCCAAAGAGGAACTGTTTTCGGATAGGCTGACGTTGAGGACTTGCTGGCCGGAAAGCGCTTTTTCGATCTGTTTATAACCGACATGTCTAAAAATTAAGGTGGCGTTTTCTTGTACCGTGATCTTGTAGATGCCACTATTGTTGGTGATGGATTGGGTGTTTTTCCCTTTTTCGAGAACTGTTACACCGCCTAATGCCGATCCATCTGTCGTAGAGACTTTACCGGTAACGATTTTTTGGGCCAGGGCGACACCATACGTACTCAGTAAACTCACTAGTATGAGCATACTTCTTTTCATAATAAAATTGTTGTTTGATTAGTTTCGTTTAATTTGTTTTGCTAATGCACCTGGTGCTTGGGCAAGGTAATACTGTACTATTCCATAAAAAATTCATAGCGGTTAGAAATCGGTTTGTATATGTTTTATACCAAATATAGCATAAAAGTGCAATATTTAAAATTTTTTGACGGTTTTTTACGTTTAAAGACGAACATTATTGAATAAAACCGCATAAATATGCTTTGTCTGGACTCTTTTGATAGCTATAGCGCAGTGCTTCAATAAATTACATTGCTTTTGGTTTTTAATGGATCAAAGCTTGAGTAAGCTGTAATATTCGCCAAAAAAAATAAAAAATAGTTGTTTTTAAAATTTATGTGCTATATTAGCAGAATTAAGCAAAACCGGTTTTGCTTAATCATTAGGGATAACCAATTTTAAAAATAACATGCATCATACCGAAAATATAATTTTATGTGTCGATTTGGGTGGTACCCATTGTTCTGCTGGTCTCGTATGTGAGCCTTCTGCACGTTTCATGGACGGATCCTACTTTCGCGGAAATGTAAATAGCAACGCAGAAAGAGGACAGATTTTGTCAGAAATAAAACAAACCATCGACAAAACCCTAAGTTCAACCACGCTCCTGCCATCCGAAATTCTCATCTCTTGCCCTGGTCCGTTCGATTACGAAAACGGTATATCCCTAATGGACGGAATGAACAAATATCAGTCGTTACTAAACGTTAATCTAAAAGCATTTTTTGCGCATATCACTGGAATTGATCTAGGTTCGATCCACTTTTATAACGACGCTGCAGCATTTCTGTTGGGGGAGGTTGTCGACAAAAAAATGGAAAATAAGCGCATTATAGGCTTGACCCTAGGAACAGGATTAGGCTCTTCGTTATACGAGGATGGAAAGATTGTAGATCTCAATTTAGGATCGGCGCCTTACCTTAATGGTATCGTGGAAGATGTGATCTCAACCCGGGGCATTCTATCCCATTTAAAAAAAGTCTTCGGATCGGTACCCGCAAACAATATAAAGGATTTAGTACAACAGGATCATTTGGAGGTTTATAGAAAGGAAGCTTTTGACTTCTTAAGCAACGAACTGATTACTTTCATTAAAGAATATATTGGTCCATTAACTCCAGATACCATTATCATTGGTGGCAGTATTGCCAAAGCTCACGCTCACTTTTTTGATAAACTGGCGTCCTCTCTTGACATGAAATTAGCTCTTGCGTCATTTGATGAACGCAACTTATTTCTAGGATTAACCCTTAAGACATTTAGTATATGAAGCCTATTTGGAAATTTACATTAATCGCATCCTTGGGCGGTTTTTTGTTTGGTTTCGAAACAGCCGTCATCTCCGGCGCGGAACAAATCATACAAAAACTATGGAACCTGGATGCTGTCCGCCACGGTCTTACTGTATCCATCTCCTTGATCGGAACTATTATAGGAGCTATTATCGCCGGGCGTATGGCCGACAGGTATGGGCGTAAACCCGTGCTTTATTTTGTTGCCTCTTTATATTTACTCTCGGCGTTGGGCTGCGCCGTAGCTTCTCTTTGGGAATTTTTCTTGCTGTTCCGCCTGCTGGGCGGGCTTGCTGTTGGGATTAGTTCTGTGGTCGGACCGGTTTATACCTCTGAAATTGCTCCTGCAAAAGACCGGGGTAAACTTACAGGAACATTTCAGATTATGATCGTGCTCGGCATTTTTACGGCCTATCTGACAAACTTTCTCTTTATGAACGTAAACTCAGAAGGCTGGAGATACATGCTTGGCATCATGGCCGTTCCCGCTCTATTGTTTGTGCTTTTATTGAATTTCATTCCCGAAAGCCCCAGATGGTTGTTGCAACGGGGACAGATTGACAAAGCGCATGCGAGTTATTTGAGACTAGATATAAAAGCTGAGATGCTGGGCAATCAGTCTCAGATACCGGCTAAAAATGTCAAACTTTTTCAAAAAAGGTATGCCAGACCGATACTCTTCGCTGTTTTGCTTGCCTTCTTCAATCAAATGACAGGAATCAATGCAATTCTATATTATGCACCACGGATTTTTGAAATGGCTGGATTTAATGCAGAATTAGCCTACCTTCAGCCTATTTTTATCGGTGGTACCAACTTGCTCTTCACCCTGGTGGGCATGAGCATCATCGATCGTTTTGGGCGGAAAAAACTGCTGTTGACAGGTGCCATAGGTATGTTCTTATTTCTTTTATTGGCCGCGTTTGGCCTAAAAGGCGTAAACGCACAATTTTTACTTTTCTACATTATGGGATTTATCGCATCTTTTGCGTTATCCCAAGGTGCTGTGATTTGGGTTTTTTTGGCCGAGATTTTTCCGAACGAAGTTCGCGCTCAAGGCTCATCCTTAGGAAGCACGACCCATTGGCTATTTGCTGCAATCATATCTTGGGTATTTCCCATTATCGTAGAGGGCAGTACGCTTGGCGGTTATTATGTTTTCCTATTCTACGCACTCATGGTCATCCTGTCTTTCGTGTTTATTCTGTTTATGCCCGAAACGAAAGGTAAGGTATTAGAGGAAATAAACTAAGATTACCTATATTAAATAATTGTTAATTTCTCACAAATAAACGCTATTGATTTATAAACTTCTTAGTTTCGCATTGCAAAACCGGTTTTCTAAATCAAATTGGCTATTAAATGATCTATAATAAATTTCGACAAGAATATAAATTAAAAAGTTAAAGCATATGAAACATAAAACACATTTAGTAACGTCGCTGTCTATAATGGCTACTTTGATAACTATTTGGAGCTGTAGCGTGCAAAAACAACAAGCACATTCCGGTCCAAATTGGGTAATGGGCGGTTTCGTTCGTCCAGCAGGGGTAAACCCTGTAATCGAGCCGGATAGCACCACAACATTTTTGGATCCCATGACTGGAAAACTCGTACAGTGGGAGAATAATGACACCTTCAATCCAGCCGCCGTTGTTAAAGGTGATAGTATTTATGTGCTGTATCGGGCTGAAGATAGGACAGGTGTGAAAATCGGACATCGAACTTCCCGCCTAGGGCTAGCCGCGAGTGCTGATGGGACACATTTTGACCGCCAGCATACGCCTGTGTTTTATCCTGGAAATGACAATCAACGTGAATTTGAATGGCCTGGTGGCACCGAGGATCCGCGCATAGCAGAAGCTGAAGATGGTACCTATGTGATGTTTTATACGCAATGGAATCGAAAAGTACCTCGCTTGGGGGTAGCTACCTCAAAAGATCTTAAAAACTGGACAAAATATGGACCTATTTTTAAGAAATCGAACATCCTTCCTGACCTAGTCAACAGATCGCATAAATCGGCATCGATTGTCACTAAACTGGAACATGGTAAGCAGATAATTACTAAAGTAAACGGTAAATATTGGATGTATTGGGGCGAGCACGGTGTATATGGTGCTACTTCGGATAATTTACTTGACTGGGAACCGGTTGTAGATGAGAAAGGTGAACTCAAAGCGTTCATTTCACCGCGAGCGGGTTATTTTGACAGCTCATTAACAGAATGTGGCCCGCCGGCCATCCTGACTGATAAAGGAATTCTACTATTGTATAACGGCAAAAACCATCCCGAAAAAGGAGATAAGCGGTTTAATAAAGGTACTTATTCAGCGGGGCAGGTCCTCTTCGATAGCAAAGACCCGGGAAAAGTATTAGCAAGGATGGACGTACCTTTTCTGCGGCCAATGGAAGCTTTTGAAAAAAGCGGTCAATACGTAGACGGGACAGTGTTTATCGAAGGCCTCGTTTATTTTAAGCAGAAATGGTTTCTCTATTATGGCTGTGCTGATTCAAAGGTAGGAGTAGCCATTTTTGATCCCAATAAGCCAGCTGCTTTGGATCCGCTGCCTAATTAGAAATAAGTTTAACTATATGGCCATATTGAAGAACGTCTACGTTTTTTAATTAAAAATAATAACCAAAATAATTTTATAGAATGATACAGCGTGATTTGAATGCGCCCTACAAAAAAGCTTTAAAGGTGAGTTTGCTAGGGCTCGCACTAATGACATCCGCGGCTTACGGGCATGAGCGATGGGACAATAATCCTATACGCATGGTCATAGCCAAAGCGCCCGTCCAGATAACTGGACAAGTAATGGATGCTGCCAGCAATCCCATCGCTGGGGCGACTGTGAAAGTAAAGCGCACACCGTCTATCGGAACCAGTACGGACGGCACTGGAAGGTTTTCCATTACAACAGAACCTAATGAAACGCTATTGATCTCTGCCACTGGCTATAAAAGCCAGGAAATCATGCTGGGGGGCAGAACGAGCTTATCCATTATTTTACAGGATAGCGTGGCAATGATGAACGAGGTGGTTGTGGTGGGATACGGGGTCCAGAAGCGTGCTTCGGTAACAGGTTCAGTTGCATCCATACAGGCTGAAGAGCTGATTAAGGTAAAGACGCCAAACGTCACAAATATGCTGGCAGGTCGATTGCCAGGGATCCGTGCGGTACAACGCAGCGGTGCTCCGGGTGATGATGGTGCTTCGGTCGATATCCGCGGGTATGGCAGTATGCTCGTTATTGTAGATGGGGTACAAAGGGATTTTGCACAGGTAGATCCTAATGATATTGAATCTATATCTATCTTAAAGGATGCTGCCGCCGCAGTATACGGATTTAAAGGCTCAAATGGCGTTTTATTGGTGACGACAAAAAAAGGAAGCAATTCAAAGACTAAAGTAGAATATAATGGCTATTATGGACTGCAACAGGTAACACGATACCCCCGCATGATGAATGCCTACGAATATGCATCCTTGTACAATGAAGCGATTTATAACTCCAATCCGTACACGGGGGTGCCCGCTTATAGCCAGGAACAGCTCGATAGTTACAAAAATGGAACGCAAGGGACTGACTGGTGGAGTTCCTTGGTGCGTGACAATGCTCCACAGAGCTCACACAACGTCAGCATCTATGGCGGAAATGATAAGGTCAAATATTATAATTCTGTTGGCTATGTTGATCAAGGGGGGATTTTGAAATCAGATGACTGGAACTTTAAACGGTATAATCTACGTTCCAATATAGATCTGAATCTTACATCAAATTTCACGGTCGGATTTAAATTGACAGGTCGTTTACAGGACCGTGAAAAACCCTATGGAGGTGATGATCTTTTTACGCAGGCACAGATGGCTATCCCGATTTATTCCATTTATGCCAACAATAATCCCAGTTACTGGCAGGCTATCGGAAATATGGCTAACCCTATACATAGCTCTTATATCGAAAATAGCGGATATGAGTCGCGGCTGAGAAGGGAGTTCAATGGGTCTGTGGATCTAAATTGGAAGCTACCGTGGGTAGCTGGACTTTCTTTGCGCGCTATGGTCGCTTATGACTATAAGAACAGCGAATGGAAAACATGGCAAAAGGCGTTGAGCGATTATCAGTATAATCAGGCGAACGATCAATATACCGAAGTTGCTTTACGAAAAAAGGCAAGTCTGGAGTCCAAGATGGAAAATCTGTATATGCCTACACAGCAGTATTCGATCAATTACAACCGTGTATTTGGACAAAAACATGATGTCAGCGGCTTACTGTTATGGGAAGCTTATCATGACCGTTTGACCGATATATTAGGTTTTAGGGAATCTTCCATCGGTATCATCGACGACATCAGTAAAGGGGATACCGAGAATCAGAATGCAAGCGGCAAAAGTGTAGAAACGGCTCACGCAGGTTTAGTGGGACGGTTCAACTACGCTTTTGACCGAAAATATCTGCTTGAACTGAATTTCCGCTATGATGGATCTTACAAATTTCAGCGCGACCGCAGATGGGGGTTCTTCCCGGGAGTGTCAGCAGGCTGGCGGATTTCGGAAGAGAAATTTTTCAAAGACAACTTACCCCACTTTGATAATGTCAAAATCAGAGGTTCATATGCCAAAGTGGGAGATGAGGGGGATTTTTCGGCATTCCAATACCTCGATGGATATGTGTATGGCGGAAGTTATGTGCTGGGCACAGGAGGCTTGTCTTCTGGGCTGAGAAGCAGTGGAATGGCCAATCCTTGGCTGACATGGTACGAGTCTAATATCATGAATCTAGGCTTTGAGGCTTCCTTTAAAAACGGATTGATCAATACGGAGTTCGACTGGTTTAGACGCGAACGCTCTGGCCTTCCGGCGACAAGACAAGGTACTTTCCCGACGACATTCGGCGAGTCAATGCCGCAAGAGAATTTAAATTCTGATATCAATACTGGTTTTGAATGGACGGTAGGCCATAAAAATAAAATTGCTGATTTTGCTTATAATGTTTCGGCCAATTTTTCCATTACACGCATTCGATATGGCTATGTTGAACGTGCAGCATCAACCAACCTTTACAATGACTGGCAGAACAATAACAATGACAGGAATAAGGATATCCGATGGGGGAAGACGGTCGTTGGGCAATTTTCATCTTATGAAGATATTTTAAACTCACCTGTGCAGGATAATAATGGAAATCGATCCCTGCTTCCTGGAGATTTAAAATTCAAAGATGTGAATGGCGATGGTATCATCGATGGGAACGATGTGGAACCGATAGGCCATGGTGCAACACCAAGAATGTATTATGGACTAAACCTGGGAGCAAACTATAAAGGATTTGATATGACCTTATTCTTTCAGGGTGCTGCAGGTCATGATATTTACATCAGCGGAGATATCCTTGATCCGTTTATTCAACAGGGGCTCGGCAATGGATTTGCATTTATGACAGACAGATGGCATCGGGCAGATCCTGCCGATCCGAATAGTGAATGGATTGCTGGCACGATGCCCGCCGCCCGGGTAACTGGCCAGGTGGATAACCGGTCTGATAACTCATGGTCTTTACATAAAGCGGATTATCTACGGTTAAAAACATTGGAAGTCGGGTATTCTCTTCCAAAAAAATGGATAGAGTCTTTAAAGATTGACCGATGCAGAGTCTATTTTAATGCCAATAACCTGCTGACTTTCACGGGGAGTGATGCGTTATTGAAAAATATAGATCCTGAAAGCAATCAAAGCCGATTGCGCTATTATCCACAATTGAAAACGTTCAATTTTGGTATTAATATAGTTTTATAAAACCCTATACTATGAAAATGAAATATTTCAGTCCACTTCTTCTGAGTTGTGCATTTACACTGAGTTTATATAGTTGTAACGATTACCTGGACCGGGAGCTCACCAGTGGAATTATCACCTCTGATCTCATCTGGAAAAGTCCGCAGGCGATACAGTCTGTATTGGTCACCATGTACGATGAAGGATTAAGATTAGATGAATTTGACGATTGGTTTACCGGGAAATCCAATCTGCTTAATTTGACATCCTTGTCGGATGAAGCCACAGGAGCTTATCAAAAAGATTATGCATTTAGCAATGCCAATTCGATATATACGTATAGTGATTATGTATTTGAAGATCCGTTTGCGACTAGATATGTGCAGATACGGCGTACCAACGACTTTTTGAAGAAACTGAGCGAGACTACAGTCTTGAGCGACGAGGAGAAGCGCCTAGTCGATGCTGAGGCACGGTGGATACGAGCGATGCAATATTTTGGTTTGGTTAAACGCTATGGTGGTGTCCCCTTGCTAACGACACCACAAGAATATGTGCCCGGCGATTTTTCGGCATTACAGGTTCCAAGAAATAAAGAATCGGAAGTTTACGATTTTATTATCAGTGAATGTAAGGCGATCAGCGACATACTTCCGGTATCGCGATCTGCAGAAAGTAAATATAGAGCCTCCAAAGGTGCAGCCCTTGCCTTATGGTCCCGTGCTTCGCTGTATGCCGGCTCGATTGCTAAATATGGTTCAAATGTAAATTTAAGTGGCGAGGCTGTAACGCGAGGTTATGTGGGTATAGCAGCCAATGAGGCAACACGTTATTTTACGGAATCTTATAATGCTTCAAAAGCATTGCTGGAGGCCGGCACTTACAGCCTTTATAACAAAAATTCCGACAAAGCAGAGAACTTCTATGAACTGTTTTCCAAAAGTGTAAATGGGAATAACGGGGAATATATCTTTCAGAAAACATTCAATGTTTCAGCGGGAAAAGGTCACATGTGGGATAAGATGAATGCTCCTTTTTCCTATCGTGGTGACGGGTGGGGATGCGGTGTAACACCTACGCTCGAAATGGTCGAAGCATTTGAATACAGCGATGGTAGTGTCGGTAAATTAGCCTTAAAAAATACGGATGGGACACCTCGTAGTTTTGATAGTCCCTACGATCTTTTTGTGGGGAAAGACCCGCGATTGTTTGCTTCCATCTACGTCCCCGGAGCTCCTTTAAAGGGCAGTAAGGTCGAATGGATACGGGGGGTAATTAACGGACAGAACGGCTCGGGACAAAAATATCAGGCACAGAATCAGCCGGACAAAGATAATGTGGCTACAATTGATGGTGTGAGGTACAATACTTCGGGTAAAGATGGCGGTGCAGACGTTGGGGATGCGTCAAAAACGGGGTTTTATATGCGTAAGTTTTTTGATGAAACTCTCACGGATATGACAAATATTGATGCTAAGCGCTCGGAGACACCTTGGGTGGTATTTCGTCTTGGTGAGATATACCTCAATTTTGCTGAGGCCTGCGTGGAGCTTGGTGGCAAAGATGCAGAAGCTCTTCAGGCGGTAAATAACATTCGTGCACGCGCCGGAATTCAACCTCTTGCAACGATATCCACTGCTAAAGTAAGACAAGAACGTAAGGTCGAACTTGCTTTTGAAAAGCTCCGTTTCTGGGACCTCAAGCGGTGGCGCGTGGCTCATCTGGATGAATCCCAGGGAGGACTTACTAACTATAGAGGTACAGCGTTATATCCTTGGTACAATGTCAAAAGTAAGAAGTATACTTTTGAAACTGGAGTTCCTCCAAAACAAAAGAGATTATTTCTGGAAAGAAACTACTATATCCGCATCAGTCCTACGGACTTGAGCACAAATCCGCAGCTGGTTCAGAATCCGGGCTACGGTAATTAATTTAGATGTATACAATTATGATAAGTATGAAGAATATTTTTTTTATGCTCGGTGTTATGCTTATGGCTGTTATGAACAGTTGTGAAAATGAGATCGATAATATGGAAGCTCCGAATGGCGGACTGCACGGTACCATATATGACATGGAAACTAACAAGCCTATTCCGCTGCCTGTGGAGGGATCGGGCGGCGTGCTCGTTTCTTTATTTGAAATAGGCACAAATGCGACTGCTTCTGTCGATTTCAGGGCGAATGCAGATGGATCTTATACCAATAATAAAGTGTTTAATGGGAAGTACAGGGTGGCCGTAAATGGCCCTTTTATAGGGGTTTGTGAAGGTTATACCACGGTCAATGGTGAGACGCAGTTCGATTTGAAGGCAACTCCTTTTTCCCGTATTACGGCTTCGGCGACTATTTCCGAAAGAAACCGGGTCGAAATAGCATTTAAGGTTGATAAGGCGGACGACTCCTTTACGTTTACCAACGTATCTGTCATGTGGAACTATACGCCGCGGGTAGATGAAAATAATGCTAATTATGTCACAAAGATTGCTAAAGGCAAAATAGATGAAGGTACGCATGTTTTTGAACTGGCCAATGATAAACAGTTTGTCGAAAACTTTTACAAGATCAAGGCAAATGGCAACAAAATCTACGTCAGGGTAAGTGCGACTGTAAACGGAGTCGTCAATTATAGTGATACCATAGAATTGATAGCAAATGACTGATCACATAGCACGCAAAGTGAAAACTAAAAACGAGTCACTGATGAAAAAAATCATAACATTAAGTATAATAGGTTTTTTATTGGTATCATGCAGTAAAAATGAAACCAAGGTTGAAGAGCAGCCTGTAACTGGTGTATCTGTCAAAACCATGACTTATAACATCTATTCAGCGCAAAAAAAGGGCATAGAGGCTATTGCCGAAGTGATCAAGAAAAATGATCCCGAACTGGTGGGACTGCAGGAGGTGGAGGTAAACTCCATCAATATGAATTATGATACGGGTAAGCGGCTTTCGGAACTCACGGGCATGCCTTATTATTATTTTGTTAAGGCGCGCGACCTAGCGCAAGGAGAATACGGAAATTTAATCTTATCTAAATTTCCGCTTAAGGAGACGAAAACGTATTTATTAGATGTTGTAACTTCGGAAGCAAATGCATACATCAGGGCGCTCGGAACTGTTAAGGTGACCAAAGAAAATAAGGACTTTTATTTCGCCGTAACCCATTTGGACCATTTGGCCGATAATGCAAATCGACTCCATCAAATAGATCTTATCCACCAATATACCAAAGACCTTACGTTACCAATTATCTTGTCTGCAGATTTAAATGCCAAACCGACAGAAGAGGGCTATAAAGTTTTGACCAAATGGTTTACACCTGGCTGCCTCAACGGATATTGTGGTTTTACGGCTGGGACACCTAAACCGGATGGAACTATAGATTATCTGATGTATGCGCCCACAGATGCGATAATCGCAGAAACTTATGATGTTGATTACAGTTCTTATTCGCAGTCAGATCATTTTCCGGTCACTGCTAACTTTTTGATCAAAAATCCATAAAAATTTTACCTAATAAACCATGACAACAATGTGTTTTTCTAAACGATCAGGTTCCAGATCCCTCCGCTTTGCAGCATTGATGGCACTCGCCCTGGGCATTCTGAGCTGTAATAAAGATCAAGGCAGCGACATGTCTTACCCTGATAAAACTGATGCGGTCCAAATTACGCAGTATACGCCGATCTCTGGAGGATCTGCAACTGAAATAGCGTTGTACGGAAGTAACTTTGAAACAGATCTAACAAAAATAAAAGTTACCGTCAATGATAAGGAGGCTACCGTATTGAGTTCCAATGGAAGGATTATTACGGCACGTATTCCACAGAATGCCGGTTCCGGCAGCGTGAAACTTGCTATAAATGGTCAAAATTATACTTACAAGCAAAATTTTGAATATGGTTACCAAACCGTCGTTTACACGTATTTGGGAAGTACCAAGGATGATGTAGATGGAGACTATGCCCAGGCTAAACTGTCGGGACCACGCTATTTGAAATGGAGCAAGGATAATGCCCTTTATTTTGTCGAAGAGGGGGCGAGTAGTCGAGATAATTTTGCTGCGCTCCGAGTTGCGGAAAATAATAAAGTAACCACATTGCTTAAGGCTTTTGAAAGCCCTTTATTCGAACGTCTCCGGGCTTTTGACTTTTCAATGGACCAGAGTACATTATTTCTTACTAATGACAATAACGCAAATGGCTCCATGGGGCTGGGCAAAATGACAAAATCTTCAGGTAAGTACAACAATTTGACGGCTGTGTCCGCGCAAGGAGGATTGACCGCTGTAGCAACGAACCCAGTGACAGATGAGGTATTTGTGGGGGTGTATTCTGGCGGAAAGATCTGTCGATTAAAATCCGATGGGAGCCTGGAGGGCCTGTTTGCTATCAATTCAAAAAATGTGAATGTCATGGATATTATTTTCTCTAAAGATGGTCAAACCATGTTTATTTCTGGCGCTTACAATGCACACAGTATATACCGCGTACCTTACGATATTACAAGCAAAACGTTTGGGACTGTGCAAGTTCTTGCAGGGCCAAATGCCAATGTTACAGGGAATGCAGAGGGGGATGGTGCATCTGCCCGATTTAATACGCCTGCACAGATGGACCTCGATACTGGTGGAAATCTCTATGTTGCCGATCGTAAAAACCATTGCATACGGAAAATTACTGCTGATGGTACTGTGACCACTTATGCAGGTATTGCTGGCACGAACGGCCTCCAGAATGGAAATGCTTTATCAGCAAAATTTTATGAGCCCGAAGGTCTGCAGTTTGGTCCCGATGGAGCATTGTACGTCGCTGATACGTGGAATCACGTTATCCGAAAGATCGTTGTCGAATAACTATAATATAATTTAACTCATTCTTACTTACATTAAAGAATAGGATCATTATGATGGCTTTCTCTAAAGCAAGAAATTTAAACTTGCGCCCCCTTCTGTGTGTTTTAGTAACCGTTCTTCTGTTATCAGTTCGCACGAACGAAGCATCCGCCCAAAAATTGAATAGTAAAGTTGAGATCAAAACGATGACCTACAACATCTATAGTGCTCGAAAAATGGGTATTGAAGCTATTGCAGCGGTAATCAGAAAGGTCAATCCCGATGTAGTCTCTCTACAAGAAGTAGAGCGCAATACCGATTTAAATCCGATGGATTTTTCAAAGGAAATAGCGGCGCTGACGGGTATGAAATATTATTTTTTTGCACATGCGCTCACCCTGAAAAAAGGTGACTATGGCAATGTTATCCTTTCAAAATATCCGCTTTTGCAAACAAAGTCCATTCATTTGAGCGTTGCTAATGATGGGGATGATATACGATCCTTTGGCTATGCGTTGCTGGAAAAGCAAGGTAAACAATTTTATTTTGCGACAACCCATCTGGGCTACAAAAAGGACGATGCCACCCGTTTAAAACAGATTGCTGAGATCTTGGCAGAAATCAAAAATTTAAAGAAGCCGATCATTTTGGGAGCAGATCTGAATTCACGGCCGAACTCGCAGACTATGCCAGCGCTGCAGAAGTGGTTTACCCTTCCCTGTCAGATCTCGGATTGTGAATGGACGGTACCGGTGCCAAAACCTACTTACACCTGTGATTGGTTAATATATGCCCCTCAGCACGCTTTTGAAGTTAAGGATTATGCAGTTCAATTTTGGGCGGAAAAAGAATCCGATCATTTTCCAGTTGTAGGAACATTTTATATGAAATAGTCTGAATAATTGAATGTAGTTATTAGAACATTATAAATAAAAATTATGAGAAAATTAATTTATGGACTACAGTTGCCACTTATATTGAGCTTTGTCTTTGCCGCTTGTTCCAAAGATCTGGTAAGTTCTTCGGCTACTGACGAAGAACTGTCCCTACCAACCGAAGTACAAAGTGCTGCAACAATAGCTGGAAACGGAGGGTATGTCATGATGACTTTTAATATTCGGCAGGATGCGCCAGATGAGGGAAACCGTGCCTGGACGGTCAGGCGATCATTAGTAAAAGAACGAATATTGGAACATGACTGTGATATAGTCGGTGTTCAGGAGGCTTTAGGGAATCAAATGGACAATATGTCTTCAGATCTACAAGACTATAGCAAAGTTGGTATTGGACGGGAAGGAAATACTTCTTCGGAGCATTCAGCCATATTTTATAAAAACACAAAATTTACAGCCTTAGAGAGCGGTACTTTTTGGCTTGCGCCGGGAGCTCCTACAAGCCCCACCGGTCCAGCTTGGGATGCTGCATACAAGCGCATCTGTACCTGGATAAAGCTTCAGGATAAACAGACGGCAATGATATTTTATGTGTTTAATACGCATTTCGATCATAAAGGTGCTGATGCAAAAACAAATAGCGCTAATCTTCTACTCAGTTATATGCAAAACAAAATTGGAGATCTTCCAGCGGTTTTAATGGGCGATTTAAACGCAAATCAAAACTCAGCGGCATATAATGTGCTCAATAGTTCCTCACTGTTAAAAGAAAGCTGGAATGTTGCGAATTCCAAATTACCAGCATTACGTGTAACGGGAAATGGTTGGAACATTAGTCCAACAGGAGATAGCCAGATCGACCATATCTTTGTTACTGGTCAGTGGTCAGTATCCGCTAGATTAGTGGATTGGTATCATAAGGATCCGGGCGGAATACTACCTTCTGATCATTTTCCTGTTATCGCTCGAATGAATGTGGAAGGTGTAAGTGTCTTTAAGGATGCTCATTATGGCGGAAAGGGAGTTTTCTTACCGAAAGGAAGCTATAATCTGGCAGATCTGAATGCCAAAGGTATTGAAAATGATTGGGCATCCTCCGCGAGAGTTCCAAATGGCCTTAGCTTGACGCTCTATGAACACCAAAATTTCTCTGGAACCAACTGGGTGCTGACGACGGATACTCCGCTGTTTTCACAATTAACTCCAACGGCCAACGATAAGGCGTCTTCAATGATAGTGGAATAACGGGTTGTAATTTTTTTAGATAATCTTCTGTCGATCAGTTGTCTAGGCTGGTCGGCAGGAGATTGATTTTTCTTTCCGATGACTTTCTTGTCTTTATCACTGAGGGCAACACGACATGACTACTATTATTCCTTGGTGCCTTTTCTATCTGCTTGAGCAATAATTTTATAATGTTGTTACTTAGTTCTTCCAATGGCTGGCGTATGGCGGTGATCGTTGGAGAGATCAGGTTAAATGCCTCATGATCGTCAAAGGACACAATTCCGAAATCCACTTTCCTATTAGCCGTTAGTTTATTTATCGCGGCCAACCCTGCAAGACAAAGATAATTGGTTCCAAAGATGATAGCGTCCAATTCCAGGTTTTTTTCAAGAAAATCTTTAATGAGTTGCTGTTTGACTGGTTTTTTTGATTCAAAGGGTACAAAGGCAACTTTAGAGTCAATAGCTAATTTTTCCATGGCCTCTTTATAACCTAATAATCGGTCATGCATTTGGCTTTGTGTAGATTCGAGTGTAACGAATCCAATCTGACGAAAACCATTATCATAAAGATGCATACAAGCTTCAATCATTGCTCCCTTGTTGTTGGTTCCGACGAAATCTACACCTTCGACGGGATCCCGGTCAAATAGAACAATTGGGATATGCTCATCCACCATTTCTTTAACTAGATCTTCTATTCCTTTGGTTGGTGCAATAATATAGCCATCCAGTTGGCTCCGTCTGAAAAAGTTTATAATCTCTACAGCTGTATTGGTGTCACCAAGGGTGCTACTATACATTATTCTATAACCCTTCGCTTTGGCTAGATTTTCGATCATAAGTGCTATTGGTCCAAAGAATGAGTCCGAAATATCTTCAACAATAAGTCCGATACTGTTGCTTCGGCCTGTTGCGAGGCTTTGCGCTAAGTGATGCGGGTAAAAACGAACCTCCCTAACATAGTCCAGTACCTTAGTCTGTAATTCTTTACTGATACGTCTTTCATCAGCTTTTCCGTTAATGATCAGTGATACTGTTGACTTTGCTATTTTTAAGTGTTTCGCAATGTCATTTATTGAGATTTTTTTATTTTCCATACCTTCTAAAGCTTAAAAATATAGATTTTTATTCACTTGTATCCATTATCGTTCAAAACTATAGAATTTACAGGCCTTTCCGGCCACAATAAGGACGATACGAACAGTAGCCCTGTATATTGGCTTGAACTATTTCGGTACATAAAGCATTTTATCTGAATAAAGTAAGCCCTGCTCTTTCTGGGAGCAGGGCTTACTACGTAGGAGATGTAGGTCGATTATATTAATTTGCTGTTCATGCAACTGCGGCAAATTTGTCCAGATTGACGACCGCTTGGTCAACCGATCTTTCTCAAAATAAAACAAACGTTAGGCCTTCATAGCGGTTATCTTTAAATAGGAAAATAAATCGTGAACACAAAGAAAGAACAGCATGATGAACGAAACATTAATTCAACTTTCACAGAAGTGGCCCGCCTGGCTCTGGAATATTGCATTAATCCTCTTTTCATTTTTGATCGGTATCCTGATTAAACTCATATTTATTCCTCTACTACGGCGTCAGGCCATCCAACAGGAATCCTACTCCCTTTTCCGTTCCTTTATTAGGCGTTTTAATCGTGTACTAAGTGTGTTTATCCCATTAATTGTTTTCAATAGTTTACTGCCGTTTACTCAATTTAACGAAAGGACATTTCGTGTGGTGAGCAAAATCAACGAACTTTTGCTCGTCAGTTTCTTTGCGGTTGCGCTGATACAGGGTATTAAGGTTTTTGAAGATTATCTCTATCATCGTTTTGATATTAACAAGGAGAATAACCTGCGCGAACGGAAGATCAGGACGCAAATTGTCTTTATCCGGAAAGTGGTCGTTACCCTGATCATCGTGATCTCCTTGGCGATTATCCTATTAAGCTTTGATAGTATGCAAAAGATCGGCGCCGGCTTGCTCACAGGGGTGGGGGTTGGCGGAATTATTATCGGTTTTGCTGCACAGAAGTCCTTGGGAAATCTCCTCGCTGGCTTTCAGATCGCTTTTACACAGCCCATCCGTATGGATGATGTATTGGTTGTCGAAGGGGAATGGGGGCGTGTGGAGGAAATCAATCTGACCTACGTGGTCGTCCATATCTGGGACAAACGCCGTTTAGTATTGCCCATCACGTATTTTATTGAAAAACCGTTCCAAAATTGGACGCGCACGACTTCTGAGATATTGGGAACCGTATTTATCTATACAGATTTTACCGTACCTGTAGGGCTACTGCGTGAGAAACTGACGGCCTTACTCACCGGACATCCGCTTTGGGATGGTAAAGTCAATGTGCTTCAGGTGACAGATTTTAAAGAACGTACCATGGAGATCCGATGTTTGATGAGTTGCCGCAATTCAGGCCAGGCTTTTGACCTACGCTGTTATATTCGGGAACAAATGATAGCGTATATCCACACAAACTTCCCGAATGCACTAGCCAGGACAAGGGTGGATTATCAGGAAGGTTCAGATGTGAAATTGAATAGCTGAGAAGTAATCACAGACGATGGTCTGTTGAAAATAAGCGTAATTTGTTTAAGTTTGTTTAAAATGTTAGCCCTAGCGATATGCTGATTTTCTATACTGTCTTTTCAGGGATATTAATTCTACTGAGTGTATTACCCTTTATCCAAAGCCAACATTGGATCTTTCGGGTAGCTGAATTTGTGAAGCTGCAGCTGCTGGTATTTCAGCTGCCGGCTTTGGCAATTGGTTTTTATCTCGTGGGGGAAGATTCATGGATCTGGTGGTTGCAAGGTGTACAGTTGGCGCTGATTGTATACCATGCCTATATATTGATCCGCTATACCAAATTTTGGCGTCGCGAAAAATATGAAAAGGGCAAGGATGCATCCGATAGCATTAAAGTAATCTCCTGCAATGTGCTACAATTCAATTCAGCGTATCATCGCTTTATTGAGCTGATCAAAAAAGAACAGCCGAATATTTTTTTGACCATGGAAAGTGATGCGGCATGGGAAAAAGCCTTGCGAGAGCTGGAGAGCGATTATCCTAATTTTGAGAAGGTAACATTGGACAACACCTACGGTATGCACTTTTATACCAATCTGAAGATCAACAAATGTGAGGTGCATTATTTTGTAGCCGATGATATTCCCAGTATTGAAGCTGAACTGGAAACTGCCGACGGACATCGTTTTATCTTTTTTGCCGTTCACCCGCCGCCGCCGAGTCCGACAGAAGAGGAAACTTCAAAAGAAAGGGATGGCGATCTGCTCAGTGTGGCCAAGCGGGTGCGCGATTATAAAATGCCCGTAGTTGTCACAGGAGATTTTAATAATGTGGCCTGGGCCAAATCTTCCCTTTTGTTCAAAAAAACCAGCAGATTGATCGATGCACGAATCGGACGTGGCATTCTTTCTACCTTTCATGCCAACTATTGGTTTTTCAGAGTGCCACTGGATCTGTTGTTTCATAGTCCAACCGTATTTATCGATAAGCTATTTATCTATCCATCAGTTGGGTCCGATCATTTTCCCATGGGCTGTACATTTTTTATCGATCGCTATTCCGAAGAGCAGGCGGAAGATATTGAACATTTGGAAGCTGGTGACATGGCGGATGTCAATGAGATGATTGCTGAGGGTAAAGAGGAAGAAAGCGACAATCGAATTCCAGAAGGGAAATAGGAAAGTTAAATTCCGTATTGTCTTTGTTTTTAATGAAATGGAAGGAAATTTGTTTATAATGCTTAATTAATGACATAAGCAAGACACCCAAACCCAATCCATGGAAAGAGATCGCTCTTATTCGTTAACTTCGTCAACTCTCTTGTCGAAAACTATCGATTTTTTCCGCTTCCCCCTGATCGTAGGGGTAGTATTTATTCATACCGATTTTTCGAATATCGTCATTCAAGGTTCAAAACAGGTTAACAAGATCCATTTTCCTGTTTTCGTACATGTCTTTTTTTTTGCGAAGCTTGTCTTCGAAATCTGTATGCCACTTTTCTTTTTTATTTTAGGTTTTCTCAAACTTGTGCAATGCCAATCCGTTGCGTGAAAAAAAACCTAAAGAGATAATTTATTTGGATAATAAATTTAATGCAGACGCATTCCTCTAATTGTGAAATGCGTTTTTTTTGTGTTCGGGATTTATTTACTAAATTGCTCCCTACTTCAGTATGATTGGTTGTCACGCGGTATATGCAGTAAATAATTGTTATGGAATTTGGAGTTCATCGGGTCATTGGTGTAGAACAAGATTCTTCGGAAATTAAAGATGCAACAGCAAAAGAGTATTATGTGGTTCTTTTTGTATCAAAGGGAGGCTGTAGTATGCAAATCAATAAACAGATTACGGAAATTGAAGAATATTGTTTAGTGCTGGTTCCCCGCGAAATAAAAATTGAGGCGAACCCAAGTGAGCGACGTGCTTTTCTAATTATTTACTTTTCGGAAAGCTTTTTTGCGCGAACGGCAGTTGATACGGCCTTTCTACGTAATTTTAAATCGTTTAATAAGAATGAATATACCTATCGTGTGTTGAGTGTGCCTAAAGACTATGCAACATACTATGAATTTGTAGGCGTGCAACTTAAGCTCTCTAAGCAAAATTATAACCAGGCAATTTATCGAGATTTGGCACATAACATCGTTAAGCAAATTGTGTTATTGGCGGCAATATATGCTGAAGATCGTTTCTCCGGTGAAATATTGGGTCAAAGTGCCGGTGCAACGTTGGTGAGGCGTTTTCAGGAACTGGTCGAGGAACATGTAAAAGAGGAGAAACAAGTTGCATTCTATACTGATAAGCTAAATGTCGGAGGTAAAAAATTGACGAATTTGACCAAGGATATTTTAGGGGTAACGCCAAAAGGGTTAATCATCGAAGTGCTACTTCGTGTTAGTAAAAAGCTCATCGTTGAGTCATCTCTCAGTATTAAAGAAATAGCTTGGGAGCTTGGTTATACTGATGTCAATAATTTTAGTGCTTTTTTTCTGAAAGAAACGATGGTGACGCCAACAGAGTACCGAAAAGGTAATCAACAATAGTTTAATTTTTTCATTTTTATATTTAAAACGGCCTTTACAGCCTACTATATTTGGTGGAAAAGGTTCGAAAAGTAGGTTTATGTACTAATATTTATCTTTTAAAGCTATGTCAAAAAATAGTAGTTCAATATCTTTTTGTCAGTTATAGTCGCTTTTTGTGGTTTATAGTATGTTTTTTTGTAGTCTTGTAGTTGAACCGCTACAAAATTTGCAATTTATATTATAGCTGTGAATTTTGTAGCAGACTCGCTGAAATTAGTTATATCTTTGCTTAAACAGTTCTACCATAGATTATTCGTAAAGCCACGTATAAAATCTATTTCGTTCAGCGATGTTGCTGTTTTATATTGATCTATTATTATTTAATTATGTATAAAAGAAAAAGCTTAAATCTCTTCTTGGTGGGTCTTGCAGGGATTACGCTCTTCGGGGCAAGTTGTTCAAAAGTAAAAGACTTGTACAACGAAACTGATACTGGCTCCGATTTCTCGTCCTTGTTTCCTGATGGGGTTAATGTTTCAAGTGATTTTATGTGGAACTCGGCGCGCGCTGTAGATGTGCGCGTTGCCATTGATGATAAATTTAGTGGTAAATACTTCTATCGGATAGAGATTTTTGATAAAGATCCAGCCCTTGGTACGGGAGCGAACCTTTTGGCTGCAGGACAGGCAAAGTCTGGTCAGGATTTCGTTGGCAAGCTGATGGTTCCGACCGTTGCAAAATACATCTATTTGAGAGAAACCTCTCCGCTGGGTGTTGCCGCAATCAGTATGGTTGAAGTTGGACAACAGAGTACAATCAGCATCAACGGTACACAAGCGGCGTCAGCTAGCAAAGCGAGTGTTTCGCGTGGCTCCACGTCTTCAGCCTTGCTTGCGAGCGGAGGCCTGACAGCTGCTGCGTTTATTGCAGAAGCTGCGACTGTAGTCGTTCCTAGCGATGCTGTTGAAATAAATGGTAATGGTTCTATATATGTTGAATCCAATAAATCATATGTCATCAAATCTGGAGTAACATTTACAGGTACCATTAATGCCAATAATGGTTCCAGTAATGTTAAAATATATGTTCAGGGGGCATGGAAAAATACAGGCAATGAATTCAATTTGGGGGGGAATAATACGTTAATAGTATCGCAGTCTGGTTCAATTCAGCTGGCTAATGTCACCCAAAATACCAACGGGAGGTTTCAAAATTATGGCGCTGCCTCTTTGTCTAGAATGACAACAACTAACAGTTCGCTCTATATCAATTATGGAACATTGGATGTTAATGAGGCAACAGTAACTAATGGAAGTTTTACAAACTATGGTATAGCTACAATTCAAAAGTTGACCAGTTCAACTACTGAAACGATCATTAGAAATGAGGGCACACTTACTGTTAATGACGCTTCTTTTACAAATGCAACATTGGAGGCTGTATGTCATACTACAATTAAGACAATGAAAACAAATGGGGCTACGCTCTCTATTGCTTCAGGATCATTATTGAGTTTAGAAGATTTAACTGCTACCGGAACAAAGATAAATTTGGCTGCTTCGTCTATATTGGATGTTACAACTAAAGTAACTTTTGATACCTGGTCTAATAATTTGACAGGCCCCTCCTCCGGTCAGGCCCTGGCACGTTTAAAAAAGGTTGAATTAATCAAAGGGGGAACGCCAATCACATACTCAGGAAATGTAGAAATTGCTTGCTCTGATCATACGCCTAATGAGCAATATAATACTTATTATGTGGTCAAAAGTCCAGCCAAGTTAGTTCCTTATGATAAATCAACAGTTGTAATTTCGGGCACCTCATGCAATGCTGGTGGGAATAATGCAGCTGGTGGTAATCCAAATGATCAAACTGTAACTGAAGTAAAGTTGGGTACTTATTCGTATGCTTTTGAAGATAATTGGCCGTCAATTGGAGACTATGATATGAATGACTTTGTAGTAGATGTGGCAATCACTAAAGTTCAAAATTCTGCAAATAAAATCACTAAACTCAAATTGGCAAATAAAATTAGATCTGTTGGTGCCAAAAATAGGCTTGCTGCAGCGATTCAGTTGGATGGTATATTGGCAACCAACGTGAAATCTGTAAAATATACAAAAGAAAATCTGGTCGGACAGAACTTACCCTTGGGTTCCAACGGTGTCGAATCTAACCAAAAGTATGCTGTAGTAACAGTATGTGATGATGCACATAAGGCATTTGGTATTTCAGATACGCAATTCATTTCAACGCAAAATGGCAATTTCCAACCGGTTGAAACTGAGATCACAATAGAATTTACATCTCCTTTGGATAATTTTACTTTTGCGGACCTGAACTCTTTTATTATTACAAATGGATATAAAGTAAGTTCACGAACTGAAATTCATTTGGTTGGATATAAAGCAACCGATAAAATGAACAAAGCGTTAGTGGAAAATCAAACCGCAAAAGGACAGCTTTCTGCTAATGATCCATTTAGATCATCAAAAGGAGAGCCATGGGGATTATGTATACCTGTGTCGTTTGTTTATCCAAATGAATATAAAAAAATAACCGGTGTTTATCCCAAATTCGAAAGTTGGGCATTGAGTGGCGGTTCTCAGGATGCCAATTGGTATGTGAAATAGAAAAATATTGATATAAGAGGTAAAAAGACTACATCTAAAAGAGTACCCCTCCCATGGGGTACTTAAAACTAATTAATTTTGTTTTTTAAAGTATACAATTTGTTTGGTTAATTACCGTTAAAAAACGTAGGAGATCCATGAAAAAAAAGATTGTAATAATTGATGATAAGCCGGCTATAGGCCAGTTAATTACGTTGTACTTAAACGCGGATTACGATTTTCGCTTCTTCAATAATGCATTGGATGCTTATAATTGGTTGAAAGATGGAAATGGGGTCGATTTGATTCTTTCTGATTATACAATGCCTGAAA
Organism: Sphingobacterium sp. UBA1897; assembly: GCF_002337775.1. Taxonomy (NCBI): domain Bacteria; kingdom Pseudomonadati; phylum Bacteroidota; class Sphingobacteriia; order Sphingobacteriales; family Sphingobacteriaceae; genus Sphingobacterium; species Sphingobacterium sp. UBA1897. The sequence continues at coordinate 171,054 of NZ_DDGR01000025.1, forward strand.
TGAATGGCTACGATTTACTGCTGATGATCAAACAAAACGAGTTTTTGAAAGATATCCCTATTATCTTTTTGTCTGGTGAAGATAATTCGAATACACGGATTAACTTGCTCGAAGCGGGAGCGGAAGATTTCATTTTAAAACCTTTTAATCCGCTTGAGCTCAAGTTGCGTATTAAAAAAGCATTAAAATAATGCCTCAATATAGCGATTATATATACTTCGGTGATAATATCGAAACTTTTGGTTATTTTTATAAACAAGTCCATGATACTTTGGGTGTGGATTTGAAATTTTTTAATTCTTTCGAGACCATGGGTATGTATTTTCAGAAGCAAAAAGATCAATTTTTTTCGGTAGTATTCTTCGAAAAAGGTAAAAGTCTCTCCAAAGATCTAGCGCAGTTGGCCAAGCTGGCCACGGAAGGCAAGGATATTTTGCTTATTTTGGTCGGAAATGACTTTTCGCGTTTTGAAAAACAATCCTATTTTGATGCCGGGGTTACAAATACCATCAGCCCTCGTGCAAGTAGAGATGTATTTCAATCAGTAAAAAAATATATACATTTATATTTTGAAGCTACGGCGCAAACTGAAAAATTTGAATCCATTACACCTTCTTTTCCTAAAATTAGTATTCCTTTTGGTAAAAGGATGTTTGATATGGTTGTGTCATTGATTTTAATCTTGTTCCTTTCTCCTATTCTTTTATTCGTTTATTTTGCAATTAAGTTGGAAAGTAAAGGGCCGGCGGTGTATAAATCCAAACGGATCGGTTCAGGTTATTTTATGTTTGATTTTTATAAATTCAGATCGATGTATCCGGATGCAGATAAACGATTGAAGGAATATATGGCGCTCAATCAGTATACGGATACGACACAGACTGTTATTCCCATTGTTTCCAGTACACATGACAGTGGTGAAGCGCAATATTTCACGTTAGATGAACTTCGTGATGTTCTTATTGATGACGAGGTGGTTGTCAAAGGTGCCGATACTGGAAACAAGCAAAGAAAAGCTGCTTTCTTTAAGCTGGAGAAAGATCCACGAGTAACCAAGGTGGGACGCATTCTCCGCAAATATAGCCTTGATGAACTTCCGCAATTATTTAATGTGCTTAAAGGGGATATGTCCATTGTTGGAAATCGACCTTTACCTTTGTATGAGGCGGAGATGTTAACGACAGACGATAGTGTCGAACGTTTTATGGCTCCTGCAGGTATAACTGGATTATGGCAAGTGGAGAAAAGAGGAGATAATGGAAGTATGTCTGACCAGGAACGAATTCAGCTTGATATTAATTATGCCAAAAATTATTCGGTCTGGATGGATTTGAAGATTTTGTATAAAACCTTTTCTGCATTTATCCAAAAGGCGGATGTTTAAGTCTTAGGAATGGTAAATAATTAAATGAAAATATATAACGGGCTCATGTCTATAAAATGTTGTTGTCTGAATATGAAGAAAATTATCCTGATGCTTTTATTCTTAATTACTGTTGGTTCGCTCAGTTACGGGCAAAGTGTTCTTCAGATAGCGGAAGGATTGGACTATACTAAACTTTTACTTCCCTCGCTGGAGGAACTTTTTGAGAATGCGAAAAGGAGCCCGAGTGTTGAGATGTTTGAATCTAAGATGATGGAGCAGGATAATTTACTTAAATCTGAGAAGAGAAGCTGGTTAAAGTATTTTAAGGTTGGTGGATCATGGCAATATGGAAATATAGGGGTGAATTCAATGTTCACGGATCAGAATACACCTTTGTTTTACCAGTATTCCGGGGCGAAGCAAAATGCCCTTTTCGTAAGTGGTACAGTTTCCGTGCCATTTGATGACGTTTTTGATCGATCTAATCGTGTCAAACGACAAAAGATGCAACGTCGTTCTACTGAATTGGAAATGGAAAAATGGTTTGACGAACAGAAAGTCCGCATTATCGATTCTTACGTTAAATTGACCAACGCAATGTCCATCTTAAAAAAGAAAACGGAAAATTTAACATTAACCGAAGCACAATTAAAAACTGTAGAAGCTGATTTTGCTAATGGGCATGCAGCGATTTCTGATTTAAACGCTGCTAAAAAGATGGAGGTAGAAGCATATGAGGCTTATAAATTGACAGAAAGCACCATAACAGCTGAGCTTTTACATTTGGAAATTTTGAGTCGAACTAAAATTATCAGTAAGTAAGATGGGTATAGTAATTTACATTATAAAATCTTTATATAGATTTAAATGGTGGTTGATTGTGTTACCATTGATGGTCATGGGTATTGTTATTTATTTCACTAGAAATATGAATAGACAATACGAATCAGATATGACCATTTATACAGGCATAATCTCTGCTAACGGTACTGATCTTAGCCAAGATGGTAAGCAAGACTGGAATATCCTCAAAAATTCGTTGTTAAACGTGATCAATACGATCGGGTCAAAAGAAACGATGCGGGTAGTGTCTTTAAAACTATTCGCCAGAACGATGATTAATGGGGATATGGAGAAAGACAATATTTATATTTCTAGTGCTCATTTCCGTCAACTGTTAGATATTACACCACCTGCTGTCAGAAAATTAATCGATAAAACATCCGAAGAACGTACCGTAGAAAATTTAAAAAGGTACGAGAAGATGGATGCTAAAAATTTTGTCTATGGCTTATTTAATTGGAATCATCCCTACTTTAGTTATGGAGCTTTAAGCAAAATAGATATTAAACAGATCGATAATAGCGATATTCTGCATGTCTATTATGAAAATAATGATGCTGGCATCACCTACCAAACATTAAATATACTGAGTGAAGTTTTTGGGGACGAATATAAAACTCTTCAATATAGCAATACTAATAATGTAATCAAGTATTTCGAAGCGGAACTGGCCCGCATTGGAAAAGACTTATTTATGAAAGAGGATTCTCTTACCAAATTCAATGTGCAAAACCGTCTTATTCATTACGATAAACAAACCGAGGCTGTTACGATTTTGGATAAAGATTACGAAATCCGTAAACAGGATGCCTTATCTGCGCGTAACAGGGCGCAAGCGAGTATAACGCAATTAGAGTCGGGAATTGATGCAAATACTAAGAGCATTAAAAACAATGCGCAATTTTTGGCTAAGATGAATGAAATATCGGATTTAAATTATTCAATTTCTCAGATTCAATCCTATCAGACTGATTCATTAAACACAGTCAAAAATTCAGCGTCGACACTTCAAGATCTTAAATCGAAATTAAGAATCCAGGAGCGGGATTTCCGCAACTTTATTCAGGATTATTCCAGTCAAAAATATACTAAAAATGGGTATCCGAATACAAATTATGTGACATTGTGGGTTGACGAGTTATTGAAACTGGATCAGGCTCAGGCAGATATCAAAGTAGTGGATGATTTTAAAGGTGAATTGGATAAAATGTACTCGCATTACTCCCCAATAGGTTCATTACTTAAACGTCAGGAACGCGGTATTAATTTTACTGAACAGAGTTATCTTTCTGTTTTGGGAGGGTTGAATGCTGCGCGTCTCCGCCTAAAGAGCTTGGAGATGAGTGCTGCCACATTAAAAGTAATCAATCCTGCAACTTATCCACTTAACTCCAAACCAACCAAACGTAAAATGCTGGTTATAGGATCTTATTTTGCTACCCTGGCATTTTTACTGGGCTGCATTCTGGTCTTGGAATTGCTAGATCGAACATTACGGGATAAACAGCGAACAGATCGTGTCACAAAAGGGAATGCTGTCGGCGCATTTCCGAATAAAAAAATGGGACGATATAGCGAGCAGATCAAAAGAATGGCATCAAAATCTTTGGCAAATCAGTTGTTCAACTACCATCAGCGAGGAAATGCTGTCAATTTTATTAATGTATTAAAGTTAGATGAAACTATTGATAGTGGAAATCTCATGCAATACATTCGGGATGAATGGGAAAAGATCGGCCTTAAGGTTGGTATGCTGAAAGAGGGAAAAGACTTTAATGCCAAATCTCGTGAATTTTTGATTGAATCAAAGCTGTTGGAACGAATCAAGCTTAACGAAAATGATTTTACACTTGTAGGTCATACAAATGCATTTGATATCCCTGTCCCCCCATTCTACCTCTCTCAGGCAGCTGTAAATCTATTGTTGTTAGACGCAGAGTCTGCATGGAAGGAGGAAGATGATGAATTATTTAAGGAGATTGTTGAACGAAGCGGCACAGTGCCTGTTTTAATATGTCTTATGAATGCAGATCGATTTGCTACAGAGACATTTACGGGGATGTTGCCACCTTATAATTTCTTCAGAAAGTTGGAATATAGATTTTCACAATTGGGAATCACTGCATCTAAAGCTTAGATGGTACCAAAAAGGAAATGGCGAAGGAAATTTTTTTTGATAAAATTGGCTTAAAGTTATTAGCTGTCCTAGGATGTGCGCTGATTACTTTTTTGGCCATATCCGGAGGTCTCTTGCCTAGTCTTGGAATTGCAGTCGCACCTTTTCTTCTTTGTTTTTTAATTATTTGCATTCGGAATCCTTTTATTAGTTTTCTTTTCTTATTTGCTGTATGTTTTTTCGTCATGGGAGTATTACGCTATGTACGTATTCCTATGCCGCCGAGTATTTTAGTAGATCTTGTTATTCTCTTTAATTTTATTGTAATTGCATTAAATCATCTTTATAGAAATTATAATGCTAAGCTGAAAATACCATTATATTTCTTTATCTCTTTAGCTTGGGTGGCCTACTGTATGGTTGAAGTGTTTAATCCGGATGGTGTCTTGGGTAACTGGATTGCTGCTATCCGGAGCACGGCACTTTATTTGTGTTTATTTCAATTTTTAATCTATTATATTTTTAAAGATAGATCCAAGCTCAGATCTTTTTTTATTTTCTGGGCGATTTTAGTATTACTAGCAGCTCTAAAGGCAATTGGGCAAAAATTTATTGGCTTCGACACAGATGAAAGAATTTGGCTTTATACACTTGGGGCTCATACGCATCTCATCTATAGTGGAGTTCGCTATTTTTCCTTTTTTACCGATGCCGCTAATTTTGGCTGCCATATGGGGCTTGGAATGGTTGTTTTTTCCATTTTGTTTTTCTATGAGAAGAATAGAATTGTTCGGATTTTGTATGTCACTGTCACTATTTTGGCGATGTACGGTATGTTGATATCCGGCACCCGTTCTGCCATGGCAATTCCCATGGCTGGATATGCATTTTATATTCTGTTATTAAAACAATGGCGGATCGTGATTTTGGGATCGACGCTATTTATTTGTGTCTTTTGCTTCCTATCGCTAACAAATATTGGAAATAGTAATGCAGACATTCGAAGGATGCGGACAGCTTTTCAATTTAAAGAGGATGCATCTTTTAACTTGCGAAAAGAAAATCAGGCCAAAATGAAAAAATTTATGCGTGATTTTCCGATTGGGTTGGGTTTGGGCGCCGCAAAGAATGCTAACGAAGGAGATCTTTTACACGGCCTTCCAACAGATACTTCTTTTGTTTTTATATGGGTAGAGACGGGCGTAATTGGGTTGGTGCTCTATTTGTTGATCTGGATTTCTTGTTTGGCGATTTGTTTTTACCTTGTTTGGTTTAAATTAAAGGATCCCGTGATTCGGGGATTTTGTAGTGCTGCAGCGGCTGGTGTTGCAGGTATGATGTTGGCTGGTTATGGAAATGAAGTCTTGCATCAATTCCCAACAGGAGAAACTATTTATATTTTAATGGCAATCGCGATGTTGTGCCCATATTTACAAGAAAATGAAAAAAATGGACAACAGATCTCATCCTAGAGTTTCATTTATTACCGTTAATTTTAATGGTGCCCCTGATACAATGAATCTGCTGCAAACGATCTTTGAGCATATCAAAAGCTTCTGTTTTGAAGTCATTGTAATTGATAACGCTTCGGATACAGACGAATTTCAATTGATTCGGCACAGTTATCCGTTGGTGAAGGGAGCGCATTTGCCGAAAAATTTGGGATTTGCGGGCGGAAATAATAAAGGACTGGAAATTGCTTCTGGCGATTATTTGTATTTTATTAATAATGATACTTTATTACCTAAAGACGCTGCTTCACAAATTGAATCCATGATTTCATTTTGCGAAGCGAACCCACAAGTAGGAGGGCTTTCTCCCAAAATAATGTATCATACACCCCGTAATTTAATTCAGTTTGCAGGAAGTACTCCATTGACCCCGATTACGATCAGGAATAAACAAATTGGCCATAGGGAAATAGACCATGGTCAATACGATCAAATCGTTCAAATTCCTTATTTTCATGGTGCCGCTATGTTTGTTCCTAAGACTGTAATTGAGCAGATTGGCAACATGCCTACATGCTACTTTTTGTATTATGAAGAGTTGGATTGGTCAAATAGCATTACCAAATGTTTTCAATTATTTTATTTTCCTGCAGCCCAGATCGTTCATCTAGAGAGCGCTTCTACTGGAATCGGTAGTCCCCTTAAAACCTATTATATCACGCGAAATAGAATAATTTTTGCCTGTAGGCAAAGAAAAAATAATTTGCGGCTACTCGCACTTAGTTATTTGATTTTGGTGGCTTTTCCTATGCATTTGTGTTTACTTTTGTTTAAATTGAAGTTCAAACTGGCTGCGGCGATGGTTAAAGGGGTTTGGTCTGCCTGTCGTTGGTTGATGGTAGTAAGTCATTAATAAATATATCCTGTTATGCTTATAACAATCCTTTGGTACATTGACTTTTTATTTTTCTTCGCATTCACGTTGTGGGTATGCTATGTAGCTTTATTCGCGTTCGCATCACGAATAAGAAGAAAGATTATTTTCCCGGATAGCGATACATCACTACGATTTGCCATATTATTTCCCGCTTACAAAGAGGATAATGTCATTATGGAAAGCGTTACACGTTTTAAAGCACAGAATTATCCTGCCGATAAGTTCGAAATCGTAGTTATTTCGGATGCCATGGAAGATCGTACTAACGATCAGCTTCGGGCAATGGGTATTTCACTTATTCATCCAGATGAAGGCCTGCGGTCGAAAGTTGCAGCATTAACAGCAGCAATGTCTAGGTTAGATACACAATTGTTTGATGTAGCGGTTGTGATGGACGCGGACAATATCGTTTTTCCTGATTTTCTCAGCAAACTGAATAATGCTTTTGCTTCTGGGGCGAAAGCTATACAAACCCATCGTACGGCTAAAAATAATACAACGGCGACTGCAATTTTGGATGGTGTAAGCGAAGAAATTAACAATTCAATTTTTCGTTTAGGACATGCTCGTCTTGGTTTGCCTGCTGCGTTGATTGGCTCGGGTATGGCATTCGATTTTAACTGGTTTAAGCAAAGGATAGCAGCAATCAAATCGATGGGAGAAGATAAGTTTTTGGAATATTTCCTCCTATTAGATCGCATAAACACGATATATTTGGAAGACGTTGTAATTTTAGACGAAAAAATTCAATATAGTGACGATTTTTCGAAACAACGTCGGCGTTGGATCGCTTCACAAATCGATATCTTCTGTCTTGCGATTAAACAGACGCGACGTGCGCTTGTTTCCGGGAATTGGGCTTTAATCGATAAAATTTTCCAGTGGTCTATGCCGCCGCGAATTATTATGCTTGGTATTATTCCTCTCTTTTTGCTGATTTCGTTTTTTGTCGTCGACATTTCTTCCCTAAAATGGTTTTTTTTAATTACTTTGTATATGATGAGCTTAGGTTTGGCCATTCCAAAAAAATTGTATAAGAAGCAATTGTTGCTGGCAATATTTACCTTGCCTCGTATATTTTTTGCGATGGTAAGCAGTATAATCCATTTTCGTTCAGGACGGTCGACTTTTATACATACGAAACATGGTGCTGCACCCGATGAACATGAGTAGCAAGAAACAGTATGGTGATAATGTTTTTGAGTTGATATGGGGCTAAAGGAAAAAATAATGCGTTCTCCCCGCATAAAGCAATGGCTGCATGGGATGTTAATGCATCCTGTAAGAACGCGTCCGAGATGGTATTTAAGATTATTTCAGTTTTTATATGTACATAAAGGACATGGGGCTGTTATCTATTGTAGCGTGCGTAAAGATTTGGTACCATTTAGAAAATGTCAAATTGGTGCTCGGACTGTGGTGGAATCATACTCCTTAATTAATAACGCGGTAGGAGATCTTATTATCGGCAGTAATTCGAGGATCGGTGTCGGTAATACAGTAATAGGACCTGTTTGGATTGGCGATTATGTACAAATAGGACAACATGTATTAATTTCAGGGCTCAATCACAAGTATGAAAATATTGATATAACGATCGCAGAACAGGGGATAGAAGTCTCACCAGTAAAGATAAATAATAATGTATGGATAGGGGCAAATGCAGTAATATTAGCCGGAATTACTATCGGGGAGCATTGTGTCGTGGGTGCTGGCTCAGTGGTAACCAAAGATATCCCACCTTTTTCCGTAGTCGTCGGAAATCCGGCTAAAGTGGTTAAAAAATGGGACGATCAGCAACAAAAATGGATCAGGAATCATGAGAAATCCTCCTGAAATAACTGTAGTGATGCCAGTTTTCAACACAGAAGCATATGTTGATTGCGCGGTAGAGAGTGTCTTGTGCCAGACTTTTGAAAATTTTGAATTGTTATTGATTAATGATGGTTCTACTGATGGAAGCCTCTTACGTTTGGAAAGGTGGGCCAACCTAGATGCTAGAGTACATGTATTTTCTCAAGTGAATCAGGGCTTATCGGGAGCTAGAAATACAGGGATCGCACATGCAAAAGGTGAGTTTATTTATTTTATGGATAGTGATGACCTGATTAAGAAAGAAACCCTACATACCTGTTACGAATATTGTAAAAGCAATCGATTGGATTTTGTGTTTTTTGATGCCGAGGTAATCGAAGATGGGGCTCAAAATTCGGTTTTATTGGAAAAGTTCGATTATAAAAGGGCACATACCGAAAGTATGATCTTGTCTGGGATTGAAATGTTTGCTAATCTGCTAAAGCATAGGGAATTTTTTTCGTCAGTGTGCCTTCTCTTTATAAACAGGGAATTTTTAAATAAAATAGGCCTTCTATTTGAAAACTATATTGTGCATGAGGATGAGCTGTTTACATCAATATTATTTTTGGAAGCTCGAAAAACCAGCTATATACCCGCCTCGTTTTTTTTGCGTCGTTTACGGGCGGGATCTATCATGACAGTTCCTTATTCGATGAAAAATATAAATAGCTATTTTGTGGTGGGAACTAAATTGTTGGCATACAAAAAAAGAAATAAAAAACAACGCGATGTTATCGATTTTTATCTCAAGGAGATGATCAATGCTGCTGTATGGAAGGCTTACACTATGCCCTGGAAAAATCGAATTTATATTCTTATCTTATCCTTAAAAAGCTGGCGCAAATATGTTAGGATAAAAACACTATTCGTATTATTGTTTAAAAAATATACAGGAAGCTAATGCAAAATGCCAAGCAACAGGTTATATCAGGCGTTTTTTTTACTGCAATAGCAAAATATGCCAACTTGGTCATTTCTCTCGGTGTGACTGCAGTTCTTGCCCGGCTTTTGTCGCCAGAGCAATTTGGTGTAATTGCTGTTGCGATGGTTATTATAGCTTTTTTGAATTTGATTGCAGATATCGGTCTTTTTCCTGCCGTGATCCAATATAAAAATTTGACTAAAGATGAACTCGGTAATCTGTTTTCTATTTCTTGTTATTTAGGATTTATACTGGCATTAATTCTGGTCTTGATTGCTCCGTTGATAGCCGACTATTATGGGCAGCCTTTGCTTCGAAATATAATCAGGTTATTGGCGATTGGCCTATTCTTTACAGCAAGCTCGGTAGTACCCAATGCCTTATTCTATCGTGAAAGAATGTTCAAATTTATCGCTATCAGAAGCTTTATTATTCAGATTGTATTGGGGGCGGTGTCAATAAGTGCCGCGTTTTATGGTGCTGGAATATATGCGCTCCTAATTAATCCCATTCTGTATAGTATACTTCTTTTTATCGTTTCCTATGTGCATTTTCCATTGCCTTTTAAATTGAGGATATCTTTAAATACCATGCGGCCGATTTTGCGCTATTCTACCTTTCAATTTCTATTCAACATCGTAAATTATTTTAGTAAAAATTCGGACACATTGCTTATCGGAAGATATCTAGGAATCAATATCTTGGGTTATTATGATAAAGCTTATCAATTGATGTCGCTACCACTGCAAAATATTACACAAGTTATTACACCGGTGATACATCCCATATTGAGTCTAAAAAAAGAGGATAAAATGAAGCTAATCGCTGCGACGGAACAACTCATCGCAATATTGGCTTTAATTGGATTTCCGCTTGCAAGCTTTCTTTACTTTGCTGCCGAAGATCTGATTTACCTATTTTTTGGAGCGCAATGGGGGCTTGCAGTTCCCGTATTTCAGATCTTGAGCTTGACCGTGGGGATTCAACTCATTCTGTCCTCCTCAGGGTCGATTTTTCAAACCACTGGAGATACTAAATATATGTTTTTCTCCGGATTACTTTCGGCCTTGTTGAATGTATGTGGTATATTGCTGGGGATTTTTTATTTTGATTCTATTTCCGCAGTCGCTGGATGTCTTGTCATAACAAATTGTATCACATTTGTCTTTACTTATGCCATCATGTATACAAAGGTTTTTAACAAAAACTTTCTTTGCTTTTTTTATCTTTTGGCAAAGCCAGTTATGGCGGGTTTATTGTTGACGTTTCTGCTGTATATGTGTGGAATATTTTTGAGTACTGAAATTGTCTGGTATAAACTGTTTGTCAAGATCGTTGTATCTTCTCTTTTTTTTATCGCTTTTGTTTGGTTTGCTGGATATAGGTCTTATATAGCGTTATATTTAAAGAGGAATAATTAGAGATACGGAGAATATGGAACTAAAAGTTTTATTTCTAGTCTTTCATGGCTTTAGTGCCCATAATGGTATTAGTAAAAAGATATTTGGACAGGTTAAAGGTCTCCGGGAATGTGGGGCTGAGGTCAAACTATGTTACTACGAAGTATTGGACAGTGGACATCGTGCATGGATTGTAGAGGACGAAATTATTGCTGATTTGGGGAAAGGACCTTGGGCCAAATCAAGAAAGAGATGGGATTTTAGGGGCTTAACTGCTTATGTATCAAGTGAACGGTTTGATTTGATATACATGCGTTCTTATCATAACTCGAGTCCTTTTTTGATTAACGCCGTGCGAAAATTTAGGCAAACCGGTGCGAAAGTCGTCATGGAAATTCCGACCTATCCTTATGATCAAGAATATATTCGTTTGATAGACAAGATAATGCAGGTGCCCGATCGTTTTTTTAGAAAAGCTATGGCTTCTGTATTAGATGGTATTGTAACATTTACCGAAGAGGAAGAAATTTTCGGTGCAAAAACTATCAAAATTTCTAATGGTATCGATTTGAATGAGCTTCCCTTGCGCGTTAAAAAAACTCATGATGAGTATGAGATTCATTTGCTAGCGGTAGCAGAAATCCATTTCTGGCATGGATTTGATCGGGTTATAAAAGGGTTAGGGATATATTATAAGGGAAATCCGACGTGCAAGGTCTTCTTCAACATCGTTGGAAATCTGAGTGGAGCAAGGGAACAAAATGAAATATTTTCGGCTATCGAAGCGGCGGGAGTACAGGAGTATGTTTTCCTGCATGGTGCGCTATGGGGTAAGAAACTCGATTTAATGTTTGACCAGGCTGATTTCGCTATCGGAAGTCTTGCAAGACATCGTAGTGGGATAACATTTATCAGAACGTTAAAGACAAGGGAGTATGCTGCGAGAGGGATACCTTTTATGTATTCAGAAGTCGACTCTGATTTCGAAGATAAGCCTTATATATTGAAGGCCAAACCAGATGAATCTCCTATTGATATCAGACAGATTGTATCTTATTGTTCGTCCGTAGATTGGGAACCATTGAGCATTAGAAACGATATTTATGAATTATCTTGGCGCAATCAAATGAAAAAAGTTATTGATCATTTAAATTTAAGCTAATGCTATCATTCCTACATAAATTTAAAGATAAGTTTCGCTATAATGTGATTATAGAGTGGTATAACATGTTGGAACTTCTAACAGGAAGAGAACAGCGTGTGAAGCCAACGGTTATGACAATTGAAGAAACTATTGAGCATATTATTTCCGAGAAGTCATCAGTTAGTCGGTTTGGCGATGGTGAAATGCTCTTGATTGGTGGAGAGGGAATACGATTTCAGCATGATGACGATGAGCTTTCTAAAAGATTGGCTGAGGTACTGACAAGTGATCTTACAAACCACATCGTGTGTATCTCGGATGCATTTGTTGACCTAGATAGATATAATAGACGGGCGCGTCGTTTTTGGCGGGCACATTTTTATTTGTATGGCGATTTATGGGATAAATATCTTAAGAAAGGAAAGAGGTATGGAAATACTTTTATTACAAGGCCCTATATTGATTTCAGCGACCGGAAAAAATCTGTCTACTGGTTTAACCTGTTAAAACAAATTTGGAGCAAGCGTGATATTGTATTTATAGAGGGAGAAAAGAGTCGCTTAGGCATAGGAAATGATCTTTTTGATAATGTTGAAAGTGTTGGGCGAATCTTATGCCGGTCCAAGGGTGCATTTGATCAGTATGATGTGATCTTTCAGGAAGCGTGTAAATTAGCAAAAAATAGTCTTATCTTAATCGCTTTGGGCCCCACAGCGACTGTATTGGCTTATGACTTGTGCAAATTGGGTTATCAGGCTATAGATGTCGGGCATATTGATATTGAATACGAATGGTTAATGATGGGAGCTAAACGTAAAGTTAATATAAAGTCTAAATATGTCAATGAAGTGATCGGCGGGGATCAGGTTGTGGTACATGGCGAAGATCTTTATCAACGTCAGATTTTAAAAAAGCTGTTTTGAGAAGATGAAAATTTTGTATTATTTACCTTCACTGTATACTTCTGGTGGATTGGAACGGATTATCGTTTTTAAGGCAAATTATTTTGCCAATCATCTGCCGGATGCGCAAGTTATTTTGGTGACATCGGAACAGCGAAATAAGCCCAGCTTTTTTCCGCTTTCGCAAAATGTGAAACATATCGATTTAAATGTTTGTATTGACTATCCATTTGATCAGTCGTCCTTGCTTAAGTTATTTCGTTTCCCTTTTCTTTACCGAAAGTTTAAAAATCGATTTCTAAAAATCCTTGAACAGGAGATGCCCGATATCGTAATTTCAACAATTAGAAGGGAAATCAATTTTTTACCACTGCTGAAGGATGGTAGTATTAAGGTGGCAGAATTGCATGTAACGAAGGATTTTTATCATCCCAATTTTCCGAAAGGAATGAACCGCTTATTACGAGAAAGAAAAGATCGTGTCAGGCTCAAAAAATTAAAGTTGATGGATGCTGTCGTTTTTCTCACTGCTCAGGAAAAGAGTTTTTGGCCAGAGCTTTCAAACGTGCACGTGATACCTAATCCTTTAGTTTTAAGGCCTAAAGACGTATCTACCTGCCAAGCTAAGCAAGTCATTGCGGTTGGAAGATATGTTCCTCAGAAAGGATTTGACTTGTTAATAGAGGCTTGGTCTATCGTGAATGCTTGTTATCCCGATTGGGTCTTAAAAATTTATGGCGACGGTAATCCCGTTGAACTACAAGATCAGATAGATCGTCTTAGCTTAACCGAAAGTTGCAAATTAAAGCCCAGTACCACGATGATTGAAGAGAAATATTGTGATAGCTCTATTTTTGTGCTATCTTCACGGTATGAGGGCTTTGGTATGGTATTGGTTGAGGCCATGGCATGTGGATTACCTAGTATTGCATTTGATTGCCCATCAGGACCAAGTGAAATAATTCGGGATGGTATAGACGGATTTTTAGTGGAAAATGGAAATGTTAAGGAAATGGCCAAAAGAATATGTAGCTTGATAAAAGACGATCTGCTGAGAAAGGAAATGGGAGAAAGAGCACAGCGAAATAGTGCTCGATTTCATATGGAAAATATCGCAGCGCAATGGAAAGACCTATTTGAATCTTTTGGGAAAAATACGAAAGGTGATTAAACAATATGAAAAGGAAATTGAAGCTTGCTTACATTATTCCAGGCCTGTTTTACCCCAGTGGCATGGAAAGGGTGCTCACAGCGAAGGTAAACTATTTCGTCAAAAAATTTGATTATGAAATTCATATTTTTGTCACTGACGGAAAAGGATCAGAGCCCTATTATCCTTTAGATGAGAAAATAAGATTGCATCACCTCGACATCAACTTTGACGGTATATTTTCTCTACCCCTATTGAGGCGAACCTTAAGCTATTGGAAAAAGCAACGACTGTTTAAAGCGAGACTTGAAGAACAATTATGTCTTATAAAGCCTGATATTACCGTCTCGTTATTGAGACGGGACGTCAATTTTATCAATGATTTAAAAGACGGCAGTTTGAAAGTTGGTGAATTACATTTTAATAGGTTAGTCTATCGCCAGTTTACAGATAAAAGATTTCCTGGCTTTATGCAGAGAGGAATATCAAAATTGTGGCAGGGACAACTCATCAAGAATCTGCGAAAGCTATCGGCTTTTGTCGTGCTAACGCATGAGGATGCCGGTTATTGGCATGAACTTAACAATATTTCGGTTATTTCCAATCCCTTATCTTTCTATCCTGATAAAGCTGCTCTACTCAATAATAAACAAGTAATTGCAGTTGGAAGAATGACTTATCAAAAGGGATTTGATTTACTGATTAGTGCTTGGGAAATGGTGGCGAAAAGGCATCCGGAATGGATATTAAAAATCTATGGGGGGGGGGATAAGGCGATGTATTTATCGATGGTAAAAGAGTTGGGGTTGTCAGGAAGTTGCTTTTTGGAAAATGGAACTGCTTCAATAGCTGAAAAATATGATGATAGTTCAATCTTTGTTTTATCATCAAGATATGAGGGATTCCCACTGGTTTTGGGAGAAACAATGGCTTATGGCGTTCCGCCCGTGTCTTTTATGTGTCCATGTGGTCCCTGTGATATTATCGTTGATGGGCAGAATGGATTACTGATAGAAAATGGTAATATTAAACAGTTGGCAGACGGAATTTGTCTACTTATTGAAGACGATGCACGGAGAAAAGAAATGGGAAAAAATGCTAGAAATGATGTTAGAAAGTTTGATTTGGAAAATATAGCAAAACAGTGGCAGCAACTTTTCGAATCTATACGACCAGTAGAATGATTAGCTATGAATAACGAATGGTATAGGAAGTATTTATCTGTTTATCAAGTGCAGCCGGATCAAGTCTCTCAGTCTACAATCAATACGATTGTGGAACAGCTCAAAAGATTTGAAGCGAATGAGCCTTTAGTAACTGTAGCGGTTATCGCTTATAATGAAGATAAGAACTTATGGGCTTGCTTATGGTCATTAAGTGATCTTAAATCGCGGTATCCTATTGAAATTATCGGTATAAATAATAATTCAATTGATAAAACAGAGGAAATTTTTAAGAAAGCAGGAATTCGATATTATAATGAGAAACAAAGCGGTTGTGGGTTTGCTAGGCAATGTGGATTGAATCATGCCAAAGGGAAGTATCATCTTAATATCGATGCCGACACACTTTATCCAAGCGGATATGTGGATGTAATGGTAAACGCATTAGAACGACAAGGTGTAGTGGCAGCAAGCGCTTCCTGGGGTTATATTCCAGATAAGGCTCATAGCCGATTTTCACTATGGATTTATGAGCGCGCACGAGATATTTTTCTGTTCATCCAATCGATAAACAGGCCAGAACTTAGTGTTCGGGGTTTGGTGTTTGCTTATCATACAGCATTAGCTCAAAAGGTTGGAATACGGACTGATATCATAAGGGGAGAAGACGGATCCCTAGCCTTGGGACTAAAAAAATTTGGTCGGATTATTTTTGTCCATAATAGAAAAGCGAAAGCAATAACGGGCTATGGAACACTTGCGGCAGACGGGTCTTTATTCAAAAGTTTTAAAGTTCGTTGTAAAAAAGCATTTAAGAATTTAATGTTAGTTTTTTCCAAGTCGGATAGCTATAGGGATGAAGATTCGAATTTGATTAACAAGGATAAAAGAAAATAGGTTATCTATTTAATACAAATGAGTTTGCATATTATCTTTTGGAGCGCCCTTTTGTTGGTGCTATATACGTATATCGGTTATGCTATCGTAATTTTTATATTGGCAAGGTTATTTCCATACCGTATTAGAATGAAGGAAGCGTATCAAAATAGTGACGAAAATAATCTTCCCTCATTGACTTTGTTTATTACAGCCTACAATGAGTCAGAAATAATTCCAGATAAAATGCTGAACTGCCTTGAGCTTGATTATCCTAAAGATAAATTAAACATTCTGTGGGTTATAGATGGAAGTACTGATGATAGTCGTGAGCAGTTAGCAAAGTATCCAATGGTAAAGATTATCGGTTCAGCCCATAGGAAAGGTAAAACAGCTGCCGTTAATCACGGTATGGAATATGTAAAAACGCCAATTGTGGTGTTTAGCGATGCAAATTGTTTACTGAATGCCGGGGCGTTGAAGATTATTGCTCGCCAATTTGATGATCCGACAATCGGCTGTGTCTCGGGTGAAAAAAGAGTGGCTTTTGGTGATGACGATACTGTTTCCTCAAAAGGGGAAGGAGCCTATTGGAAATATGAATCCTTATTAAAAAAATTGGATTTTGAATTTTATTCTGCTGTAGGAGCTGCAGGGGAACTCTTTGCCATACGGACAGCACTATTCGCTGTGATGGAAGAAGACACCTTGTTGGATGATTTTATGCTATCAATGCGCATCGCACAAAATGGCTCCCGTATTGCATACACAGCGGATGCTTACGCAGTTGAATATGGTTCGCTGAATATGGAAGAGGAAGGAAAACGGAAAAGGCGTATCGCTGCTGGAGGATGGCAATCGATTGGGCGATTACTGCCCCTATTAAACGGATTTAAATTTGGCAAGCTGAGCTTCCAGTACGTATCACATCGTGTACTGCGTTGGTCTGTTACACCGTTTGCACTGTTTGCTATATTTCCCCTATCTGCGCTTCTTGCATATCGGAGTTCATCATCACTTAATGTGTTTCTTATCATTTTTATATGCCAGTGTCTATTCTATATTTGTGCGGTTTTAGGGTATGTGATGCGAAATAGTTCAAAAAGTTCCAAACTATTTTATATCCCATACTACTTTCTATTTATGAACATGAATGTGATACGGGGTATCTACTATTTATTTAATAGAGGCTTTATCGGTGGCTGGGAGAAATCTCAAAGGAAATAGTTTTAAAAATATGACGGCGAAAAAAATATTACATGATTTAGGATACTTGGAAAAAGTATTGAATATAACCTGCGATACATTGTTATTAATCAATAATGATAATATCTGTGTGGATGCAATTATGAAAACAAATAATCCAATTCTAAATCCTAATATTGATGTAATCGGTCAACATATTATGTCGCTATTTCCCCAGCCAACATCGACTCTTATTAAGCGGGAACTTGCCTTTTGCCGTCATACAGGAGAAACTTCGAATCTAAACTATGACCTGCCCACAGATGAACAAATGTACTATTTTAAGTTCGTCATTCATAAATTTGACGAGGAACACCTGCTTTGCCAATATCGGGATATCACACAGCGTAGTAACATGAAGTATCGCCTTAAATCGGCCCTTACCGCACAGCTTGAAGTGGGAAAGGTCGCCATGATTGGCCATTGGACCTATGATCTGCAGCATCAGGAATTAACACACAATGGTTATTCTAATTTACGTAAAAGGAATCTGGAAGCACCTGAGAAGATCACTTTGGCGGAGCTGCTCACTTCTGTCCATCCAGATGACAGAAAGGGAATGGAAGCATTTCTACATAATGATTCCATTGAGTATAGTACATTTGAATACCGTATAAAGCAATCTGCTGCTCCCATCACCTATGTGCGGGCGACAAAATATGCCAAACGCCTTGAAAACAATGTATATATAATAGAAGGTTTTTCGCAAAATGTAAGTGATTTTATTAAGAACAGAAATGAACTTGAAATGGTGCTTGCAGTGGTTGACAATGCACCGTATAGTATTTTTGCATGTCATAAAAATGGAAATATGGCTTTCGCAAATAAAGCATGCCGGCAGCAAAACGGTCTGAACGAACAGGAAGATATTACTGGCTTAAAAATCTTTGAATGCCTGCGGGAGTTCACAACGGAAGAAGCTTGGGACCTATCGGTGCAAAAAATAATTTCTGCTTCGGGTTATTATCAATATCGTTGTGATACGCTGTATCCGGAATTGGATATTATTGGCTCAGAATGTAGTTCTTTAATGATTAAAAACGGTAATGGCGAAGATATTGTATGGACCATCAAGCGGGATATCTCGGATCAGCTTCGTTACGAAGAGCAGCTGTTGCGTTCAAAAGAAGCGGCTGAGGAATCTGAGCGCTTAAAATCGGCCTTTATTTCCAATATGAATCACGAAATTCGAACTCCACTCAGTGCAATCATGGGATTTGGAAGTATTATTGCCGATACGCCAGATCCTGAGCTGCGAAAGGAGTATGGTGAGCTCCTCAATGCAAATAGCAATCAGCTGCTACGGTTGATAACGGATGTACTGGAAATGTCGCAGATGGATGCGGGTAAAGTAAGATTAAAGAATTCGGATGTTTCCCTTAAAGGAATACTGAATGAATTATCATTAAGTTTTCTACCAAATGATGAGCAACCAGCGATAATTTTTGACATTCCCGAAAGGGAATTAGTGGCTTGGCTGGATCGTGGGCGAGTCATTCAGGTTCTTGTCAATTTAATTAATAACAGCTTAAAGTTTACACCACCGGATGGTGTTATACATGTTGGTTATATTTTAAAAGAAGATCATATAGAGTTTTATGTAAAAGACAACGGTATCGGTATTGCTAAAGAAAAGCAGGATTCTATTTTTAAGCGATTTTATAAGATCAATCCCCTCGATAAGGGCACTGGCCTAGGGTTGGCCATTTGTAAAGGAATTATCGAGCAGATGAATGGAAAGATAACTGTAGCGTCGGAATTAGGAAAAGGCACTACTTTTGTTATAATTTTGCCTATTGGCAAGCAAGTTTAAATTTTGCTATATGGCAGAAGAACTAGCGTATAAACCGATCAAGATCTCGGTATTATTGATGAGATGCATTGTTGTATTGGTCGCACTCGTCACTTCGTTTTCGTTTTTGGGCTTGTATATCCCGCCACAGAAGACCGTTTTCTTTCAATGGGTCGGTGTGTTATTGCCTGCCCTTTTATGCTGTAATCTCGTGTTTTTAATTATTGGATTGTATAAACATAGTTGGTATAGTATTTGCCCGTTAATAGCAATATTGGCCAACTTTCATTATTTTACAAAAATCGTTCAAAACAATCCGGAGCAATGGGAGGAAACAACGGATATACGTGTAGCTACCTATAATGTTCGTGAGTTTAAAATGGTTTATAATCTATCATCTATGGATCAGATCGCAGCTTATATCGATGCACAAGATATAAATACACTCTGTTTACAAGAAGTTCCAGCTAATTGTACCCTGGCGGAACTGAAGCGTACGTTTGGTCAGTTTCAGTATTTCATCATGACAGGAAATAAGTCAGGGCAGAATCAACTTGCTATTTTAAGTAGATTTCCGTTAGACTCGATACAGACCATTTCATTTGATGAACGTCCTAACTGTGCGATCTTTGCAGATCTATCTTATAAGAAACATAAAATTCGGATCGGCAACTGCCACCTGCAGACAACAAACTGGAATCAGGTAAAAGGAGATCTAATTCCTACGGAAAACAGAAGTGCAAATTGGCTGGGTGCGCTCAATACCTTATCGAGAAATTTTAGATTAAGAGGCCCTCAGGCAGATCATCTAAAAAGCGTGATGGATAAATCCCCTTTTCCGATGCTTATGTGCGGAGATTTCAACAATAGCCCCAATTCATATAGTTATCATAAAATTAAAGGAAATTTGAAGGATGCGTTTCGCGAAGCAGGTAAGGGGTATGGATATACTTACAGTAATTTAATGAAGCTGTTTCGCATAGATTTTGTCTTCTTTTCTGGAGACGTATTACAAGCTATAAATTACAGAACAGGAAATATTGACTACAGTGATCATCTTCCTGTATTGGTTGATTTTAAAATAAATTGATGTGAGATAACATTTTGCTACTATCTAAGTAATTATTCTTGTAATATTGATTTATAAATTTTATAAAGAGTAGCATCTACACAAGCTAATAATGATCTATGGAAATCGATTTTTCAATGTATAATATTCTCATAGTAGAGGATTCTGAGCTTAATCTTTTTGTTTTAAAAGAGATCTTAGAACGCGAGCATTTCAACGTTTTCTCCGCTTCTGGTGCTAAAGGGGCTTTTGAAAATTTGCAAAAGCATAGAGTAGATCTTATTTTAATGGACGTCATGATGGGGGAGACGAACGGGTTTGATCTCACAAAGGAATTAAAAGCCATGGATCCATATAAGCATATTCCTGTGCTTTTTATTACCAGCCTAAAATCTCCGGATGATGTCGTGCGGGGATTTGACAGCGGCGGTGTAGATTATATTCCGAAGCCTTTTAATAAAAAGGAATTGCTTCAGCGCATCAAACATCAGATCAAGCTTATTGAATCGGGGAATACAATTGCTAAACAGACGGCGCAACTGCAGGAAGCAATATTAAATCGGGATAGAATGTATGCTATTCTGGCACATGATCTACGAAGTCCGATTTCTTCACTCAAAATGATCTTAAATATTTTGACCATGAGTTCTGAGGGCAGTAATATTGGATATGACAATATGGTCAATACAGGTAATGATATCGCCGAACAGCTTTTTAGTGTCTTGGACAATTTGCTCAAATGGACTAAAAATAGCCTGGGCGTGTTAAGTTATATGCCTCAGGAAATTGAGTTTGATGAAATGATTAAAGGTGTGGTGGAAACACTTCAACCAACAGCTATATTGAAAAATATCGAAATACAATTAACATTACAGCCGGGTTTGCAGATCTTTTTTGATGCAGATATCATGAAAAGTATATTAAGAAATCTTTTGATCAATGCTGTGAAGTTTAGTCACGAAGATTCCCTGATCAGGCTCAATTTATCTCGCGATGGGGATGATGCTATGGTCGAATTTATCGACACGGGGGTAGGAATGAGTGTGGATGCACAGCGTCAGCTATTGGAGCAAATGAAGGAGGAGGGGAAGACTACCCCTATGCGTGAGAAAGGTAAAGGCTTAGGTTTGTGGGTAGTTTATCATTTTATCCAGCGCGGTGGTGGAACATTCTTTTTTGAGTCGGAAGAACATCGCGGATCCCGTTTTGGCTTTCGTGTACCGCTCTGGGAAACCATAGATAATCACTAAAAATTCGATATTATAAATGTAAATTTATGTATAACCTAAAAAAAAGAATACTAGTCTCAGGTGGAGCTGGATTTATAGGTTCCCACCTTTGTGAACGTTTATTGAAGGATGGGAATGAAGTCATCTGTATGGACAATTTCTTTACAGGGGATAAATCGAATATTGTTCATCTGTTGCAGAATCCCTATTTTGAGCTTGTAAGGCATGACGTAACTGAGCCTTTTTTGGCTGAGATTGACGAGATATATAATTTGGCCTGTCCAGCAAGTCCCGTTCATTATCAATATAATCCGATTAAAACTATTAAAACATCGGTTATGGGTGCTATCAACATGCTTGGTCTTGCGAAGCGGGTGAATGCTCGTATTCTACAGGCTTCTACTAGTGAAGTTTATGGCGACCCACAGGTTCATCCGCAGTATGAGAGCTATTGGGGAAATGTTAATCCTGTCGGTATTCGATCCTGCTATGATGAGGGAAAGCGATGTGCAGAAACACTTTTTATGGATTATCACCGACAACATCATGTGGCGATAAAGATCGTTCGGATATTTAACACCTATGGCCCACGCATGCATCCCCAGGATGGACGGGTAGTATCTAACTTTATTATGCAAGCTTTACAAAATAAAGATATTACTATTTATGGTGAAGGAAATCAGACCCGCAGTTTCCAGTACGTAGATGACTTGGTGGAAGGAATGATCCGAATGATGGCTACAGAGAAGTCTTTTATCGGACCCCTCAATATCGGTAATCCCAATGAATTTACTATTTTGCAATTGGCGGAGCAGGTTATCTTGCAAACGGGATCACAATCAAAAATTAAATTTTTGCCTTTACCCCAAGACGATCCGCAGCAAAGGAAGCCAGATATTGAGCTTGCTAAGAAAAGCTTAGACTGGAGTCCCACAGTTCAACTTGAAGAAGGACTCTCCAAGACAATAGCGTATTTTAAGACACTTTCATAAGGGAAGTTTTGCATCCGTTACGATTACTTAACCAGCAATAACTTGGGCTTTATGTTGATTGATATGATCAAGAAGTGTTTCATTTAAGATGGGCGAAGTTTTCAACATCTCACGGATAGGATATTTCTCAACGATATTTTTCAGCGCGTCAAGATGACGTTGATGGTGGAGGTCGGTTCCTACAAAATCATACATACCTGATTTCAAGAGGGTCATGGCAATGGCTTTCACATCGACGCCGTAGTATCGACTCAAAGAAAGTAGATTTAGCTGCAGTAAACAGCCTGCATCTTTGATCTGTTTATAAATATTAAAATTACTGTGGTAATAATTATATCGCTCCGGATGGGCTAGAATGGGCTTATATCCTAATTTTTGGATCTCTAAAATGGTGTGAAACAATGCTTTCGATTCGGATAGATAAGACATCTCAATCAAAACGTAACCGCCTGGCATCACACATAGCTCATTTTCTCTGATCAATAAAGGAAGATTTTCGTCAATCATGTGTTCTGCCGCCCCGAAGATATCAACATCTTTACCCGATTTTTTTAGTCCATCGATAAGCGAATCTCTCGAATTTTCAATACTAAACTTGGTGTTTTGATGTACACCCGACATGATATGTGGCGTGCAGATAAACTTTTTAAGGCCTAAGCGTTGAAGTTCTTGGATATAATGCAATGATTGTTGGACAGAACTACTTCCATCGTCAATGCCAGGTAAAAGATGATTGTGCATGTCTACTTCTAGAAATTCCAACTGTGCCAAAGATCGAATGGATGAAGTCTTTTTCCCAAACAGGTTGCTAAAAAATCCCATGATGTAAATTAATTAATGATGTTGTACATAATAGTTCAGTTAAGGAGCGGCGTTTCAGTCTATATTAAGCGGAGATGTAAAATTTTAATTCCTTTCCATGACTATTTGTTATTTAGTGCAAACAATATGCCAATAATGACGTTAGTATCTTCAGAGCTATATTATCCATTAAATTGTTTCGAAAGTTGATGTTAACAAATTGTTCTTTTATTAGCCTGTACTCTTAATTATAATATTTTAATGCTCATTTTTTTCAATGTAACAGTTTCGGTATAATAGTTGCTTAGTCCACGGTGATAAACTGATCGAATGAATAGGGTCCTTTTTTAATGATATTTTATCAAAGGAGTATTTTAGGTGTAAAATTTTAACTATCTTGCGTCTCCATTATAAAATATTATAATAAAGCCATATCAGATCGTGTTCGTTTGTCGCAGACACGGTCAGTAACATTTTAATTAATTAAGACAAAAAGCTATGATGGGTTCTCTGGGAGATTTAAGAAAGCGCCTGAGAAAGGACAATCCAAGATGGGTCATTTTAATGATTGATATGTGGTTTGTATTTGCAAGCTACGTATTTTCTAATTATGTGGTCAACAACTTCAAGGGTGTATTTGATATTGCATTGATGTTGAAAAAAGTTGTTGTTATATTGCCAGTCTATCTTTTGATGTTTTTATGTTATGATACCTTTCGAGGTATTGTTCGGCAGACAGGCATTCGGGATACCATTAAAATATTTAAGACGGTAGGGGCTGCCTATCTCATAGTAATGGTTTTAACCTTCATCATCAAAGCCGTTTTTGACAAAGGAACTTTGGCCGGAGATTATCTTAGATTGTCCTATGGTGTGTTGACTATGCAGGCCACAATTTTGCTGGTGATCATGGTTGGTGCACGTGTCATCTATCGGACCATTTATGAATATATTTTTCTGCCTGGCAGGAAAGGTGAAAATGTGCTGATTTTCGGGGCTTCAAGACCGGGGCTTGTATCTTTCTCCCTATTGAAAGAGGATCCGAGGACGAAATATCAGGTTGTCGCTTTTGTGGAAGATAAGATATCACGGATAGGTAAGCGATTGGCGGGATTAAAGATTAAAGATATTACTGAAATAACAAAGGAATATGTTGAAAAATACCAAATTACTCAGGTGATCATCGCGGTTGAAAATAATGATCCCGAGCGTTTGGAATATGTGTCGGATTGGTTCCAAAATATTGGACTGGAATTGAAGATTATGCCTTCGGCACGCATTTTACTTAATTCTGGTGCCAAGCGCGAAATCAGGCCTTTGAAGATTGAAGATTTATTGGGACGCAAGCCAATCAAATTGGATCACCCCGAGATCGAAGAAGAGATGCAAGGAAAAGTAATCCTGGTGACCGGTGCTGCTGGATCTATCGGTTCGGAGCTGGCCCGCCAAATTGCCAGACGTCATTATAAGACGTTGATTTTGTTAGATCAAGCCGAGTCGGCGCTATATGATATTCAACAATCGATTAAGGCTACACAACCTGAGCAGATGCACTGCGTGGTAGGTGATGTGCGTAACTATGCCTTTATGCAGCGGATATTTGCGCAATACAAGCCCGATTTGGTCTTTCATGCTGCTGCTTATAAGCACGTTCCTTTAATGGAGGCAAACCCGTACGAGTCTATTCAGACAAATGTATTGGGTAGCAAAAATGTGGCTGATCTTTGTATGCACTATGGCACTAAAAAGATGGTGATGGTATCGACGGATAAAGCTGTAAATCCAACGAATGTCATGGGGGCAACAAAACGCATGGCTGAAATCTATGTCAGTAGCTGCAGTGGTAAATCAACTACCAGTTTTATCATTACACGTTTTGGAAATGTACTGGGTTCAAACGGTTCGGTTATTCCGCTCTTTGAGAAACAGATGGCTGATGGTGGTCCGCTGACCCTGACCCATCCTGAAATTACCCGTTTCTTTATGACGATACCCGAAGCGTGTCAATTGGTTCAGGAGGCCGGTGTGATGGGAAAAGGAGGCGAGATCTTTGTGTTCGATATGGGAAAATCTGTTAAGATTATTGATCTGGCAAAACGCATGATCAAATTGAAAGGTTATCGCTACCCGGAAGATATTGATATTAAAATTGTTGGATTACGTCCGGGCGAGAAAATTTATGAGGAATTGTTGGCAAATAATGAGAATACGGTGAAGACCCACCATCCAAAGATTATGATCGCAAAAGTAAATCATGATGAATTGTCGCTTAAGGCAGAGCGTATTAATTCGATTTGCCAGCAGATTTTGGATGCGGATAAACAATTGCCAGATTTTATGGCGCTTGTTGCCGGAATGAAGCAGATTGTACCAGAGTTTAAATCTCAAAATTCAGAATATGAGGTGCTGGATACACAGGAGGGGAAGGAAGAAATAGAAATGCTGGATGAGGCGCCGGCAGAGGTGCCAGTTTATTCTTTAGTAAAGAATGTATTATAAGCAGAAAAGTTTTTATATAATTAACAATATAAAGAAATGAAAGGCCTTCTTATGGAAGGCTTTTTTTGTATTTTAGCGAATTATTTGATGCATTCATCATTCGTAGACCAATGGTCTAAACGAGTCTATAGTTAATATATGAATAAAACAATTTTAATTACGGGTGGGGCTGGCTTTATAGGCTCACATGTGGTACGTGAGTTTGTGTTAAAGTATCCCGAATATCAGATTGTTAATCTGGACGCTTTGACCTATGCTGGTAATCTGGAGAATTTAAAAGATATCGAACATTTTCCTAATTATACCTTTGTTAAGGCGGATATTACCGATCAGCAGGCTGTCTCGGCAATTTTTCAAGAATATCAGCCCGATGGTATTATTCATTTGGCGGCGGAGTCCCATGTCGACCGCTCAATTGTCGACCCAATGGCTTTCGTCATGACCAACGTAATTGGAACGGTCAATTTATTGAACGCCGCCCGGATAATCTGGAAGGATAATTTGGAAGGAAAACGTTTTCATCACGTGTCAACAGATGAGGTGTTTGGCGCGCTCGGTGATACGGGTTTTTTTACCGAAGAAACAAAATATGATCCGCACTCACCGTATTCAGCTTCCAAAGCAAGTTCTGATCATTTTGTGCGGGCTTACCACGATACCTACGGCTTGCCCATTGTTTTGACAAACTGCTCCAACAATTATGGACCGAATCATTTCCCCGAGAAATTGATTCCGTTGTGTATTCATAATATTTTGAA
Organism: Sphingobacterium sp. UBA1897; assembly: GCF_002337775.1. Lineage (NCBI taxonomy): Bacteria > Pseudomonadati > Bacteroidota > Sphingobacteriia > Sphingobacteriales > Sphingobacteriaceae > Sphingobacterium > Sphingobacterium sp. UBA1897. The sequence continues at coordinate 197,566 of NZ_DDGR01000025.1, forward strand.
TAATAAATCACTACCTGTTTATGGTGATGGAAAATATACCCGCGATTGGTTATATGTCATTGATCATGCAAAAGCCATCGATCTCGTTTTTCATGAAGGTAAAAATGGGGGCTCCTATAATGTTGGTGGATTTAATGAGTGGCAAAATATAGACCTGATCAAAGAGCTGTGCAAACAAATGGATGAGAAACTGGGGCGTGAAAAAGGCTCTTCGGCACAATTGATTACTTTTGTTAAGGACCGACCAGGCCATGATTTGCGTTATGCAATTGATGCAACGAAGATCAATAAGGAGTTGGGCTGGAAGCCTTCCGTAACTTTTGAAGAAGGTTTGTCACGGACAATAGACTGGTTCTTATCCAATCAGGAGTGGTTGGCGCATGTGACCTCTGGGGATTATAAAAAATATTACGACAATCAATATAAAGATGCATAAGAATGACGTATACGGAAACTAAATTAAAGGGCTGTTTTATACTCGAACCGACCGTATTTGAAGATGAAAGAGGTTATTTTTTTGAATCATTTAATGAAACGAAACTAAAGGCGATTCTCGGTTATACACCACACTTTGTGCAGGATAATCAATCCAAATCACAGTTTGGAGTGGTGCGTGGCTTGCATATGCAAGTTGGAGAGCATGCACAGGCAAAATTGGTCCGTGTTGTGGAAGGTAGCGTATGGGATGTCGCTGTTGATGTTCGTCCAGGATCACCTACCTTTGGACAATATATTGGCATTGAACTTTCTGCTGAAAATAAAAAACAATTATTTGTGCCTAGAGGCTTTTTGCATGGCTTTTCTGTATTGTCCGAACATGCGGTCTTTTTCTATAAATGTGACAACAACTATCATAAAGAGTCGGAAGATGGGGTAAATCCATTGGATCTGGATTTGGCCGTGGACTGGCAGATTCCTAGCGAACGAATGATTCTCTCACAAAAAGATCAGGAGGCACAATCCTTTGAAGGGTTACGTTTGAAATTAATATGATAGGATATGCGGATTGTTATAACCGGAGCTTCAGGACAACTTGGCTCAGAACTAAAAGATCTATTGCTGGATAAAACCCAAAAGGAGTGTTATTTTCTAGATCGAAAACAATTACCATTGGATCAAATTCAAATCATACAGCAAATATTGGCAATGTATGAGCCGGATCTTATTATCCACGCGGGAGCTTATACGGCTGTGGATAAGGCTGAGGAGGATCAGGTAAATGCTGATTTGGTCAACCACGTAGCTTGCGAAGAAATCGCAGAATACTGCCATCTGCATGGTACACGTCTAATCACTATTTCGACAGATTATGTTTTTGATGGATCTTCGGCTGCTGCTTTAACAGAAACTGCGGAAACTGCCCCCATCAATGTATATGGTCAAACGAAACTGGCGGGAGAACAGGCAATTCAGAAATGGTGCCCCGACGCAATCATCATACGTACCTCTTGGGTTTATTCCACCTACGGCAAAAATTTTGTTAAGACCATGTGTCGTTTAATGGATGAGCGTAAGGAGGTAGGTGTCATTAACGATCAAATTGGAAGCCCTACCTATGCGAAGGATCTAGCCTTGGCAATCGTAAAAATAGTGGATTCTTCTAATTGGGAGGGCGGTATTTATCATTATAGCAATGAAGGTGAGATTTCTTGGTACGACTTTGCTGTAGCGATACGTGATTTCCGTTCGTTCGATTGTGAAGTAAAACCGATTCCCACAAGTGCTTACCCGACACCTGCACGCAGGCCAAAGTATTCCTTACTCGATAAGTCGAAGATCAAGGCTATTTTTGCAGTTGAGGTACCCAGTTGGGAGATAAGTCTGGCTAAAATGCTAGCCGAAGAGTTTAAAAATTAAGAATAATCAAAATATGAGTACTATGAAAGGAATTATATTGGCAGGAGGCTCAGGAACACGACTACATCCACTTACGTTGGCAGTAAGCAAACAGCTGATGCCTGTATATGATAAGCCGATGATCTATTACCCGCTGTCAACCTTGATGCTGGCCGGGATACGTGAGATTTTGATTATATCGACGCCTCAGGATCTTCCGAATTTTAGGAAATTACTGGGCGATGGGTCACAATTGGGGTGTCGGTTTGAATATAAAGAGCAACCAAGTCCCGATGGATTGGCGCAAGCATTTTTATTGGGCGAGGAATTTATTGGCGATGATAAGGTCGCTCTTATTTTGGGTGACAATATTTTTTATGGCTCAGGTTTGTCCAAGCTTTTACAGTCTTGTGCTGATCCAGATGGTGGGGTTGTTTTTGCATATCCTGTACAGGATCCGGAGCGTTATGGTGTGGTCGAATTTGATGAAACAAATAATGTTATTTCGATTGAGGAAAAGCCACAATCGCCAAAGTCGAATTACGCTGTGCCCGGAGTTTATTTTTATGACAACGAAGTGGTTACTATTGCCAAGAACATAGAGCCTTCTGCTCGCGGTGAACTGGAGATCACAGATATCAATAAAGAGTACCTTCGCCGTGGTAAATTGAAGGTCGGTATTTTTGATCGTGGTACAGCTTGGCTGGATACAGGAACGATACAGTCGCTCATGCAGGCAGGACAATTTGTACAAGTGATTGAGGAGCGGCAAGGGATGAAAATAGGAGCAATTGAAGAGGTCGCTTACAGAATGGGCTACATTGATGGACAACAATTGCTAAAAATTTCAGCCCCGCTCTGTAAATCGGGGTATGGAGAGTATTTGAAACGGATTATAAAATCATAAATTGCTCTCTCTTTATTGCTTTATATAAGCTTCATAGGCATTGCTGAGCACTTCCCCTTTTTCATTAACCCGGTTTAGTGTCCTATCGTTTACCAGCACATAACGTAGGGATAGCTTTTGCTGATTTTTTGTTGTAGTAATCACAAGATCTTTATTGTCGGTGATGGCATACGTACCTTCCTCTTTAAGACCAGTAATACGTTCTCCCTTTAGCTGCACAATTTCATAAGTATTACTTTTTTTGAAGTTAATCCGAAGATAATTATCACCTCCACCGTAAATAATTTCTGCATCCATGTCTTTGCGAAGCCAAGATGTCTCAGTGAGAATATCGTCTTCCTGGAAGACAGCATTTTCATTAGACCCACAGCGTATAAAGGTAAATGAGGTCGCGATAAATAAAATAAGTATGAATTTTCTCATGATGTAAAAGGTTAGAATGTATTATAATATAGCCCATGCGAAATTTCGCATTCTTACATCAAATATAAAATCATTAATTTCTAATTAATATAGACCCTAGGGTTCTATTTTTTTAGTCGATCTTAATGAAAAACTTTATTTATCTTGGAATATGGATCGTGAAAGTACTCCCGAATCCAACACGACTTTCAATCGTTATAGAACATTTTATTCGGTTTGCAAATTCGTGACATAACATCAAACCTATACCATTTCCTTTTTCCTCGAGGGTCCCATCAAGACTATGTTGCTGTTGCATACCTTTCAGTGCCCTAATTTTTGTTTCATCCATGCCTACGCCCTGGTCTGTTATTGAAATAAGGATTTTGCTATCGGTTTCATGTTGTTCAAAAATAATGGCTTTACCACTAAAGCTAAACTTGATGGCGTTGTTAAAAATATTTCGAATGATAAATTCAAATCGTTTAAGATCACTATGGATGGATAAGTTTGGAGAAATTTTGATGTCTATATATAACTTTTTCAAGTTTATTCGATCCATAAAAAGATTCTCGCAGTCTTTAATAATTTGATAGGGAAAGATTTCCTGTATGTCAAGCTTCTCATTAGCCATTTGTTGTGAAGACCATACAAGCAAACTATCGAGCATTTTGGATGCAGCAGTAAGCTGATTGCCAATAGTGATCAACATACTTTTAATTTCATGCGCTGGTAGGTCAACGATTTTTGAAACGGAGAGTAAGGCCTGAAATGTAGATAAAGGGCTTCGCAAATCATGCGACACGACAGAAAAGATACTGGCACGAAAGCGATCTGCCTGGACCAATTCGGCGTGTTGCTGCTTGATTTCCGTCGCCTGCTCATCTACTTTCAATTTCTCCTGATGTAATAATCTATTCTTTTTGATCAGCAAAATGATCATCACCAAAAATATTAGTAGAACAAAAAAGGTCAATAACCCGATCAGCTTTATCCAATGGGCTTCACGCTTTACATTCGCGTTTTTTAATAACAGATTTTTATTTTCAAGCTCCTTCTTTTCGCTTTCATATTTTTCCCGAAGTTCTTCCCGAATCCTTACGCGGAGGACTTCTGCATCTTCATTAAATTTGCGATCTGAGCTATCCTGATCGCTGAGAATTAAATGTTCATCCTGCGCTTTGATCGCTTTAGCTATCTTGTCAAAATCTCCCTGAAGGTCTTCCGTTAAGTTGGTGAAACCGCTTTTGGCGATAATGCGCTTGATAAGGGTTACTTCTTTTGCCGCCAGATCAAACCGCTTTTCTTTGACATAAATATTCGCGCGGTTGATACGGGCATAACTTTCGCCAACAGGATCTTCTTTCTTGGTGGTGATGTCTATCGCGAGGTCGGTATAATAGGTACTCCATTCAAGCTTATCTGCCTTGAGATAGAGGTAGCTTAATAGAATATAGGTATTGAAAAGATCAACTTCAGGCGCATTTGCTTTGCAGAATTCAACCGTTTTTACCAAATAATCGATGGCTTTGGTTACATCTTGCTTCTTTTTTCCATTCAATGCATTTTGGGCATATATATTTCCGATATTGGTTGAGATATTGGCTCGGTTTCTTGTATCACGCAGCTCTTTGGAGAGATCTAGTGCACGCTGGTAATACTTTAAGGCCTGATCGGGGTCATAACTCTTGTTGAAAACATTGCCTATATTCAGGAAAGAGAGCATCATCCCTTTCCTGTCGTTGCGTTCTTCCCGCTTTTTGAGTACTTTAAAGTGTGTTTTTATGCTTTCATCAAAGTTATTTAACTTCAGATATATAACACCTTGTAGATTTAATAAATCAATTTGCAAAGGTTCGAATTTTTTTTCACTGATGAGACTCAATCCTTTGGAAACGATTTCCTGTGCTTCTTGGGGATTACTGCGGTAAATTTCTGAGGCAACTTTATAATACGCCAATATTCGGGTCGAATCGTTACTTGCCTCCGATAGCTGCTTATCTACCTTGTCCCAGCCAGTGTTTTGGGAATATGCATGATGGGTGAAGAACAATATGGTAAAAAATAATAGGGTGGTTAAACGATGCATGGCTAGTTTGTTTCAATAAAACAGTAAAAATAAAAAAAACTATTAAATACAATGAACTTCACGAATATAAAACCATGCTGGACAAACAGGGAAGATAATTGATTATATTTACAGCCAAATGTCTGAGTCCAAAAGAATTTACCAAATCGATCTGTTTCGTTTTATCGCAGCATCTGCCGTCGTATTATATCATTATTTATATCGGGGGTATGCAGCCGGAAATATGTCGCTATTGGGTTTCGATGGCGTCGAAGAGTATTTTAAATACGGCTACCTGGGCGTAGACTTATTTTTTATCATTAGTGGTTTTGTGATTGCTTTTTCCATCAAACATCTTTCACTGCGTAAGTTCTGTTATTCCCGCTTCAAGCGTTTGTATCCGATGTATTGGATTTGTTTGCTGTTGACTTTTATCGTTTCTTATTTGTGGGGCGCACCGCGTTATCATGTCACATTTACACAACTATTGGCCAATCTGACCATGGTGCAAAAACTATGGGGACAGGGGGATGTCGATGGCGCTTATTGGTCACTTTATGTGGAGTTGAAGTTTTACCTGATCATCGCTTTGTTTCTAATTCTGAATCGATTTAAAAAAATAAGCTTGGATTACTTGGTTTATTTTTGGTTGCTATTGTCCAGCCTACGCTTTTTTGTTGGGCCTTCGGAAATTTATGATGGGCTCCACGAGTTTTTTTTACTCGACTGGAGTGCGTATTTTATTGCGGGAATTATATTCTGCCAGATTTTTCTGCATGGACCAAAAGTCCAGCATTTTGTCGCTTTACCTTGGTGTTTGTACATTTCCATCGATGGTGCTGTGGGGCGCATCCATTGGCTGGAACGTACTTTTCACAGTGATTTTTCCCCTTATATTATTGGTGCGACCATCGTTGTGTTTTACCTGCTCATGTTACTGGTTTCCTGTAAAAAGCTCCAGGCGATCAATTCGTCCGGATTTGTTAAAATCGGCATGTTGACCTATCCACTGTATTTAATCCATCAACACATCGGCTTTATTATTTTTAATCACCTGTATCTGTATCTGAATAAATACCTGCTCCTTTCAGGTGTTATCATTCTTATGCTTGCCCTGGCTTATCTGCTGAGCGATCGGATTGAACCGCGGATCATGAAGCATTTTCGTAGCATATTGGCGTTTTTACCTCTCCTGGCTGGCGGTAGGATTTGTGGGCCCGTGGACGACAGTAGACTCGACGGACAGTAGTTAAAATCTGGAGAATATTGGCTAAAATAAACCTATGTATAATAATGTAGAGTCATTAATTTTATAAATATCAAATAGACAGCAATACAGAAAATATTCTTCGATTTTGGAAGCTTATTAATTGGAAGCTTATTAATAGGGATTGCTTTTCTTCTTGTTCGTCTTCTGTTGAAGACAATCAAGGAAAAGGATACGGTAATAGCTTTCACCGGGCTAGAAGGATATCTTTAAACAATAAATCATTAGCGAATAAAAGATAGCGATATGAAAAGATATACGATATATTTTGCAGCAATTCTCACAATTTTTATCAAAATGACAGCTGTAGCTGTGGCACAGGGTGGGGATCAGATCCTAGATGGTATTGGAGAGACAGGCATGGTGGCCCGTTACGTCTTTGATGGTGATTTTAAGGATTGGTCGCGCAATGGGCTACATGGTAAATTCCAGGGGACAAAAGCGTCATTTGTGTCAGATAAGCAATTTACAAAGGTGCTTTCTCTCGCTGGAGGAAAGGACGATTTTGTTGTACTTCCAGCGCAAGTACTCGCGGATCTCGAGTCGATTAGTATAACAGGCTGGATGTACTTACGTGCAGCGCAGTCTGGCCAGTATTTATTCGATTTTGGACAAGATATCACCAGGCATTTTGCAGGGACACCAACAGGTACAGCGCTACAAAATGGCTATATGGGGATAATGGCCCAAAAGAATGCCGAAGTAAAAAATGCGGTCTCTTCGGCAGTGCCTTTAAACAAATGGGTGCACTTGGCCATTGTAGTTGATATTGCTACAGGGACCATGCAAACATATTTAGATGGTATGCCCGCTGGAGAAGTTAACGACATCCCACAGGAGTTGACCGAGGTTTTTGGACCGGCAGGTAGTAAGAGGACACTATACATTGGAAAATCCCTGTTGGGTGGAAATGTAAGTTTAAATGCACTGTTGCATGATTTTCGCATTTATCGTGTGCCGTTGAATCGAAACCAGATCGGCATGGTGTACAGAAATGCGTTGAAGGGTGTGCGTGAAGATGTTACTTCTAAAGGTAAGGCTGAGGATGACCTACCGCGATTTCCAATGAACAAAGTAGAGCTTTATAATGCCTTCTTAACCGGGGTTGCAGATGTCACGGTAGAAACAGCGGTAGGCGAGCTGCCACGATTGCCGAGTTATGTCGTCGGTACATATAAAGACGGTATGGTGGGACCAAAAGTGCGTGTGTTGTGGCCTGCACCAACCGACAATAGTGCTGTCGCGCAGCAAACAGCTTATACCGTCACGGGACGTATTCCCGGGACTGATCTGAAACCCAAAGCCATCATTACAGTCAAAGGGAAGGTAAAGTCCAAGATGCCTAGCTTAAAATTGGACGCTTTTCACTTGGATCAGGTTTCCCTTAATACGGATGTCAAGCAGCATCAAACGAAGTTTATTGAAAATCGCAATAAATTCATTGATACATTGGCAAAATCGGATCCAAATTCATTCCTCTATATGTTTCGACACGCGTTTGGGCAAAAACAACCGATCGGTGCGCAACCCTTAGCGGTATGGGATAGTCAGGATATCAAACTGCGCGGCCATGCTACAGGACATTACCTGACGGCAATTGCACAGGCTTATGCGAGTACAGGCTATGATAAGGTACTTCAGGCAAAATTTTTGGGGAAGATGGATACCATGGTCAACGTACTTTATGCCTTGTCAAAGTTGTCGGGTACGCCGAGACAAACGGGACAGGCTTCTATTGCGGATCCTGCTGCGGTGCCTTATGGCCCCGGTAAATCAGCTTATGATTCTGACCTGAGTGACGAAGGAATCCATACAGATTATTGGAACTGGGGACTTGGCTTTATCAGTGCCTATCCTCCGGATCAGTTTATTATGCTTGAACAGGGAGCAAAATATGGCGGGCAGAAGAACCAGGTTTGGGCACCTTATTATACGCTGCATAAAATCTTGGCCGGCCTGATGGATGTTTATGAGGTAAGTGGAAATAAAAAAGCATTGGAGATCGCACAGGGAATGGGCACTTGGGTGTATACACGTTTAAGTAAAGTACCGACAGAGACATTAATCAAAATGTGGAATACGTATATCGCAGGTGAATTTGGTGGAATGAATGAAGTGATGGCCAGGTTATATCGTGTAACGGGTGAAGAGAATTACTTAAAAACCGCCCGCTTATTTGACAATATTGATATGTTCTACGGCAATGCCGCGCATACACATGGACTGGCCAAAAATGTAGATACTTTTAGGGGCTTACATGCCAATCAGCATATTCCTCAAATTGTGGGTAGCATGGAGCTATACCGGGTGTCCAATGAGCCCCAATATTATAAAATTGCGGACAACTTTTGGTATAAGGCCACCAACGATTATATGTATAGTATCGGTGGTGTGGCTGGTGCCAGAAATCCCGCCAATGCCGAATGTTTTATTAGTCAGCCGGCGACATTATATGAAAATGGATTTTCTGCAGGTGGGCAGAACGAAACCTGTGCAACCTACAACATGCTGAAATTGACAAGTGACTTGTTTATGTTCGATCAGCGCACAGAGTTGATGGATTATTATGAACGTGGATTATACAATCATATCTTAGCTTCTGTTGCAGAAAATAGTCCAGCAAATACATATCATGTGCCTTTACGCGCAGGATCTATTAAGCAGTTTGGAAATGCCGATATGAAAGGCTTTACCTGCTGTAATGGTACGGCTATTGAGAGCAGTACTAAATTGCAGAATACAATCTATTTTAAAAGCAAAGATGACCAGGCACTGTATGTCAATCTGTATATTCCTTCTACCTTACACTGGACGGAACGCGGAATCAGCGTCGAGCAACAAACCAGTTTTCCGAAAGCGGATCAAACAGCGCTGACTATACGGGGGAATGGCAAATTTGAACTTCATGTGCGGGTGCCAAGCTGGGCAACAAAGGGATTTTTTGTTGCAATAAATGGAGTCGATCAAAAAATTAAGGCTGAGCCGGGAACTTACCTGACCTTAAACCGCACCTGGAAAGATGGGGATGTGATCAACCTTAAAATGCCGTTTCAGTTTCATCTGGACCCGGTTATGGATCAGCCCAATATTGCAAGTCTGTTTTATGGACCAATCTTATTGGCAGCCCAGGAACCTGCCGCAAGAAAAGATTGGCGTAAAGTAACTTTGGATGCAAAGGATATTGCTAAGTCGATTAAAGGAAATCCAGAAACATTGGAATTTTACATTGATGATGTGCTTTATAAACCATTTTATGATACCTACGGACGTCATTCGGTTTACCTGGATGTCAGCTTAAAATAGGAGGCTAGCAGTGTATTCCTAAATCTTTCCCAAATTCAAGGTACCTTTGTCATAAACAATTGTGTATGTAAATTGTCATTTAGCATGGACAGAATACTATTGTTTACACAAGTTTTCCGCTAAATAGAATTAAGAAGATGAAAATATTGGTTATTGAAGACGAAGCGGATTTAAGGGAAATTGTGAAGGCATCTTTACTTAAGGAAGAATATACGGTAGAAACTGCCGCTGATTATGGATCAGCTCTTGAAAAAGTCGCTGTTTATGATTACGATTGTATCCTGCTCGATATCATGCTGCCTGGAGGTAATGGTTTGCAGATCCTCGATCAGCTCAAAAATGAGGGTAAAGCCGATAATGTGATCATTATCTCCGCAAAGGATTCTCTGGACGATAAGCTAAAGGGACTCGAACTTGGGGCCGATGACTATTTGACAAAACCCTTTCATATTGCGGAGCTGAATGCACGGATTAAAGCTGTGTTACGAAGGAAACAACGGGAGGGTAAGCATACATTGGAAATGGGAAACATCGTGCTGGATCTTAATGAACGCTGCTTATTTATTGCACAGGAGCCTGTGCCGTTAAATCGGAAAGAGTTCGATATGCTCAACTACTTCTTATTGAACAAAAATAGACTGGTCAGCAAAAGTGCGCTGGCAGAACATGTATGGGGCGATAATACGGACCAGGCGGATAATCTTGATTTCATCTATTCACAGATAAAAAACTTGCGCAAAAAATTCTTGGCTAGTCATGCTGATGTGGATTTTGAAGCGGTATATGGAATCGGTTATAAACTTGTCGAAAAATGAGATTAGCCAACCAAACACTAAAGTATCTTTCTATCTCCGTGTTGGTGGTCATCGCCCTCTGGTCAACAGTGTTCTATCTATTTATGCTGGAGGTGATCCACGATAATATCGACGAAGAAATCGAAAACCAAAAACGGCTCATTATCCAGGAACTTTCCAGCAATCCTACCGTAGCCCCAGATTTAGAGTTTGGGATAAATAACTATAAGGTGCGCCAGATCTCCGAAGGACAAGCTCTTAAGATGCAAAATGTTTATAAGGACACCATGTTGTATATGCAGGACGATGATGATCCCGAGCCGGAACTGGAACCAGTTCGAATGTTGACGACAGCATTTGAACATCAAGGACATTATTATGAACTTTCGATCATCAATTCGATGATCGAAGAGAGCGATCTAATCAAGAATCTCTTTTATTCTGTTGTTATTTTATTTGTTTTGTTGGTCATCAGTATCGTATCCATCAATAAAGTCGTCATAGAACGTTTATGGGGACCATTATATACTTTCTTGGATCAGTTGACACGGTTTCGTTTAGGCAAAACCAAGGAGAAGCCCACGATGGATACGCAGATCCAGGAATTTAAAGACCTACAGCTCGCTGTGGCTACCTTAATTCGCCATAACGAGGAAAGCTATGAACAGCAAAAACAGTTTATTGGCAATGCTTCGCATGAATTACAGACACCGTTGGCCATTATGATCAACAAATTGGAAATCATGGCGGAAACAGAGGGGTTGAACCAGGAACAGTCTGAGACTGTCGCAGCAGTATTAGCAACTGCCGAGCGGCTTGTGCGCCTCAATAAATCCTTGTTGCTGTTGAGTAAAATTGAGAATAAACAATTTTTGCACAATGAGGATCTTTCGTTCAATACGCTTGTACTAAATATTGTGGCGGAGTTTGAGGCTATTGCTGAATTTAAACAGGTAAAAATCAATGTTGTACAAGAAGATCAACTGACTGTACAAATGGATGGTGCTTTGGCAAATATAGTAGTATCAAATCTCCTACGAAATGCTTTGTTCCACAATAGATTAGGCGGCGAGGTGAATATCCATATAATGAATAAAAGGCTTACCGTGTCCAATACGAGTACACATGCAGCGTTGGATGCTAACCTGGTATTCTCCCGTTTTTATAAATCAGATGCAGCATCCAAAGGTACTGGCTTGGGGCTGGCCATTGTGCAGGCCATCTGTCACCTCTATGGTTTTGCAATCGTCTACCAGTATGAAAACAATCAGCATAGCTTTCAGCTCAATATGTTCCCTTAGAAAATATAACAGGAGAAGGTAAGTGTTCCCAAATCTTTACAGATTCGCTTTTTTACTTTGTAGTACACTTAAAAATAGAATCATGAACTGTAAATTAATCTGGAGTGCTTTCGTACTTGCACTGACAACAACAGGAGCTATTGCTCAGGATATACCACAAAGTCAAGTTCCCGCTGTCGTGGTGAATAGTTTCCAACAGAAATTTCCAAAAGCCAAAAAAGTAGATTGGGAATTGAAGGGGAATGTTTATGAAGCGGAGTTTGAAACGGGCTTATTTGGTATTGACGAGGAAGCTTGGTTTCAGCATAACGGAAAACTTCTGCGCTACAAGACTGAAATCAACAAAAGAGAACTACCGAAGAGTGTGCTGGACCGGGTGAAAAGAGATTTTCCGGGCTATCGCATTGAAGACGCAAAAAAGATTACCGCCGAGCAGAAAGTGAGTTATGCGTTTGAAGTGAAAAGTCGAAAAGTGGAGTGGAAGGTGGTACTCGATCCACAGGGAAATGTTCTTACGAAAGTAAGGGACTAAACGATATTTCTGTACAAATAAAACCTTCATGATTTTACACGCACTCATAGCGGCGAAATCATGAAGGTTCTTTTGGGCAGGTAGGCTGAGTTTATCGCGCTAACTAATCTTCTCCTTCCTCTGCGTGGAGTTCAAAAGATAGCTTTATGAGGTCTTGACCAGCAAACTTAGTAGCATAATCCGATAAGTTCCAGTCAGTACGGGTAACTTTTGCCTTTGTGCTGGCATCGTTAAACTTGCGAAGTACAAAGAATACATTTTTCTCGCCTTCATTGTCTTTTCCTGCCGTAAAATAAGTGATAATCCCTGTCGTCTCCGTTGCTCCGTTTACTGCAGTGCCATCACCGTAGTTCGTTTCTTTCGTTTGAAAGATTGCACCATTTCCTGTACTGCTATTCGGATTTAAAACGAAAGAACCACCCGTAAGGAATGCTTTGTAGTAATCTGCAGTTGCTTTATTGCTGATGTATTGTCCCTGGATTTCTTTTGAAGAAGCATCAAATTGTTTTAATTCAATTTTATAGATACCTGCGGGATTGAGGTGAGCATGTCCTCCAGCCAATGCTGTCCCCTTCTCATCGAAGCTGATAGCAATTGGCTCTACCTTTTCTTTGTCGGCAAGATCATGGAAATGGTCTCCATGGGCTTCGCCGGCTACTTCCGTAAATACAAGCTTATAAGCAACTTTGGCATCTGAACCTTGTATAGTCAACGGTGATTCAGCTGTAGTCGCATTTCCGGCTTTGTCGGTTACCGTAAAATGAAAATGATAAGCCCCGGCGGGAGCATCAGCGGGAACATCGATGTGTTCATGAAATGTTGCATTTTTCACGCCAATGTATTTTCCATCCGTATAGGCTTTTGTAAACTTATACTGACCACCACCTTCTTGATGAATCTCAATTTCGATTTTAGCAATCAGTGCTTCGGCAACAATATCACCTTCAAGATGAAGATCTGATCCCGCTTGGACAGTTTTGTTATTGCCACTGCCGATTTCAAGTGTTCCTATCTGGGGTTTTGCAAGTGCTGGAATTTCCTCGTTATCTTTCTTACAGGACGATAGGAAGCCTAAAAGAATTGTACTTAACAGGAAGAAGAAGCGAATGTTTCTAGTTTTCATGTAAAATGGATTTAATTAAATTGAGTTGATAAATATGTATGGTATTACTCGAGTATACGGATGCTGATCCCCTTCTGGCTACTCCATCCCGCCAAGTCAGTCACCTGAATCATAAAATGATAATTACCCGGATCGATATCTGCTGGCACATCGATTTTTAATTCGGCATCATATTGCTGTGGTTGCCCCGGAATATTGACTGTCTTGACCAAGGTGAAGGGCTTGATGGGAGTTTTGATCGCTTCAACCGTGCATTCGCCGATTTCTGTACTATGCGAATGATGGTCAAAATTATGGTGTACGTCGATGCTATAGCTCCCGAGCGCTACATTATCAGATAGCTTACTGTGGAAAGTAAAACTTGTACCTCGTTTAATTGTGCTGCATTGTTTTGGGAAAGCCGTTTCCGAATCGATGGCGATGGTCGGTTTTTCGGTATCAATGCTTTCCTTATCTTTTTTACAGGCAACAGTCATGGCAAGTAACACTGTAATAAGTGTGTATTTTTGAAGTGTTTTCATATATAAATTTTATTCATTCGTGTATGTGTTAAGCGATATTCATAAGCTTGCGATGCTCGTATATTGCTCAACGGTTGTTCATAGGGAGCAAAGGGTTTAGTTTTAATAATCTTATGATCGGGACTGTTTTCCAAAGGGAACTCCAATGGATAGGATAAAATTCCTTCCCTGTTCAGGCAAAGAGATCAGCCGATAAAAGCTGGTATGATCCATATATTTCTTGTCAAAGAGATTTTGAACCTGTAAGCGTAATTGAAAGACAGACCCCGAAAATCGAAGTTGTGTTCCTGCCCGGAAGTTGAAGACCTGATAATCTGCTGTGGACTCTTCTGGTGGAACAACGTGATACTGCGCTGCTGTCCATTTGCAATCGACGGAAAGGTAGGTCTCTTTAAAATGTTTGCTATTTTTTGCTGTCCAGCTGATGTCCATCAAAGCTGAAGGTGCCGGAGAGAAAGGAAGTGTATATCCTTTCTTTGCACCCGATAGTTGTTCCGATCGAACATATTCACCCAATAATTCTACTTTCCATTGTTTCAGAGGCTGGTAGCTGAGTTTCAATTCTGCTCCATAACGGCGAACACGGCTTTCCATATATTCAAAGATTTGATTGCCGGCACCATAATATTGATCGTAGCTTGACGTGGGATTGAGATAGATATAATTGGAAAAGTAATTAAAGAATGGCGTAAAGGCGACAAAGACTTTTCTAGGACTCCAGGTAAATGATAAATCCAGTTGATAGGATTGTTCGGGAGACAATGATTGATTGCCTCTTTCATAACTGAAGTAGTGATAGTTGACACCATTGGCGCCGAGCTCCTGTGCAATGGGGGCCCTGAAACTTTTTCCTACACTGATTTTTGTTTCTAGATCTCCGAATTGATGTGCCGCTCCTATAGACCAAACCAGGCTATTGAAACGGCGACTGAGCGCCGAAGCCCGGACTATTCTGCCCGATTGATTATCTTCCAGCTCTGATTCGAACCAATCCTGATAAGGTGATGTCTGAATATGGCTGTAATCGTAACGCAATGCCCCATATAGCATGGTTTCGTCCGCGAGTTTGTATTGATCATAGACGAATAGGCCCATTGCCTTTTGGCGAAAAGTGGGGATAAGGAAGCTCCAACCATCAATACGATTATCCTGATACTCTCCATTTGCGCCAATGGTAAGTCGATGTGTGGCCAAATCAAATTGGTCTTTTACAGAGATACTATAGACCTGTTTGTCATATAACCTTTCCAAATTGATGGGGATAGTCATATCTTTTGGATAAACAGGTGGCATATAACCATGCGCGGTGTAATTGTTATATTCTTGCCGGTAATTTTTCTGATAGCCCAGGTCTATCCAAAGCTTGTGCTTATCCAGATCGATAAAGTTGCGGTTAATAAGTTTCAGGTGATTGACCGTCTGGCTTGGGAAACCAATGTCACGACTGGATTTGTCATAAAGTGCTGTATCTACGCCCCTTGGTTCCAAGCCGTGCGCATTGGCAAAGAAGCCAAACTTTGTATGATAATTACTCAGGTAGAAAATCGAAGAAAAACGATCTGATAGATATCCGCCGCGTAGTTGAAAATGTGTCTCTCGTCCCGCAGTGTTACGAACATGCCGATCTTTCAGACGTACCGCATAATTGTAAACATAGACTGTATCTGTGGGGACACGGTAATCGCCATATTCCAGATGCGTGAATCCTCCTCCAAATACCCAATTCCCTTTTCGGCCCTGTGTTTGTAGCGATCCGCCAAAAGTCGCGTTGTTTGACTTTGTCAATAGGTTAAACTGCCCCTTAAAACCTGTCTCCTGTAGTTCCGCTGGCGGTGATAGCCGAATGACACCACCAATGGCATCTGAGCCATACAAAAATGAGCTGGCCCCCTTTAGTACCTCGGCACTCCCTACACTGAATTGATCGATTTCCAACCCATGATCCAATCCCCATTGCTGGCCTTCATGTTTAATGCCATTTTCTACCGTGGCCACACGATTAAATCCGAGCCCTCTAATCTGCGGTTTAGACTGATTAGCACCTATGCCTATGGCATTAACGCCGGGAAGTCTGCTTAATGTCTGCATTAAACTTCCCGCCTGGTATTTTTGTATAGAGTCGGCAGTCAATAGCTGGATCGATAATGCTCCTTCTGCTGCCCGATGGTAACGTCGCCCTCCAACTTTTACTTCTTCAAGCTCGATACTCTTCTCCTGTCCATAACATGGGAAAAATAGCTGTTGTGCTGCGATAAGTGAAAAAATGATATACCTATTCATCTATGTGGATTCGATTCGTAAAGCGTAATTCGTGCAATACATATGGTATTCAAATTAATATATTGCAATTAAGTTGCAACAAATATAGGAAAAAAGATTTTAAAAGCAATATAGTTGCATTATATAAGCGGGATTGACTGTATGATACAGTGGCAGAGTTTTTGTTGCTTTTTGGCGCCTAAAGAGTATAAAAAGCATGTTTTACAAGTAGTACATACGATGATATATGAAGTTAAGTGAAGAATATTCTATTAAAGTTGCCGCATTGCAATCGGCTGAACATCAATTGACAGTTGACCTTTCGAAGCGCATTACGCCCGATATATGGCTTGATGTCCTGATTTATTTTGAGCACAACTTGGAGCAGTCCAGTGCGGCTGCACTTTATGATGCATTATTTGAAAAAGGAACTGATTTTGCCGCAAACGTATATCTGAACGAAGAGGATTATAGCTTTTTTATCGATAAAATACGAGCAATATTAGAGCGCTATGCTACGATTAACCCTCATGCATGGGTGGAGCTTGGCTTACAGTATATTTTATGTCGCCGACATGTGGTAGAGAAAGAAAAGGCTTCCCTTTATTTGAAGAGAGGAATCAATGCTGGGGTTGTATGGGCAAGACCCCTTTATTTATACTACAATTATTTAGGTTTGCTGGCCGATATCGACCGCGATAACGCCAAAGCCGAACTGGATGCACTCGCTTTGGGCGGAGATCTTTGGGGAATCGCATATGCTGCCCATATCGATGTCTGGACCGATAAATATGAAGAAGTCTTTGACCGTATTCAGCTGCTCAAGCAATCTCCGGAAAGGAAAATACTGCGCCATTATTATGAGGCGCTCCAATTTTACTATGCGCGTAAAGAGGATAAGAGCAAACGCTTGGAAGCCCTGGAAGAGGGTATCACGATGGCTGAATCTCGTTATTGCAGATTTGTGCTGAATGAAATAAAACGTGCGGAGGCGGCTTCCATAGGTGAACAGGAGCTTCTTGTACCGGAATATCGAGAACTGTTTGAATACGGAATGATGGACGCCGCGGTGCAAATTGCACTTATCAAACTTCAGGCACTGGGCAACAACAATCAGGAACAACAGGATTTCGAAGAACCGCTGTGGTATCTCCAGAAAGCATACGACTATAATAATGATTATGCGGGTTATCGTCTCGCCTGTCTGTATCTCTATCAGGAGGCTGTGCAGGACATCGAAAAGGGACTATCTTTATTGCGTCTGCTCGACGAGAAAGACGGGTATGTGGAAGCTCAGGTTGAACTCGCTGAAATTCTCCTCGAAGGTAGGTTCCTCCAAAGGGATGAAAAATTAGCCTTTCGGCGCTTCAGCGCAATGGCGGAAAAAAACATTGCTTACGCCAAGTTGCGCATGGGTAATATGGTCGAAACTGGCTATGATGGAGTTGCTCCGGATTACAAAACCGCCTTTGTTTACTATCAGGATGCAGCAAAAGATAAACTGCCACAAGCTTTATATCAAGTCGGCAGATTCTTAAAATATGGAATCCATAATAATGCGCCTGATCTGGCTGCTGCATTGCCTTATTTTGAAGAAGCGGCAGGATATAATAACGCTACTGCGCTAACGGAAATGGGGTTAGCTGCTGAATTAAAGTCCGGACCGGATTATAAATTGGCCTTTGATTATTTCTCGCGTGCGGCAGATCTTGGCTATCCCTATGCCTATTATTTAAAAGGTATTTATTTGGAAAATGATTATCACCAGTCCGGAGCTCCCCAACCGAAAGCAGCTTTTACGGCGTTTGAAATTGGAGCCGGTATGCAGGAGCTAAATAGTATATATGAACTGGCGCGCTGCTATCGGGGTGGCATAGGTACGGAGATAAATCTGGACCGGATGATTGCTTTATACCAACAGGCTGCTGAACGAAATCACGTACAGGCTTTGACTGATCTGGGGCTCTGTTATGAATATGGTTATGGATTGAACCAAGATACATTTAAAGCACAGGAAAATATTAAGAAGGCTGCTGATCTGGGGTTCCCTTATGCAACTTATGTATTGGGACGATACTATTTGACCGGATTGGTGCAAAAGGATGCAGCTCATGGTCTTCAGCTTTTGGAAGAGGCCGCGCAAAAAAATGTAGCTGAGGCGCTCTTGCTGCTTGGCGACTACTTTTTCTTCGACTATGATCAGCTGGAAGAATACGACAAAGGCTTTGATTACTACATGCGTGCCGAAAAACTTGGCTATCTGACGGAGGGAATTGGCATGTGTTATGAGTTTGGCATCGGCGTGGAAGCGCAGCCAGCGAAAGCTTTTGGATATTATAAACAAGCTGCAGAGCGAGGAAATCAGGAGGCGAGCTACCGATTAGCCCGTTGCTATTATTTTGGAGTGGGTACCGAGATCGATAAAGCAACTGCCTATGGATATTTTATGGAGGTAGCGCAGCAAGGTAATGTGTATGCCTGTTACTTTGTTGCGGTTCAGCTGCTGGAAGGAGATGGCATACCGATGGGTCTTCGCGACGGTGTAGAATGGCTTATGAAGGCAGCTGAAGCCGATCATGCTGATGCACAGTATAAACTGGCCAACTGTTATCTTATGGGTGATGGGGTAGAAGAAAATCAAGATCTTGCCCTGGAGTGGTTTGAACGGGCGGCAGACAATGGACATGAAGATGCTATTCGATTGACAAAGAAAACGAGAAAGTAAGAAAAACATGCAAGAAGAAAAATCCTATTCCTTTCAGGTCAATCTGAAAGGAATGATCGCACTGCTCTCAGAGCACCTGTATAGCGATCCCAATACATTTATTCGGGAATTGCTTCAAAACGGCGTGGATGCAATTACAGCATTGAAACACTTGGATGAACAGCATCAGGGTAAAATAACGATTGAGCTGCCAAGCATTGAACAACCGAAGTTTCTGTTCAGCGATAATGGGATAGGCCTTAAGGAGACCGATATTCATCAATTTTTGTCGGTTATAGGTGAGAGTTCAAAGAGTAAAGACATTAAGGATGCTCAGGATTTCATTGGTAAGTTTGGTATTGGACTGCTTTCTTGTTTTGTGGTCAGCGATGAGATAATTGTGGAAACAAAATCGGCCCTTGAACAACTGCCTCTACGTTGGACCGCGAGAGCTGAAGGGGACTATAAAATCGAGCGGCTTATTGAAGATATTCCTGTCGGAACACGTGTTATCCTAAGCCCTAAAAAACAATTCAACTATATTTTTGAAGCGGATTATCTTGAGAAAAAAATCAAGTTTTATGGAGATGCGCTGCGAGAAAACATTTCGATTGTAGTTGGCGCTACCGAAAAGATTATTCATAAAGAAGAACCCAAATGGCTTGCTTCATCAGTTTCGAAAGCAGAATTGCTGGCTGTTGGAAAAGAACTCTTTCATGTCAACTTTTTAGATGCAATTCCATTTGAAACGACGGCGGGAAAGGCAAAGGGGGTGTTGTATATTTTACCTTTCCGTACGCAGTTTAGCAGCAAGCAGCGTCACCGTATCTACTTGAAGCGCATGTTTCTCGCTGAAGAAGATCAATCTATTTTGCCAAATTGGGCATTTTTTGTCCGGATGCTTGTCAACACAGAGGAACTTAGTGCCACCGCCTCACGGGAGTCTTTGATGAAAAATGATCTACTACGGCAGGCGCGAAAAGAAATAGCTGCTGTGCTGAAAACGTACCTGCAACAGGTGAAGAAGATCGATTTCGATATATATATTCGCATTATCCAAACTCATTATCTTCACTTGAAAGCTTTCGCGCTCGAAGATCCGGACTTTCTAGCGATATTTTTGGCAGATATTCCGTTTGAAACCAATCGCGGACAACGAAGCTTTCAAAATATCATTGATCATCAGCAACAGCTCTATTACTGTGCTGATTTTGAAGATTTCAAACAGATTGACCGTATGGCCGATACACAGGGGATGATTCTTGTGAATGCGTCCTACACATTTGATACCGAGTTGCTCCGCAGGATCAAACAAAAATATAGCGATTATAAGATAACAGAGATGTCGCCCAATCAGCTCCTGGAAACGTTTCAGCCGATTCATGAAGATGAGCACAATCACTATGTTTCTTTTCAGAAAGAAGTGCAGCGCATTTTAGACGATTATAGCTGCGTCCTTGAAATTAGACGGTTTAAACCGATTGATACGCCGGCTATTTTTACAAAAATGGAGCAAAATAATGTAGAAAATACGATTAGCCAATTAAAGGAAAATGCAAATCCTTTTGCGCAAGTACTCAAGACATCGAGGCCGAATAAGATCCAGAATACGTTATGTTTAAATGCTGACAATGCGTTGATCAAAACGCTAATGGATATAAAAGATGCCTACATGCTTCGTTCAGTTATGGAAGTGCTTTACGTGCAGGCGCTAATTTTGGGCAAGTACCCTGTCCAGGAGCGGGAAATGAAGGTTATGAACGAGGCCCTGAAAAGCCTCATCGTCATGGGGTTGGATAATTTTGTGAATCTTTAAAGCGGTTGAGTATACTTCTCCGCGTAAGGATTTCTTTTTATTGCATAGAAAATATATTAGAAATTAAATATACTCAAAAAAAAAGAGGGAGTAATTAGATGTACACACTTAAAATTCAGAAACTTCGCAATCAGGTTGCACGAGTAGACAATACCTTGGAAAAGGTTAACCTGTTGACACAGGCTATTCGGATTGCAGATGAAAATCAAGATATTGAATGGGGATATGACCTTCGCTTAGATTTAATCAGCGAAGAGATAGATCTTGCTTTTTCAACCGAGTCATTACCTGCATTTGCGTGGATATTACAGGCTTACGATGAAAATCCTGAACTCTTTAATGAAGAAGACTTCTTGTGGCAATACAAATGGATGATGTCCGAATTATACGATAATCCTGCTGTCAGCCGTGAGCAGATTGAAGCGGCTTTGCGCGACTTTGAACAACGATTGATCCGCAACGGTTATGGTAAGCGTGCCATATACAATGAGGAGCTGAGTGATGCGCTGGCGCAAAAAGATATTGTCGCTATCGAGCGCGCATTGAAAAACGTAAATGCTATGCAAAGAGATGACATGAGCGATTGTGAAGCCTGTGAAATGGATGCAGAAGTATCAGCAACACTATTACAGGATGGCTATAGCCCAGCAGTCGATAAAGCCTTACCTTTAATTGAAGGCCAGTTTACCTGTTCGCATGTGCCTTTGCGTACGGCAGTGAACCTGGCTTATGAAGGTCTTAAGCAAGGTGATACTGAACAGGCCGATAAAATGGCGCTACTGGCAGAAAAGGAGGTGTTTAAGAAAGAAAAGGACTCCGCAATTTTGATTTCGGCAATTAAACTAGCAACCTATTTTTCCTATACCGATATTGGTAAAGCGAAGGAATGGATCGAACGATTTTTGCCTTGGGCTGATGGTCCCGACAATCGATCCATGTTTCAGTTGGCCTGCTATATCTGTGAAGCCATGAGGAATTTTGGCTCTGATGAATCTTTTATGCTTGAGCTCGGCAATCAGCATAATTTTTTTCAAGGGAAAAATACCTACACCGCTAGCGAATTGGCTAATCATTATGGGAAACTGGCGGATCAACTCGCAGACCGCTTTGACCAACGTAATGGCAATCACAACTTTCGCAATCAGTTAATGTCCCTTTAGCTTGGAATGGCTGCAGAAATCCCTGATTTCCGTGATGAAATTCAGTTGTTTTGAAGGCTATCTTTGTGTAAATGAGCATTAAATACTGAAATATATCAACAAAATAGATCAAAATGATTAAACAATTTATTACGGGCATGATGACCGCAGCGGTTCTGAGCCTATCAAGTTGTGGTTCGGGAGAAAAAGATCCTGCAGCATACAACAATTCAATTATTACCGTTATAAACAGTAGTGAAAAACATGTGACAGACATGAATGCTGCCATGAATGGCTCCGATTATACGAAAGCCGAACAGGTCCGCGCAGATTGGGAAAAATCTTTGAATAATGATATCAAGAAAGTCGAAGATCTGGGAGATTTCAAAGGCGATGCGACATTCCAAAAAGCAGTTCTTGATGGCTTAAATGGGTATAAAAAAATCGTTACGGAGGATTATCCGAAATTGATTGAACTCCGAAAAAATAAGACACCTGATGCTGCTAAAGAGTCTGCATTGCTTGAAAATATCAATAAAGCATTTGAAAATATGAGCAATGGTGTCAATCAAGCATCCACAGCATTTGAAAGTAAATATAAAAGTTAACCTTATTGCATGAGCTATTGGGTAAGCCACATCACCGAAAATGATGTGGCTTTGTTTTTTGCAGTACAGCTGTTGTTTGCTTGAGAAATACGGCTGTATCGACTTGTATTGTTAGAGATCGTTTTTAGGGATCTTAAAGTCTTTGCGCAATATTGTAGGAATGCGCCTAGCAAAACAAAATGCTAACAAACGTTAAAACTCCGAAGGCCGAACTTGAATTTCATATTTTTATGTAGTTTTACATGAAGCTTGGACAGAGAGTGCCGAGTATATCATTAATACAATCAAAATAGGTTAATAGGTTCATAAGCTATTGACAAATACAGACTCCAATGAAAGCCATATCAATTTTAACGGCCGTGCTTTTGTCTTCCTGTGTAGGGATCACGATCACAGCTCACGCACAGGAAGTCGCCAAAAATTTAGACTACTTAGTGCTTATGAATGCAGATACCCTTTATGGGAAAATCTCCTCTGTAAAAGATCAAAAACTCAAATTTGAGAATCAGCAAAAAGAAAAGTTAACGTTTGAGCCGGGCGATATCTATCGTGTATATTGGCAGTCCAAAAAGAAAGTTTATGCGCCCTCTTATGTAGAAGATGGACTAGAAGTTGTGCCTGGAACATCTCCAAAGATGTATCGAATTCAGAAGGGGCTCAATCAAAATCCCACTTTCGCAGAAGTACTGGCTGATGGAGAAATTATTGCATATTATGTTTCGGAAACGAAGGTCAGTGGTGGGGCCGGCATCGCTATTGGTGGTGGTGCAGGTACGATGGGAAATATCATGGTCAATAAATATAAACATGCTTATGCATTGAAAAAATCAACTGGCGAGGTCATTGAAATCAATAGCAACCATAATGGGTGGTTTAGTGATGTCAAAAAGAAAAGGCCAATTATTTTCGCCAAGTTGATCAACGACGAACCGGAGTTATTTGCTGAGTTTGAAAATGAGAAAAAGTATGATTATGATCTTTTTATTAAATACATCATGCGATATAACGAATTACAAAAAGCGAAGAGCTCTCCAGAATCAACAGAGCGATTGTTTATTTATTAAAACGAATTTATGATACTTACCATCTTTATTGTATTGACTATAGTTGCAGCCTATGGCTTTTGGTTGCTATTTGAAAAGGCAGGACGCAAAGGCTGGGAGGGAGTTGTTCCCGTCTATAGTCAGTTTATCCAATCGCGGATACTCGGCAAGAAGACCTGGCAGCTTATTCTGTTGATTGTTCCGATCGTCAATGTTTTTATCTTTTATAATCTCTACCTCGATTTTATTCATTGTTTTGGGAAACGAAGGTTTTTGGAAAACTGCGCTGCTGTGCTGGTTCCGTTTATCGTGCTACCACTTTGGGGCAGAGATAAAAACGTGCAATTTCTGAATGGGCTATATGCCAAAAATCTGAAAGTAGCGCATGCCGAAGGTCGCGTGGCGACAAAGGAATCTGAACTGGAAATTGCGCATCAATCGTATATAGACTATAAGAAGAAATATCCCTATAAAAAATCGATGGTACGAGAATGGGCGGATGCGATTTTTTTTGCGACTGTCGCTGCAACCTTGATTCGTGGTTTTTTATTGGAGGCATTTATGATTCCTTCGGGGTCTATGCAACAGTCTCTCCTCATTGGAGATTATCTTTTTGTCAGTAAATTAAATTACGGACCCCGTATTCCAAATACACCTATAGCCTTTCCTTTTGCACATCATACGATGCCATTAGTAGGGGGAAAAGCATTCTCCGAACTCATTAAAATTCCTTACAAAAGATTGCCCGGATTTCAAGAAATAAAACGGAATGATGTGATCGTTTTTAATGCACCTGCCGGTGATACCGTTGCTGTTGAAAATCAAGACTTGCCCTATTATGACTTGGTGCGTAGCATGGGGCGTGAAGCAGTACATCAACAATTTACAATTCAGACCCGCCCAGTCGATAAACGCGAACATTTAATTAAACGCTGTGTGGGAATGCCCGGGGATAAAATTAGCATGACAGAAGGAGTATTGTTTGTGAACGACCAGCCAGGTTTTGTAGCCCCGGAAAGCCAGATGGATTATACCGTGATCACAGATGAGGCAGGTCTGGACGAACAGCGCCTAAGAGATATGGGAATAGAAGTCTCTGCTATTCAGCCCGGAGTTTATGTAATCTTTTTAACGAAAGATCAGGCAGCCATGGTGAAATCCTGGTCCAATGTCAAATCTATGCAAATGAACTTGGAAAAACCGGGAGTGGCTCAAGCAAATACTTTTCCGAACGATCCACAATATAAATGGAACTACGATAACTTTGGCCCATTTGTTATACCTCGAAAGGGCATGACTATTCCTCTGAATGCACAGACCTTACCACTCTATGAGCGAGCCATAAGGGTGTATGAAAATAACCTGTTGGAAAAGAAAACGGATGGGCTTTATATCAATGGAAATCGAACAAATTCCTACACCTTTAAAATGGATTATTATTGGATGATGGGAGATAATAGGCACAACTCGCTCGATGCGAGGGACTGGGGATTTGTTCCTGAGGATCATATTGTCGGAAAAGCATTATTTACCTGGATGAGCTGGAACGCAAATGGCAATGGGCTTTCCAAAATACGGTGGAATAGAATTTTTAAAGGTATCCATTAGAAAAGAAAGCTTCTCGCCACCACTATTAATACCACCTAGATCTACCTGCACGGGAAATTGATTGATAATATAGTATTTTAATCCCGCTTTATAAATAAACGAATGTGTAGAATTCAATTCGATTTTTTGGCCATCAAAATCGAATACATATCTTTGACCAGTGAAACCTAATCCTGCTTTGACAGCTAGTTTGTCTTGGAAAAAATAACCTGCTTCACCGCCTACAGACCAGAGCTGGGCGCCATTGTTGGAATAAAAGCTAAAGCCGGAAGTAGAAAGGCCGGTCAGTGGCGAGAGATTCGTTTCGACCATCCATTTTCCTTTAGAGATCGCTGTTGGAGTTTCTTGGGCCGATACAGTTTGCAAACCCAACAGGGTAAGCATTATAAAAAGACTCTTTTTGGGGGATTCTGTTTAAATAACGAATAAGAAGAGATTATTTTTATTTTTTAATACAACAAACTTGAACGGTTGCATTTTGATTGAGTGCTGCAATTTGTGTAAAGTATAACAACAATACCTTTTGTGGCTGATTTGTGGCTTATGTTTTTCTCGCGCGCTCATTGGCTATTTATGGTGCTAAAGCTGCTACAGGGGTAGTTGCCATTACCACCAAAAAAGGAACAGGCGATAAACCCGTGTTGACAGCGAATATCAACTGGAGAGTAGCTCCGCTAGTACGTAATCAACGTGCTTACGATGGCTCTGGTTTTCTGAAATGGCGAGCAGATGTGGGGCGCGCTGGTGGTAAATACAATCCGGATGGCACATTAAGGCGGATTCCGACAGGTGATAGCGGATTGAATGCCCGTAATCCTTTTCTAAATATGACCTACAATGACCGGATGAACAAGCAGAATACCCTTTTTGCAAGTCTCTTCGCAAAAGTTAACTTGCCTTTTGGTATTACTTATCAGTTCAACTTTAGTCCCGGAATTGAGGTAGGTCACGTACACCAGACACGTCCATTGTTTAATTTCCGTCAGCAGAATATGAATAAACCGAGAAGACAGCGTTCGGATTGGAGCTCCGATCGGATGATGGGAGGGCGTAATCCTGCCGTTCATCAACTGAATTTTGTTAAAACAGCCTGCGAAGTGGCCAAATTGGATTTGACAGATTTATTTGATAAATACGGATTCTTTTTTGTTGGTACGTTGGAATACGACGATTATGTATACCTATACCATGACGCAGGAAATGGTTGATGCCTGTCGCCTGGCAATTAAAAACATGAACTTGCCCAAGCCTAAGGCTGATCTTACAGCATTAAGAGATTAGAGCATGTAAACTATAATAACGTCTGACGCTCCGAATCATCTAAATTGATTCGGAGCCTTTTGTTTGGTTGTTATGTTTTTTGAACTTAGTCGTTATTCTAAACGTGTTACAAGCTGAACGCTTTCTCTTGCTCATTTTCTTTGATCCCATAAACCCTCCAAAAATGCCTATATCATGGTGATTGTGGTTGGATGCTGGGACACTTGTAGGGTTATTTACATAATGTTATGTTTATTCGCTTTTATTTAGTTCTTCTTTAAGTTAGATTTTAATTAGTATTTAGTTAGCTTTTGGTTAGGATTTATTTAGCTATAACCTAAGCTATACCTAAACAAACCTTAAGTAAAGTAGTAAAAGAGTGTGTTCATTTAATGGGTAATCCGGAGCGGTGTATGCTCTCATTCTTTTGCTGTGTTGCGGTATTCTTCTGTTGTTCTCTGTTCGGCTATGTTTGCGTTTTCCGATCTCCCTTTGCTATGTCGGTGGGGCAATAGATCCGGCAGGTGCAATTCAGGATGTTTTCGTTGCCTGATGCCGCTATCTGTCCCAATCTGGCGGCCGGATCAGCCTTTTTTCGCCTTCCTCTGCAGCTTCCACCGCTAAAATGAAAAAGAATCTTGCACCGTTACAGGTAGTTAAGGATAAAATGAAAATAATAAGAACAAAAGGCTTGGAAGTTTGTTAGTAAACTCCCTATCTTTGCACCACTCCGCAAGGGAGGGACGGTTACCTCGAAAGAGGGAATCCTGAAAAAAGAAGGGTTTAAGA
>NZ_DDGR01000024.1:0-119201 GCF_002337775.1 Sphingobacterium sp. UBA1897
CCCTTCGTTTCCGTTGGGACTGCAAAGGTAGAAATCTTTTCTGAACTTCCAAAAACTTTTTGAAGTTTTTTTTCTTTTCCCTTTTTTTCGATTTCCGCGTTTAAAATAAACTGAGCGGGATTTTAAATCCTGCCAGACTTCTCTTAAACCCTTCTTTTTTCAGGATTCCTTCTCTCGAAGTAACCGTCCCTCCCTTGCGGAGTGGTGCAAAGATAGGGAGTTTTCGGGCAGACTTCCAAGCCTTTTGTTCTTATTATTTTCATTTTATCCTTAACTGCCTGTAACGGTGCAAGATTCTTTTTGGTTTCTGACCACAGGCCTACGTCGAAGGTGGCAAAAAGGGTACTTTCCTAAGATCTGCAGCGGATTTCTGTCCCTGCTTCCCGTGCGGGCTTCCGCGCAGGACACCGGAAGGGGGTGGCTTGCGCAAGAAAGTACTAAGGTCGGACGGGAATGGCAGCGCAGCCGATGGACGGGAACGGGCGCAAAGATAGCAGCCAAAAGAATAGAAAAACATCAAGGTGCATAATCCGGTCAGGATCTTCTGCCAAAAGCCTGCGCGGCCCCTCGGGTAGAATCCGTACCGGAAAGGACGGAAAATTGTGCCGCCGGAAAGATGGCACCGCAAGGATACCGCAGCACAGCTTATAAAGGGATGAAAGCATACAGCACTCCTGATTGACCCTTTTAATAGCTATACTTTCTTACCACTTTACTTAGGGTTTACTTAGGGTTTAGTTAGGGTTTGTTTAGGTATAGCTTAGGTTATAGCTAAACAAACCCTAACTAAAGGCTAAACTAACTCTAGATAAAAACTAAACTAAAGAATAAGCAATCCAGAACTCTTCTCCGTTTAGGGAAGAACCCTGGGGGGCACTCGCATTATAAAACGATCCAAACCCAGTTGGCCTGAGCCTCATGACCTATATTGAAAGACCTTATCCGATTAACGATCTGTTTTAACAGTCAACCTTCTACTTATATAACAGGTAATTTTACAACTATTGGAATATCTCTTTTTTCAGTAAATTTGATCTAGGTTAATAAATAACAAAAAAGAAGACCTTATTTTTAAGAAATTAAAGATATTAAATACTTTTATTGCACATAAAACCATATTGGTCCATGATAGATTATGCTCAGCTTTTAAAACAGGTAGAAGAATATGCTGAAACTTATATTACAGAAAATATTTCAGTTTGCCATTGTTTTCACAATACGATACACACACGTTCTGTTGTACGTGCTGCGGAGGAGATTTCATCGCACTATAAACTAGGAGAGGAGGATCACTTTATTGTTATTAGCGCGGCCTACTTTCATGACCTTGGCTACGTAAAATCTGACAATGCTATCGGCCATGAGAAGATAAGTGTCGAAATTGCTTTCAATTTTCTCCAGGATAAAGGAATACCGGAAGCCGTACAGGAAAAAATCAAAGGTTGTATTTTGGCAACGAGAATGCCTCAGGATCCCACAAACCTACTGGAACAAATTCTCTGCGACGCGGACCTATTTCATTTTGGGAATGAGGATTTCGTTACCAGAAACAAACTGATGAAAGCCGAAGCTGAAGCAGTATTAGGGAAGGAGATCGATAAAGACGTATGGCGGGCGGGCACAATCAAACTATTAATGAGCCATCATTACCATACTGAATATGCTCAGCAAAAGCTTAATGCCAAAAAGGAGATGAATCTAAAAGAACTGGAGAAAAAACAGGAGAAATCTATCTCAAAAAATAAAGAAAGCAAAAAAGAAGACAAAAAGGAAAAGGAGAAAGGCAGTAAGCCAGAACGTGGGATAGAAACAATGTTTCGGATTACGTCCTCAAACAATCAGCGATTAAGCGACATGGCAGACAACAAGGCCAACATCTTGTTAACGGTCAATTCTATTATCCTTTCCGTCGTGATTGCTGTCTTATTCCGGAAACTAGATGCCAACGAGCACCTTATTATCCCAACAATTATCTTAACAACGGCCGTGGTAGCAACCATGGTCATGGCAATATTGTCAACAATACCCAAAATTCCCTCTGGTAAATTCTCAAAGGAGGAAATCGAACAAAAATCAGTCAATCTGCTCTTTTTTGGGAACTTTTACAAGATGAAACTCGACGACTACAACGAAGGCATGCAGAAGGTAATGGTCGATTCGGAATTTCTATATGGCATGCTTACCAAGGATGTTTATTCACAAGGTGTGGTATTAGGCCGAAAATACAAACTTCTACGATACGCATATGGAATTTTTATGTTTGGTCTTGTTATATCGGTTGTTTCCTTTGTCGTCGCAACCATATTTTAATGCAATCCTATAAATACAGCTGAATATGTCAGGATCATATTGTTCAAACTTTCTTTTTTATTTAAAAAGATGCTGCCTTTAAATCAATCATTAGCGACCAATAGACTGCATCATTTATTGATGTTGTTGTAAGCATGTTGCCATAACCATAAATTTATACGGATGAAGAAGAAAGACCTTTATATCAACAGAGACATCAGCTGGCTGTCGTTCAATGATAGGGTACTTGACCAAGCTGGTCGTCAGGAGGTACCTTTATTGGAAAAACTACAGTTTCTCGCTATTTTCTCATCCAATCTGGATGAATTTTATCGGGTTAGAATGCCTGTACTGATGGCTTGGAAAAAAATAATGAAGCAAAATCCCGGGCAGCTCATTCCGAACATAGATATTGGGACGTATAAAAAAGCGTCAAAAACCATCAGCAAACAACAGGAAAAATTTGGCCTAATACTAGCTGATATTATCCAAGAATTAGCAAAAGAAAATATATTCTTTATTTACAATCAAGCTATTCCGACCGAAATAAAAGACCTCACAGCCCAGTATTTCTTTACTACAATTGCCTCCTACCTCCAAATTATACCGATTGATGACACCTCTTTTTTCCCGATCAACAATCAGCTCTACTTCGTCGTTACAGACGACAATACTGAACTGGTATTCTTTCTAAATGTCCCTTCAAATCATATTGGCCGCTTTTTCACCTGTGAAATCGATGGCAATAAATATGTCGTGCTCATAGATGATATTATCAGAGCATTTTTTCCTGAAGCCATAAGAAATACCTCATTAAATTTCTATTCCTTTAAAATCACAAGGGATGCGGAATTAAATCTCCAAGATGAATTTGAGGGTGATATTGCCCAAAAAATCGAGACGGAAGTCAATAAACGTGACCTTGGCTATGCGACACGCTTTCTATTCCAGCCAAATCTGCCAAAACAGTTGATAGAAACACTGGCAACATTATTTGATCTGCGGAAAAGTAGCATTGTCGAAGGCGGAAATTACCACAATCTCAAGGATCTATTTTCATTTCCGATTAAAATAGCGGAACTTTCTTATCCAAAACAGCTGCAAATTAATACGAATCAGAATTTTAAGGAATCTATCTTTGACCAAATAGACCGGGAGGATCTGTTGATCTGTACTCCCTATGAATCGTTCGACCCCATACTGCGTTTTTTTAACGAGGCGGCGATAGATCCAACCGTAGACGAGATTTACACAACCTTATACCGTATCGCCGGTGATTCACATATTGCACAAGCACTCGCTACCGCAGCAAAAAATGGCAAAAGAGTCAATGTATTTGTCGAATTGAAAGCGCGCTTTGATGAAGCAAATAATATACATTGGGCTCGATTGATGAAAGAACAGGGGGTAAAAATTACCTATAGTATCCCCAATTTAAAAGTACACGCCAAAATAGCGCTGGTCAAACGCAAACAAGGTCGAGAAAGTGCATTGCTAGGTACAGGAAATCTAAATGAAAAAACGGCGAAGGTCTACACAGACTACTTCCTCATCACCTCAAATAAGCTATTGACCAACGAATTAAATATGCTATTCGAGTTTTTACCAGCCCGGAGAAAACCCCATAATCCAAATGAGCTGCCTTTTAGTCATCTACTGATTGCACAGTTCAACCTCAAACATACGTTTTTATCCCTGATCGACCAGGCCACCCAAGCCGCTAAAGCCGGAGACACAGCTACAATAAAAATTAAATTAAACAATCTGGAAGAAGAATCGTTAATCAATAAATTGTATGAAGCAAGCCGGGCAGGGGTAAAACTGCAGTTATTGGTCAGAGGAATCTGTAGGCTAAAACCACAAGTACCTGGATTGAGCGACAAGATTGTCGTGAAACGGATTGTAGGACGATATTTAGAACATGGCAGAATATTTATTTTTCAATATCAAGCACAAAGCAGCGTATACCTGGGTTCTTCAGACTGGATGAACCGCAACATTTATCGACGTATAGAAACTTGCTTTCCGCTGCTGAATCTAACATTAGCCCATCAAATACAGGAGCTGTTCGATATTCAGTTTGCGGACGACACCGAAGCAACTTTGCTGGATGAACATGGGCAAAATCAGGCAATAGAAACACAACAGAAGAATGTTTCGCAGCAACAAATCCTTAATTATTTGAAAGGCAAAATGAAACAATAGGACTCTTCAGCAGGGCATCTCATAAAAGCATGACCAGCCTGAAAGCCCAACAAAATAACCATTGCACGTAAGCTCATTCAGAAATCTGATGACTTCATCAATTTAAATTTAATCATATAATGATGAAAAACCCGACGATATTGACAACTATGGCATTAGGCTTAGCCTCCGCTATTTTTCTCGCCTGCAACCCGAATAATACAGCCAAGGAAAATAGCAACAAGCTCGCTCATGTTCAAGCTGAAAAACCGCAACAAATACCCTATACATTATCTTCGGGCATAAAAATGAGTTTGCCAGACGAGTTATTAGAAATATCCGGGATAGCCTTTCTCGCGGGACAGAATGACGATATTTATGCCATCCAAGATGAGCAGGGCTTTCTTTATAAGTTTAACCAACCGACACAAAAAGTCACGTTCAACCCTTTCGGAAAAGATGGCGATTATGAGGATATCTCGATAAGCAATACACATTTCTTTATCTTAAAGAGCAATGGCAGCATCTATTCCTTTCCGATTGCCGAAAAGGACGATATAAAAAACGTTGTTGAACAGAAAAATTTACTCCCAAAAGGAGAGTACGAGGGACTTTTTGTTGACCGCGAAAGTAACCAGGCATACGTATTATGTAAAGAATGTAAGGTCGATAGAAAACAACCACAAACCTCTGGCTATGTCTTTTCAATTGACGAGCATGGTCAATTTCAGCCGAAAGGAGAATTTGCCATCCAGCTTGATCAACTTCAGGCATTTGATGCTAAAATTAAGAAAACGTTCAAACCCTCGGCGTTAGCTAAAAAAGCAGACAGCAAGGAATGGTATATCTTATCTTCTGTAGACAAAGCCCTTGTGGTAACCGATGAGAATTTTCGTGTAAAATCGCTCTCTCCATTAAATCCGAAGATTTTCCCTCAACCCGAAGGTATTAACTTTGATTCAAAATTCAATCTTTACATCAGCAGCGAAGCCGGTAATCAGGATAAAGGGATCATTTATAAATTTGAACAAAAATAGGCATGAAAAAGGTTGTACCATTCTTTCTTATTTTTCTTGCTAGTCATGTTTATTCACAACAAAAACATACACAGTCACCTGCACATCAGGGCAAGTCCTTTGCTAAAACCGTCATCAAGGACAGTGTAAGTATCGTTGCAAATGCAAAATATGGTAAAGCCAGTAAATTCAAAAAGTTCTTCCTTGGCGAAAACTACCGCAAAGAATGGGCTGCAGAAACCACCTTACCTTTGCTCCAACTTTCAACCTTATACGGGGGACTGCGTCCTGTCAAACAAGGAGGCGGGATGCAATCGGTTTCTCTACGACTTACAGATTCAAGCGGTCGGGAATGGGCCCTACGATCAGTCAATAAAAGGACTGAATCCCTCATACCAGAAGAGCTACATGGCACCTTTGTGCAGGATGTCTTGGACGATGCCACTAGCGCGCAGCATCCCTATTCCGCGCTTATGATCCCCGCTTTGGCAAATGCCGTGAACGTCCAACATGCCCATCCAATCATCGGCGTTGTTGCACAAGACAGCATATTGGGTGAATACGCTCCGCTTTTTGAGCATACGGTGGCTTTACTAGAAGAACGCGAACCTCTTGGTGATTCAGACAACAGCCCAAAAGCTGTACGAAAACTACAGGAAGATAACGACGATAACTTTAAGGCTAAGGCATATCTCCGCGCAAGAATGCTGGATGTACTGGTAAGCGACTGGGATCGACACGAGGATCAATGGCGTTGGTACAATGAAAATCAGGATAGCACAGATCACGATAAAGACTATATTCCTATTCCCCGCGATCGGGATCAGGCACTGCGTGTCACACAAGGTTTTCTAATGAAAGATATCTATCAGCAATTTGTCAACCCAGTCATGCAAGGTTTCACGACCGGTATTCCCGATATTCGCTATTCTTTGTTTAAATCACGCTTTTTAAATGCTCATCCGAGCAACCAGCTTCCTCACAAGGAATGGACCAAAGAGGTTAAGCAATTTGTAGCACGTCTCACAGATTCGGTATTATGGGAGTCGGTACATAGCCTGCCGCAATCGTCCATTGCTATTCGTGGAGAGCAAATTTTTAAAACACTTCAAAGCCGTCGTGATGCACTGCCCATGGCGATGGAAGAGTATTACAATTTCATTAATAACATTGTCGATATTCATCTCAGCGACAAAAATGAAAAAGTAGAAATATACAGCACAGCGAATAAAAACTTAAAAGTCAAAGTTTCGAAGATCAATAAAGATGGGAAAGTCACCAAAGCATTGATGGACAAAACCTATAAAGATTCCCTGACGAAAGAAATTCGTCTCTATCTGGCTGAAGGAAAAGACTCTGTTGTCATCGATAACGCAAATTCTCCTATAAAACTCCGAATTATTGGCGATAACACGCCAAAGACTTATGTGATCAACCAAAGCAAATCGAAAATACAGCTTTACGAAAACACCAAAAATTCCACTTTACTGGGTGAAAAGAACAAAATAAAGCTTCATTATGCACAAGATAGTACCAACACGCAATTTGTTCCTGTAAACCTGTACAACACCTGGCTTCCCCTGGTGACTGCGGGTTATAATGCTGATGACGGTTTTTCGCTGGGGCTAGGGGCTGCTTATACACATCAGCGTGGATTTAGAAAAAGTCCTTTTACCTATAAGCAACAACTTACTGTAGCAACAGCCTTCCGGACCGGAGCTTATAAAATTCACTATAGAGGCGAATGGATAGCTGTTGTCGGGGATGCGGATCTTGTTGTCGATGCGCTAGCAAAAGCTCCTGACAACACGCAGAATTTTTTCGGCGTAGGTAATAACTCGCTCTTCTTAAAGGAACAGTATGGTGCAAAATATTACAGAAGTAGATTCAATATTTTCAATGTCAATCCACAGTTAAGGTGGAAACCTTCAGCTACATTAAACTTTGCCGTAGGTCCGCATATCCAATTTTACCACTTAGATCAGATTGAAAATGAAGATCGATTTATTTTAAA
This sequence comes from Sphingobacterium sp. UBA1897, assembly GCF_002337775.1. Classification (NCBI taxonomy): domain Bacteria; kingdom Pseudomonadati; phylum Bacteroidota; class Sphingobacteriia; order Sphingobacteriales; family Sphingobacteriaceae; genus Sphingobacterium; species Sphingobacterium sp. UBA1897. Next base: position 7,504 of record NZ_DDGR01000024.1, read on the forward strand.
TCCCCAAGCTTTACATTCTTACGATAGTTTATCGATTACCAAAGACAAAGCTTTTGCAGGTATCAATGCCTTTTTAACACAAGACTCCCGTAATCGAAAGATTAACCCAAGTAAAGGGCTATATATTGAAGCCGCTTTGAATTCTTATTTTGGACTCAATCAGTACTCAAAAAACTCAGCGCAGTTAAGTGCTGCAATGACGGGTTACTTTAGCGCTTTCAATGAAGGCATTATATTCGCCAATAGAACAGGAGGGGGCACCGTTGTTGGGAACCCTACATTTTATCAATATCTATTTCTAGGCAGCCATGAAAATCTCAGGGGATTTCGCCAGTATCGATTTGCAGGTCAACAGATGCTTTACAATAACCTAGAGGCTCGTGTCAAAGTAATTGATGTCAAAAGCTATGTTCTTCCAGGTGAATTTGGACTAATGGGTATGTATGATGTTGGAAAAGTGTGGGCAAAGGGCTATAACAGCGATAAGTTTCATCAAGGTGTGGGTGGAGGCATTTATTACATCGTCGCCAATGCACTTCCTTTGCATTTTGTCATGACGAAATCCAATGAAGGCTGGTATCCCTATTTCAGCACAGGCTTCCGCTTTTAAAATTTTCGATCCATGGAGATAAAGAAAGTACAACTCACAACGGCGAAAATGGCCAATACGTATGCAAATGGCAGGCTAGACTTTGAACCATTTTTCAAATACCTGGAATCTTTTATTGAAAATGGCACTTCATCCGATGATATGATTCCTTTGTATGCGCTGGAACGCATCAAAGAAATAGAGCATCTCAACGGTAAACTCTGCAAGCATAACCTCAATGCCTATAAAGATATTCTGCAATGGATTTATAGCCTCTCCGTATCGTTGGTTGACACTGCTCCAAAAAGGTACTGGGCACTCACAACAGCCCTAGCAGAAGAAGCCTTCTATGGAACGGAAGCCTTTTTCGACCTAACTAGCCATCAGCTTGTGGAGCAAGAAATTCAAGGGAAGATGCGTACCGGAAGCCTTCTTACTAATCAAGAAAAGCTCTTTTATACCCTCATTTTCGAGCGTCTGTATGGCTTTTCTTCCAATGAAAACAGCAGCATTGTTTATCATCAACTCAATGATCAGGGGGAGATCGTGGATTATTACGATTTGGACATCGATTTCAAATTTGTTGAGATAAAGGCAAAAAAAACACTGCCTGCGCTTGATATCGGTCGTTTATCGGAAAATCCTAGTGATTCGCTTTTTGATTGGAATACCGTTATCAATACCGTTAAACTGGAAGATTTTGAGTTATCGGGCTTTAGTATTGTAACTTTCAGAAAGACCAGTACGGAACATACTTTACGCCGCATTCAGTCCATTCTCTTGGACCTTCCTACATACAATTATCACCTCTTTTTCGCTGATTTAGAAAAAATCATCACACCGCTATTAAAGGGGGCTGATACCGTATTTAGTTTATTTCCGTTATTCCAATTAAATGGAGTCCCATTTTTCGATTATTCAATCACCAATAAGAGCATCTTGATTGCGGAAGCGTATACCGCAAATAAAACCTTCAAGATCAATCCTGAACTTGCGGGCTACCTAAAACATCCGCATGTGATATTTTATACCAATAATGCGACGAATGGCCTCCGAAATACCACATCTATTTTAGACGAGCGGATTGGCCACTCGGGGGTAACGACCTATCTGTGTATTCCACTTATCCATAATCATTCCCTCTCAGGCATATTGGAAATATACAGCCATGAACAAGATCAGCTCGACAATGAGACAATGCAAGCCTTAGGTTCTTTGGTCCCGCTTTTATCACAATTATCTCAGGATATTACGCTAGAATTTAAAAAACGTATCGACGATATCATCATCAACCGGTTTACGACCATACAGCCTTCGGTTCAGTGGAAATTTAACCATATCGCGGCCCAGTACATTCAGGACCTGGAAAACGACAGTCGGGATGCGCATATCAAAGCCGTTGTATTTGAAGAAGTCTATCCGCTCTACGGTGCTGTCGATGTCAAAGACTCCACCATCATAAGAAACGCCTCCATTCTGAAAGACTTTAGCTTCAAGGTCAAACAGCTCGCAATGCTTATTGATGAGCTCTCTTTAGATGGAAAGCACAAGTTGATTATGACTTTTTCAGCACGTGTTGATCAAATTACAGAATCTCTTGATCATATTTCTTTTGATGAGTCGATGGTCAAGATCATTGAGTTTTTTAGGAAAGACGTACAGCCATTTTTAGAAGAAGCCAGAAAGCAATTTCCGTCAAAAATAGAGGTGATTGAACATTATGCGAAGCATTTTTTCACCAATCGAGAAACCGGTGAATTTTATAGGAATGAATTTGAAACTTCTTTACGCCAAATCAATCAATTGATCGGTAAGGAACTAGACCATTTCAATAGCTTTATCCAGGGGAATTACCCATCGTATTTTCAAAAATTCAGGACAGACGGTATTGAATATGACATTTATATCGGCGAATCCATTACACCACAACAACCATTTAGCTACGAATTTATTAATGTATTTAGGCGTCAGCAAATTATTTCTATGGCTAGAATTGCGCTGAAAGCTTACCATGCGAAGGATATTCTGCCTCTGGCTTTAGAAACAACACAATTGATTTTTATCAATCCACATAGCATTGATATCAGCTTCCGGGAAGATGAACGGAGATTTGATGTAGAGGGATCACTCAATATCCGTTATGAAATAATCAAAAAAAGGATAGACAAAATTCGGATAAAGCGAACCAAAGAACGACTTACTCAGGTCAATAAAATTGCTATTGTCTATTTATCGGATGAAATCCTGGAGGACCTTATGTTGAGTATAAAGGCAATCTACGACATGGGCATCATTGAGCATACCATCGAACATTTAAAATTGGAGGATGTACAGGGAATCGCGGGTTTGAAAGCTATTCGCCTTTCGGTGAATTTAAACTATCAAGATTTCTCCTAAATTTGTCCAATAAAGGGAAGTTTATCCCCATTGGTGTTAAGCGGTATGTGGTACCGTCAACTGGAGATTTTAATATAATGATTTAAAAAGGATTACCATGATTACTGATGCCAACTATTTTTATCTAAGCGATTTGCTTGGCACCTTATTTTTTGCAATATCAGGCACGCTGTCGGCAAAACGTAAAGATATTGATATTTTTGGGGCAGCCTTTTTAGGCTTTGTGACAGCCATTGGCGGTGGATCGATGCGGGATGTATTTTTGAATCTGCGCCCAGTATGGGTTAATGATAGCAATTACCTCATTGCTATTTTCCTCGGAATTTTAATTGCCATTGTCTTCAACAAACAGTTGTATGGTTATTATCGCACGCTGACACTTTTTGATGCCATCGGAATTAGCTTTTTTACTATCCTAGGGGTACAAAAATCACTCAATTACGAAAGCAATACCTATGCTGCCATTATCTTTGGAATGTTCACCGCGGTATGTGGGGGGATGACGCGCGACGTCCTACTCAACGAAACCCCATTAATCTTTAAAAAAGAAGTATATGCTACGGCCTGTTTAGGTGGAGGTCTCACGTATATCTTGCTGGTGCATCTCGATCTTGATCTTTCTTGGGCTGCCTTTATTGGGGCTGCTGTTGTATTTTTAATACGAATGACAGCCGTTAAATATCGTCTATATTTACCCCGGTTGGATTGAGGAATGTCCTTCTTCGCGGGTGTAGTTTCTATAACACGCTTTACAGAATGACCAATTCAATCTCAAAAATGGAATAAAAGGATGGATTGGTAGGTAGAACACGGATATTCTTGATCTCCAACCAATTTTATCAGGAGGAAGCAACAAAGAAAAAGCGTTAGTATGAACTAACGCTTTTTCTTTTGCTGTGGAAATTTCATTTTATAACCAACGCGAATATTTCCTTTCGCGATAGCATCTAATCGCCCCTTAAGCATCGTTTTCTTCAAGGCACTCAATTTGTCGGTAAATAGTTTACCTTCAATATGATCATATTCGTGTTGTACCACACGGGCAGCCAAACCTGTTAAGTCTACTTCATGTTCTTCAAAGTTCTCATCCAAGTAATTGATGCGAATATTTCTGTGACGCAATACGTCCTCATTAATATCTGGGATACTCAGGCATCCTTCACCGAAAGCCCATTTCTCACCAGACTCTTCAACCATGATGGGATTGATGAAAACTTTTTTGAACGATTGGAGTACTTCTTTGTTTTCTTCATCATCTTCTGCGAAAGGAGTTGCGTCGATAACGAACATCCGTATAGGCAAACCTACCTGTGGAGCTGCCAACCCAACACCATGAGCTGCATACATGGTATCGAACATATCATCAATCAATTTCTTTAAATCTGGATAGTCTTCATCTATTTCCTCAGCGACCTTTCTTAATACAGGATCGCCATACGCCACTATCGGAAGTTTCATATGTATTATAATTATTTATAAGTGCCGATACTCATTGCTATACCTGAGTTCGTTACACGTTGTTTGCTTTTAAAGATCAATAGGCCCTGTTGTAATTTTAGCACGATTTTATTTCAGATCATCTCAGGCTAATTGCTCACCCTGAGTCATTGTACCTTTTTACAAGGATACCCTGTAACACCATTATATTTTTCGGTACAAAGGTACGGATAATTATTAAAAGTGAATATTTCGTCAAAACTTCCATAAAAGTTACTTTTGTTTTATGGATCCTTCGTTTTTAAATTTGTCAACGCAGTTCAAGCTTAGGGTAGAGCAGGCCCTTGAAGTCCCATTAGGGCTTTGCCAGGATGATGGATTTATACAAATATACTCTCCGGAATTAGCAATTAACATTTTACTATACCCTCATAACAAATCCGTTAGACGTGATACTTCCGACCCTTGCATTCATATCGATGAGGACCAATTAATAACAAAGTTTGATTTGATCGTCAGACGCATTGTTGCTAGAACAAAAAATGACAAACGCATTTACGCACGCAATACTGTAGTTGCCCGGATCGACAAAAGAACGAGTTTACAGTTCCTCGTGGAACATCATTTACAAACCGCTCTTCCCGGCAAGTATCGTTATGGCCTTTATGAACAAGGAGAGCTTGTCGCCGTCGCGGTATTCTCTGGAGGACGCCGAATGCTGGATAAAAATGAAGACTATCGCTCATTTGAACTATTACGCTTTTGTAATAAAACAGGTATTAATGTTATAGGAGGCCTAAGCAAATTAATTAAAGCCTTTTGTAGCGATTTCTCACCAGGAGACATTATGACTTTCACCGATCGTGATTGGAGCCAACACTCTTCGCTCGAAAAAATTGGGTTTGTTGCCAAAGAAATTACGACACCGATTAACTTTTGGATCACGGGAACAAAGCGGTATACCTATCGAAATACAGATGAATTAAAAGCGCTTAGGGAGCAGTTCCCTCATGGCTTTCCCAAAGAAAATATGGGTAGCATCAAGATGATTTTATACATAAAATAAGCTAAATTGTGTATATTGTACACTGTAAAAGTTTGAAAAATAAATAATCAAAAATAATAACGTTATGAAGAGAAAACTTCGCATGGGTATGGTCGGAGGCGGAAACGACGCCTTTATTGGCGCTGTACACCGTATTGCTGCTTTTATGGATGGCAAGATTGAACTGGTTTGTGGTGCATTTAGTATTGATCCACAGATTTCAAAACAATCTGGAGAAGACTTATTTGTAGCTCCTGAGCGTGTCTATCTAAACTATGAAGAGATGATCGAAAAAGAATCTTTGCTTCCCGAAGGCGAACGCATGGATTTTGTAACGATCGTAACACCCAATTTTTTACATTTTGCTCCCGCTAAATTAGCGCTAGAAAAAGGTTTTGATGTTGTCGTTGAAAAACCAATGACAGTATCTGTTGAAGAAGCAAAAGAATTACAAGAAACCGTAGAACGTACTGGTCGTACGCTGTGCCTTACCCATACGTATTCAGGCTACCCAATGGTTAAACAAGCCAAAGCAATGGTCAAAGAAGGTCACTTCGGTAAGATCAGAAAGATTGTTGTTGAGTATCCACAAGGTTGGTTAAGTCGTTTAACGGAACGCGAGGGGAATGCTGGAGCCGCTTGGCGTGCAGATCCGAAACGCTCGGGCAAATCGTTGGTTATGGGTGATATCGGTACCCATGCTGCGCATTTAGCGGAATATGTATCGGGCTTAAAAATCCAAGAGCTATGTGCAGACCTAACAACATTTGTTGAAGGCCGTCTATTGGATGACGATGGTTCGGTGCTTTTACGTTTCGAAAATGGTGCTAAAGGCGTATTGATGGCTTCGCAAATTTCAGCCGGAGAAGAAAATGCTGTTCGTATCCGTATCTATGGCGAAAAAGGTGGATTGGAATGGGCGAATGAGGATCCGAACAATTTAATTATCAAAATGCTTGATCAACCTCGTCAGCTTTATCGCACAGGTAATGCTTACGCAGCGCCTTATACGTTGAGTTCTTTTGCAACACATAATACCCGTGTACCAGCGGGTCACCCTGAAGGGCTATTAGAATCATTTGCGAATATCTACCGTAATTTTGCGGCAACAGTTACAGCAAAACGTGAAGGAAAAACTCCTACAGCTGAACAACAGGATTTTCCAACAGTTTACGATGGCGTAAGAGGCATGGCTTTTATCGATACTGTTGTAAAAAATAACGAAGGAACAGAAAAATGGACTAAATTTGTTCTGTGATAGACAGATTAAAATATACACTTTCTCTTTTGGAACAGCAAACCGTTCCAAAAGAGAAAGTTATCGTTATCTTAGGGCCTACAGCTTCTGGAAAAACGAAACTGGCCGTCCAACTGGCCCAACACATTGATGCTGAAATCATCAGTGCTGATTCCCGCCAAATCTATCGAAGGATGGACATCGGTACGGGAAAAGACCTATCGGAATACCAAGATATTCCCTATCATCTTATCGACATTCATGAACCGGGAAAACGCTACAATCTCGGAAATTTTATTGCTGACTTCCGTCAAGCCCAACAATCCATTCTAGAAAAGGGAAAACATACCATCCTATGTGGTGGTACAGGTTTATATATTCAAAGTGTAATCCAAGAAAATCCCTATGCGCTGATCCCATCAATCGAAGGCTTCAAGGAGTTATTACTTGCATATCCAGAGACGGAGCTGTTAGCGCGTCTTCAGGAATATACACTACCTGTGAACTTTCAAATCGATCTTTCAACCAAAAAACGTATAATCCGAGCAATAGAAATATTAGCGTTTTTAGAGAACCACCCCGATCACATCGTCCAGCAACAAGCGGTAGATAGCATTGTTATCGGATTAAGTCCCCCGTTGGAAATCAGACGCGAACACATTAGCCAAAGATTAAAACAACGATTGAATGAAGGCTTCTTAGAAGAAGTGCGCGGGCTCTTGACAGAAGGTATTACACACGAGCAACTTCAATACTATGGTTTGGAGTATAAATATGCGTCACTCCATCTTCTTGGACAGCTCGATTATTCTGCTTTTACCACAAAACTGGAGACAGAAATACATCGCTATGCCAAAAGACAAATGACTTACTTCCGCAAAATGGAAAAAGACGGCATAATTATCCATTGGGTATAAACAGTACAATGATATAAAAACAAAAAAGGGCTAGTATCACTACTAACCCTTTTCGTTAATCTCTTTCTATTATAACTTGATTTCTTCATCCTTCGCATTGAAGAAATGGAATTCAGTTAGATAATATGACGTCATTGGATTTACTTTAATCCATTTTCCGTACTTCATGAACCATTTCATTCTTTTAGAAATCAAACCAGACTTAATGTAGGCGTCTATGTAAGGGTGAACACATAAGGTCACCTTCTTTTCGTTTTGTTCTTGAAGAATAAAGCTCAAATTATTTTCAATATCATCCATGAGGACAATACTTGATCGGATTTCACCTGTACCATCACAAGCCGGACATTTTTCGTTTGTGACGATATTCATTTCAGGTCTAACGCGCTGACGTGTAATTTGAACCAATCCAAATTTACTTGGAGGCAAAATTGTATGTCTCGCTCTATCCGCTACCATACATTCTTTTAAGAACGTATACAACTCTTTTCGATGATTGGGTTTATGCATATCGATAAAATCGATGACTACAATTCCGCCCATATCACGCAAACGCAGCTGACGCGCAATTTCTTTTGCTGCTTCCATATTGACCAGCAATGCATTGTCTTCCTGATTCTCCTTATTAGCAGAACGGTTACCACTGTTGACATCAATGACATGCAAGGCTTCGGTATGCTCTATAACGAGGTACGCACCGCCCGGCAATGTTACAGTTTTGCCAAAAGCTGCCTTGATTTGCTTTTCAACTCCGAAATGATCAAAAATTGGCTCTTTATGTTTATAAAGTTTGACAATTTTCTCCAAGTCTGGAGATATATCGTGTATATATGATTTTGTTTCTTCGAAGATCGAAGGATCATTAACATAAATATGCGAAAACTCGTCTGTCAAAATATCTCGTAGAATAGTGGATGCACGATCCATTTCGCCAAGAACCTTTTGAGGCGGTTCAGCATTACGAAGACGTTTGGTAAATAGCTCCCATTTTGAGATCAGGTCCAATAAGTCACGTTGTAGTTCTTCAACACCCTTACCCTCGGAAACTGTACGAATGATAACGCCAAAATTAGCTGGCTTAATTCCTTCGACAATCTTTTTTAGGCGATTGCGTTCATTACTACCTTTGATACGCTTGGAAATGGAAACAGTACTTGAGAAAGGTACCAAAACGACAAAACGGCCCGCAATTGAAAGGTCTGAACTCAGACGCGGCCCTTTTGTTGAAATGGGTTCTTTGGCGATTTGTACTGGCACGAGCATATTTTTGCTTAAGACATCAGAGATCTTACCAGCTTTATCGATATCCTTTTCAAGTTTTAAACTATTGAGCAGTTTCTCTTGATAACTGCCATTCTTCACTATACGCGTAAGCTTTAGCAAAGATTGAACTTGAGGACCCAGATCTAAATAATGTAGAAAAGCATCCTTTTCGTAGCCTACATCCACGAAAGCTGCATTAAGCCCAGGCATAATTCGCTTAATACGTCCGAGATAGATATCTCCAACGGCGAAGTTATTATTTGCGGGCTCCCGGTTAAGTTCAACAAGCTGCTTATCTTGTAGTAAAGCAATAGTTACCCCTTTATCAGGAGTTGAATCGATAATTAATTCCTTTACCAAAAGCTACTCATTTTTGATACCTATGCAATATCCTATCGCAATCTTGGGTATCCGATTAAACATTTAAAGAACGTTGTTACGAAAAAAACAATCTACATCCCCTTCACAGACATGTAGATCGTTTCGTAAAGCTATCTCAGCAAAATGGGCCAAGATGTTTAAAAGCTTATCACAAGACTATTTTTTCTTGTGTCTATTTTTTCTTAAACGTTTTTTACGTTTGTGAGTAGCCATCTTGTGTCTTTTTCTTTTTTTTCCGCTTGGCATAGCTAAATTTTTTAATGATTATAAAATAATAAATTAATTACTTGCTCAATTCCGCGATCTTTCGATCGATGAATTGTGATAGGGAAGGATCGGCTGCCAGTTCCTTACTTTTTTGAAAAGCTGTAACGGCTTCCTTTTTCATCCCAATATTTTCATAGCCTGTGGCTAAGTAAAAGTATGACTCAGCATCGGGTTTTTGATCGATAACGGTCTTAAAACGCTCGATGGCTTTGTCAAACTGACGGGATTGTAATGAAAACAATCCCAAAGTTTTGTTTGCTTCTAAGTTTTTAGGATCGGCAGCAACGACTTCTCGCAATAAGGCAATACCTGCCATAGGGTTGTTCGTTCCTGATACCATTGCGGCACCCAATCCTGTTTTTGCATCCAAACTACTTGTATTCGCTTTTAACGCAGCCTCATATGCATGAATAGCATTTTGATTCAACGCTTGGGCTAAAGTAGAATCCTGCAAATTTGTATAAGCGGCACGATAAGCATTACCTGCTTTCAACCAATATTCAAACTTCGGTGAAACCTTTGCCATTTCCTCATAGATGAAAGCCTGAGGGGCTGGTTTTGCGACATCATCCCACTTATTTGCCAACTGTTGCAACAGCTTTATCTTATCCTCTCCAGAAGCTTTTGCAACTTGGCCCTCAATATCGGAAATTTCTTTGACTAAACTAGCATCTAAACCTTGTTTTGTCATCGAAGATATATTTTCCAAATTTACTTCGTTGGAAGGCTTCGACTCAGATGCTGCAGCAGTTTGTTTTTCTTTGTTCACCAAACCTTTAATAGGCTGTGCTAAAAGCACAGCAACCAAGGCTACTACTGATCCTATTACTATTATCTGTTTGGTTTTTGCCATTTTAATCTATTTTAAAGATTATTTATTGCCATTCTTTACTTTCTCTACGAAAATTTTAGCTGGCTTGAAACTAGGAACAAAGTGTTCAGGGATAATGATTGCTGTATTTTTTGAAATGTTTCTTGCAGTCTTCTCAGCTCTTTTTTTGACTACGAAGCTACCAAAACCTCTTACATATACATTTTCTCCTCCGATCATTGCGTTTTTGACAACTTTAAAGAACGCCTCTACGGTTTCTTGAACATCTACCTTCTCTAAGCCAGTTTTGGTAGAGATTTCTGCAATAATTTCTGCTTTAGTCATATCTATTTTACTGTAATTATTTATTTTTCAACCCTTAAGCCAACTAATGTTTGGGGATGCAAAAGTATTGTTTTAAAATGAGTAATGGAAATTATTTAAATACTTTTTTGATAAATAAGCTTCCAAAAGCCAAACATTTACAATCAATTAACGAGACATTGCGTCCAACCAACCATTAAATAGACCTCAAAAATAAAAACAATTATCTAATTTACAAGATGTTGACTTATTACTTGTCATATAAAAATCAATATATGCCAATTGCATGACTCAGCTGGTCCAAATCTGCCTTGGTATGGTGCGCGTTCACCACAATCCGATTTAATAGCGGGTCTGTAGCGAGGGGATAAGGAAAACTTGAAACCAGTATTCCAGCATTCATCAGCCTCGCATAAAGGCCCGTATCCATTGAAGAAAAGACCGGAAAATCAGCAACAGTGTTTAACCCAGACTCCATATGTGCTTTGAAGGAATCAATATTATACCGCAGCTTTTCGAATTGCTGTAGATAGATCTGCTCTCCATGAACAAATGCATATAAGCTCGCTGGTGAACTTGGAGAAGCCCCTGTATAAAAGTTTGATCGCTTGAGATACCTGATCCGTTCCCCATCGGCCAAAATCAATCCAGCATCCGTTGCCAGGCCTTTTGCCAAGGATGCGACGACGATCAGTTCAATATTAGTTTGTTGAACACTACTTTTATCCAATGAAATGCTATTCTTGCGCAAAACTCCTATTCCGTGAGAATCGTCCAAGAGCAGTATAATCTTTTTGTCCGGATCAATACGATTGAAAACAGTGAAATCGTACAATTCTGGCCGCATATTGTCCAAGCTGTTGCTAACGATGATAAATGATGTTTGGGCTGAATGATTGATATACTCGATCGTTGCATTAGCCCACGCAACAAAATGCCCAGTTGCGACGGGCTTCTTATCTAGCCATAAAGAAGGGTGACAAGCGGGAGCGTACAATACTTCTCCTTCGGTCGCCAAGGTTCTTACAAGAAATTGCGTTGCCAAATATCCACTTGAGAGCAACAGGCTTGCTTCAAAACCAAAACGCTTTGCTGCATATTCTTCGGCTTGATCAAATATGGCCTGTTGCACATTATTATTTCGTGAAGTGCCGTTGTTGATACCATACCGCTGTATACCTTCTATGAAAATAGAAGCATATGCTTTATCTGTTGCCAGCCCTAGATAGGAAGTTCCACCAAAAAAAAGATATTCCTTACCGCCGACCACAATAACGCGACCTGTTGGTTGTTCTAAATGCGTAAAATTATTCATCTATGTATAGCCGATTCATTTAATTAGTGGGTCAAAACTTCGGGGTTAGCGATATGCTGTGGATCGCCCCCAGAAAAGGCTACAATATTCTCAAAAGCAAGTCTAAATAATTGTTCGTAACCATTTTTCTCCACATAGCCAATATGTGGCGTACAAAGTACATTTGGCAGCTGCAATAACGGATAGTTCGGATCAAAGATTGGTTCGGACTCATAGACATCTACCGCAGCCATCCCCGGAACACCTGTCTCGAGCGCGGTCAATAGTGCCCCTTCTTCAACCAACTCAGCACGAGAGGTGTTGACAAAAAGCGCTGTCGGCTTCATAGACCGGAGATCTTCGAGCTTTACGACACCTCGCGTCTCAGGCACTAACCTAAGGTGTAAAGTAACAACATCTGAAAAATGAAAAAAATCGGATTTACTGGCAGCAGCTAAAAAACCATCTCTTACAGCTTCCTCTCGGGAATTTTCGCTTCCCCAAACAATTACTTGTGCACCAAAAGCCTTTGCATATTGCGCTATTCGCTTCCCTATTTTTCCATAGCTCCATATCCCTATTGTTTTCCCGGCGACACAATCTCCTATATTCGTTTGCCATAGGCCTTTGTCCATATCTGAAAGAGCCTTAGGTAAACCACGGAGGGCATTCATGATCAAAAGCCAGGTCAATTCAGCCGGAGCAACAGGAGAGCCCATACTTTCAGCAACAGCCACATGGAAACGGCTACAAACAGCCAAATCCAAATGGTTTGAAATTTTGCCCGTCTGGCTAATTAACTTAAGCTTGGGAAGCTGAGACAACAGGTCTTCTGTAATCCGCGTCCGTTCTCTGATGAGCACTAGCGCTTCCGTATCGCTCAATTTTTCGGCCAGTAAAGCCGGATCTGAATAGGACTGTTTCAATATTTGGACATCGTGACCATCAAGAATTTTGAAACAGTCCAACTTTCGGACAGCGTCTTGATAGTCATCTAAAATGGTTATTCGCATTTTTCTGACTTAATTTTAAACTCTTATTTTCAATATCAAACGAAAGTAAAATGACTTTTATATCCGATATAAGTACGTCGCATATAAAAGCAATTTTTCGCGTTCTCCACTTTCCATTGCGGAACTTATTTATGGAGGAAATTTTGTTTTTCGATATCAATTTACAGCATAAAGTTGGAATCCTGCAATTCGTCATGATATTTTGACATTCCATCCACTCTTTTTCGCAGGAACACTTACAGCCGCGGATATTTGAATAAAATTAAAGAAAAATGAAGCTGTTATTAACCTTACTATTTTTAAGTATTACCATCGTATCTGCGCAGTCCATCTTGAAAGGGAAAGTGCTGGGCAAAAACGGCAAACCTATATATTTAGCCAATGTTTATATTGAAGGCACCTATGATGGTGGCACCACCGATTCCCTTGGAAATTTCGTATTTGAGACCAGTGAACAAGGCACTAAAATCATTAAAGCGTCTGTTGTGGGCCTCCCAACATATAACAGGCCTATCCAGCTACCTCAAAAAGAATTGCTGATTATTCAAATGCAAGAAAGCGAGAATCGCTTACAGGAAGTTACGATTCAGGCAGGGGTCCTACAAGCCAATAGCTCCGGAAAAAACACGGTAATGAGTCCATTGGATATTGTCACTACGGCAGGCAGCATGGGAAACATCATCAGCGCACTGGCAACATTGCCCGGAGCACAGGTTGGGGGCGAGAATGGACGTCTTATGGTTCACGGTGGAGATGCTTCCGAAACACAGACCTACATCAATGGAATCAGAGTAGCCCAACCTTACACCGCAACACCAAACGAAGTTCCTGTAAGGGGCAGGTTTTCGCCTATGCTCTTTAAAGGCGTGAATTTCTCTACAGGCGGCTATTCTGCAGAATTTGGCAATGCGCTGTCCAGCATTCTAGCGCTAAACACTGAAAATACCATAGAGCAGTCCAAAACAGAGCTTTCGCTATCTTCCGTTGGATTAGGGCTAGGACATACCTTACAATGGGGCAAAAACTCTCTCACCTTCAACAGCAGTTATACAAACTTAAAACCCTATTCCAAAATTATTACACCAGATATAAAATGGACGAAACCCTATGAAAACGCTTCTGGAGAAATGATCTATCGCCATCAGTTTAAAGAAGGTTTTCTAAATATTTATGGGGCTTACAATTTCGAAAATATGGGACTTTACCAAGCGGACATCAATTATGAGCAGCCCGTCCCATTGAAAAAGAAATCCAACAATGCCTACGCCAACATCAGCTACAGTCAGAATTTGGGGAACCGATGGACATTCCAGTCTGGTATTGGCCTAGGCTACCTGACCGATAAGCTGCATTACGATGACGTTTACCTACCTAATGAAGAAAAGAGTCTTCACTTAAAAGGAACGCTAAGTAAGATCTGGAACAATAAGATTAAAAGTATCGGAGGAATAGAATATTTCGACACGAATTATCAAGAAGAATATCACCGACAAACCCTTGGCTATAGCTATGGTTATCATAGCAAGATGACCGCTGTATTTACGGAAACTACCTTCGGCATCCTCCCGAACTTAATCGGGAAGATCGGCTTACGAGAAACTTCTTCCAATTTACAGGCGAAGAGCACGTTAGAACCGAGGGCTTCGCTGGGCTATGCATTAAATAAATATACGCAGCTATCACTTGCTTATGGGAACTTCCATCAGCAGGCGCCAACACCGCTGTTAAAATATGCTCCACAACTTGACTGGATGGAGGCCAATCATTATATCGCAAATTATTTCTATTCGCGTGGCGGGCACTTACTTCGCTTAGAAGCCTATCACAAAGAATATAACAATTTGGCAAAATACAACAGTATAACTCCAAAATATGACAGCCAATATGACAATAACGGAAGCGGTAAGGTCAAAGGCTTTGACTTATTTTATAAAAACAGCAGCACCATCAAAAACCTCCAATACTGGATTTCATATTCCTATACCGACAGTAAGAGAAATGAAGCGAATTATCCGACGACAGTCACTCCCCCTTATGTTTACAAACACAGTTTCTATATCGTTGGAAAATACTGGCTATCAAGCCTACGTTCACAGCTCAGTTTGACAAATTCGTTTGTATCCGGCAGAAATTACAATGATCCCAACCAAACAGTATTCATGAATGGCCATACAAAAGGCTACAATAGTCTGTCTATGAGTTGGTCGTTTCTTTACAGCCAGCAAAAAATTATCCATTTCTCCGTCAGTAATGTTCTTGGCGCTAGCCCAATCTATGGGTATCAATATGCAGACCGGCCAAATTCACAAGGAATCTACGACCGTAGACCGATTGTCCCTACTGCCAAACGCTTTGTATTTCTAGGCTATTTTTGGACAATCAGTAAAAATGAAAAAGACAATCAATTGGACAATCTATAATAAACATCAGCTCATCATCGAAATACGTCGGTCCATCCAGAATTATTTCTGTTTGCAGAAAAGGATTACCAACTTCAATAACACTCAATATCAGATACATCAAACACAACAACAATAACTTAGAAAAATATTTACTACTAAAAACGAAAGATCATGAAATCATTTATTATCGCCATCATCTGCCTTATAAGCGGCAGCACATTTGCACAAAGCAATTTTGAAAAAAGTATGGGACAAGCCATGAGCCTATGGCAATCGGGTGAGACGCAGAAAGCGGCCGCTCTTTTAGAACGTATTTCACAGGCAGAAAAGGACAATTGGATTCCTGCCTATTATCAGGCCATGGTACTGACAACAGCATCCTTCAGGGAGAAAAATAAAGAGACACAGACAAAATATATACAGTCTGCAGAAGAAATACTAAACAATAGCGCCCAGGACAATAATTCAGAATGGCTTGTGCTGAAAGCGATGAACCAAACGGCATTGATGATTACAGATCCGATGACAAAAGCCAAAGAGCTTTCACCTAAGATTATAGGTCTATATAAAAAAGCCATCACCCTTGCGCCAAATAATCCACGTGCGGTATTGGGATTAGCGGAATTCCAAATAAACGCAAAAAAATATTTCAACCAGGATACCAGCAAAGAATGTGAGGATGTAAAGAAAGCACTATCTTTATTCAGTGAAGAGAAAACTACTACACCATTTGCACCTTCATGGGGCAAAGATCGGGCAGAACAGTTGATAAAAGAATGCAAATAACACTTTGTGAAAAAAGCACCATTTAAAGCTATTATACAAGCATTACTCGCAAGCTTGGTCGTAACCATCTATTTTGTGGTTGTGGCCAAACTTGACCACAATGATGTCCCTTGGATATCCATCATCTTTCATCCTAATATGGTCAGAGGTTTACTATACGGATTTTTTCTCTTTCTAGGTCATAGTTATCTATCGAAATGGGTCGGGAACAAATACCCAAGCAGTAAAGATTTTGGAAAAAAGATGATTGTTTTTTACAGTGTCAGTTTCTTCTTGACCATACTGGTCGTTTTTATTGTCAATGCTTTTTTTTCCGGACTGTTTAAACCCAGTATTGCCCAAAATTTCCCACAACGTTTCCACCAATTTATTCACCAACAACGTGTTGCATATTATTTTCAAACTGCGATGATATCTTGGTGCATTTCTATGATTTTTTTTGGATTCTATTTCTATAAAAGATTCAAAGATTATCAAATCAAAGAATCTCATCAGGAAAAACAGCAAATAACAGCACAATTTGAGTCGCTCAAAAATCAACTCGATCCACATTTTTTGTTCAACAGCCTGAATGTATTGAATGGATTAATTGAAGAAAGCCCCAAAAAGGCCAGCATGTTTACCACGGACCTTTCTAAGATATATCGCTATGTATTGGAGCAAAAAGACAAAAGCCTCGTTTCTTTACAGGATGAGCTTACTTTTTCAAGGGCCTATTTAAACCTCTTGAGTCTTCGCTTCGAAGCCGGTATACAGATCGATTTACAGATCAATGCGGAACAACATACTGGTTTTATATTACCCCTTTCCCTTCAATTACTGATCGAAAATGCAATCAAACACAATATTATTTCGGTCAGGAAGCCTCTTTTATTGAAGATTTATCGAAAAAATAATTACCTCTATGTTGAAAATAATCTTCAAAAGAAGAAAGTGCTCCATGATCATTCGGGAATCGGTCTGAAAAACATTCAGGAACGTTACGCTATACTGTCCAATTTATCTGTACATCTTCAGGAAACTGATATTTTATTTTCTGTCGGACTGCCCATCATCAATGAAATAGTCTCTTAAAAGTAACCTGTTCTTAAACAAACATGCAAGAGGTAATCGTAGCAAAACTAATAGCATAGGCACAACGATGCTCGATAAATTAAACAATACAACGGTCTGATGATCGATAAGCATGCAAAAAACAATGAAAATAGTAATTATAGAAGACGAACTCCCATCAGCTAGATTACTCCAAAGAAAACTGGAGAACCTCGGTTACACGGTAGCTGCCGTACTGCAGACTGTGGAAGAATCTATCGAATGGTTTATGTCAAATACCGAACCTGACCTACTGTTCTTGGATATTCAGCTCGCCGATGGGATTTCATTTGACATCCTTGAGCAGGTGAAGCCTAATTCGGCCATTATTTTTACCACCGCATACGATGAATATATGTTGCGGGCATTTAAACAAAATAGCATCGATTACCTCCTGAAGCCGATTGAAGATGAAGAGCTGAAAAATGCTATTGAAAAATTCCGTCAATTAAGACACCCAAAGCCACAGCTCGATCTGGCATCTTTTGAAGCTTTATTTAGAAACACTGTCCAAACATATAAGGAACGCTTTACCATCAAAATAGGCCAAAACCTAAAAGTAGTGACCACCCAGCAAATCGAATGTATTTACAGCGAAAACAAAGGCACTTACCTTTATACCAATGAAAAGGGGAACTATCTTTTGGACCAAACATTGGATGCGCTGATGCCACAACTATCCCCTAAGGATTTCTTTAGGATCAACCGAAGCACTATAGTTCAATTTGATGCTATCAAAAATATTGCTGTACATTCTAATGCCCGGTTAAAAATATACCTTAAGCATTATGAATCGGATGAGCTCATTGTTTCAAGGGAGAAAGTCACGGCCTTCAAAAACTGGCTTGACAATTAATCTAGTCCTCTCTAAAAAGTGCTTTAGCGCAATTACTTTGCAAGTGAAATAGACTATCATAAAAAATGGTCCTGTCAAGTTTAGCTTTTGGAAGGTAAACCAAGCAGATGTGGGATCCATTAATCTAAGCTACATATTGATTCGATAATTTAGCGGAATACTAAATCGAAGAGACACCGCGAACCCCTTTATCGGATTGTAATCTTTTTTTTCATTGATGGAAAATCCATAACCAAAGTCAATATCCACCAATGTGGCCAAACTCACTCCAACTTTGGGCGTAAAGGTATACGGAGTAAGCTCTGCACGAACAAAGGGAGTTAAGACATATGTTTGAGGATAATACGTTACTGCAGCCTCAGGTATCACGGCAAACTTCTTTTGTGTCCAAGTAAAGTTGGCTGTGGCATCTGCTCGGAGAATATGATCTCCTATAAAAGGAAATGCGAAATAAGCACCAGTTTTTATTATACTCCCTTTTTGAAACTGGTAGCTTAACGTCGGACCGATTAAGTGGTCTTGCGCTTTTAGGTTGCTAACTATAGCTAACAACACAACAAGTGACCCCAGGAGTTTATAAACCGTCTTACTGCGCATTTTTCAATTAATAAATATGAAAATTGAGCGGAATATTTACCCCTACTGAAACGGTAATTCCGTCAATCGGCTTAAAATTTTTCTTAGTATTGTAATCAAATCCATAACCTATTCCCAGATCCACAATAGAGAATAGACTTGCACCAACTTTTGGCGTTATGGTATAAGGTGTTAACTCTGCTTTTACAAAAGGAAAAACAACAAAATCATTTAGATAATAGGTAAACCCCAGCTCTGGAATAACAGTCGTTTTACCTTCCATCCAGCTGAAATTGGCTCCTGCATCAATTTTCATATACTGAAAATCATTAGGTGCAAATAATCCCCAACCCGAAACTTTAAGGAAATTACCACTTTGATACTGATACCCTACTGAAGGACCCCAAATCCATTTATTATGCTGTTTCCATGGCTTATCTTGTGCCATAGACAACGTGGAAAAGAGAAGAAGGATAGTAAATAACGATAATATTCTTAGTTTCATCCAGCTAAATTACAAACTATAATCTATTTTATGGAATACAACAGGTGCATGCCAGAATAGTTTTACTTAAAACAGAAAAACAATAAATATATACGCCTGCAGTAAACCAATAAAAGTATGGTTTGTGCCTGTTTAATGGGGTAATATCTTGATTCTGATAAATTGTGATCTTTCGTTCAGCGATCCTTCTTCACCCCAGTAACCGTCTACATGGTTGGCAGCAGTATAGATACAACCGTCCTTTCCCCAGAACATTAACTCTTCTTTCCAGGTTGGCATCCACTCTTTAAAACTAATAAAAAGCATCGGTGTCACCTTTCCTTGTTTCACGTGGAAGAGCTGCAGGTCGCCCGTCGATTCATAGGGGTCGGCATGCAAGGTCATCAGGTAATTTTTATCGGCAGAGAAGAATGGATAATCCCCACATTCCACAATAAGATGACCATCTTGTTTATCAAAAAGCCGCACATCAGCACTTTCCCAATAATTCCCATCAACAGCAAAAGCATTTAAAAAATCGTAATGCCCTTTATAAGAATAGCTGGCTTCTAATTCATTATCGATATCCTTATCCTTAAATGTTAGCTTTTTCCCATTTGTCAACGGCAATTCCAAAATCTTTCCATTTTTGGGATAAGACAGAGTATCCTTGATCAAGTAGTTTTTAGCCGTATTCCGAGCGGCTAAGAACGTTTGCTCATCAATCAACTCTAGCTGGAGATACTTATCTAAAGAATGTCCATTTTCGTAATACATTTCTTTACCATTTATCGTCAATGAAACGATTGAATTTAAATCTTTGGGAGAGATTGTAATTTTATCTTGTTTCCCCAGCTTGGACTTCGCTACATAGACCTTTTCCCATCGCGTTACATCACCTTTTTCGCCATTGTTCCCGCTATAATCGCGCTGGATACGATCCATTACGGCAATCCATTCTCCTTCTTCACCGATCACATCGAGCTTGGTACCATAGGGATATTTTCCTAATAGCGGGGCAGCCTTATCCGCGCCTTGTCTAAGTTCGGCTCCAGCCCGATCAACAACATAGGTATTTTTTAAAACCTTCGTCTTGTCAAAGTCAATTGGCAAAGGAGGAAATTTAGCAGCAGCCATCGTATCCTTCACAGCGACTGTTTTAAGTTCAGCAGAATCCTTTAAATCCGCACCGTTGACTTTTGTATTGTGTCCACAGCTCAAGATTCCAATGGATAACGTCGCTCCTAGGAATAAAGATAGGGGTGAAAATAGCTGTCTATTCATAAAGGTCAAGGTAGCGATTCCCATGCCAAAAAAAAATACTGGTTTTCAGGGGTTCTTCGAGATCCAATACTATTATCAAAAGCTTCATAGTTTTGGCAACCTAAATCAACGCTCATTCCAAATGTGGGCCAGATCATTTGAAGAACATATCTACAGCTATGAAGGTTCATTAAAAAAACTCCGGATTTCTAATCTTTTAGCCACAAATTTTTCCTTTCAATTTGTAGACCGCCATTTGACTTCCTTGAATGGACAATGGTCATTATGATTGCTACAATGATGGTCAAAAAGCGGAAAAAATTGCTCCATCCATTTCCGGCAGCATTGTCCGAAACATCAAAAATCATCCAAGCCGAATTCATCAAAACATGAAGTGCTATCGGTATCCAAAGGTTAAACTTCCACTCAGCATACAACCACGAAAATAGGATAGAGCCGAAGAAAGTCATACCGAAAATCAGGACCAATTCACCCAAATCCTGACTCTGATAAAGATGTAGTAAAGCAAACAGGAGTGATGTAGCTAAAATGGATGGAATAAAACCTAGTCGGGTATAGCGAAAAACTAAACCAAAAAAATAGGCACGAAAGATCATTTCTTCAAAGAATCCTGATGACACACTATTTATTAATAGCCCGTTTGGATCTATTTTCCGATTTAAGGTAAAAACAAAGGCATACCCCAAGAACATCGGTAAGGTAGCTATTATTCCAAAAGAAAGCCCCTGTAAAAAATTGCCTTTCAACCCAAATTTTTCCAAGAATTCATTCTGCCCTTTCGGTTTAAGCAGCATTGCCCCAAAAAGCAACGGTACAAGGCTAATTGAATACGTCAGTACATGCCCCAAAAATCTACTTTGGACATAGTTGATTATCATGGATTGAAGGGGCGCAAAAAACAAATAATCGAGGATAAAATATATTCCGAAGAAGAGAAATAATACCAGCAGGTTTAAACTTTTTGTGTTCATCTTTTTTTTGAACAAAATTATGCTACCCAAGACGAGTATACAAAGTTATGTGGCGTATGGCAAGATTTAGGGACGATTGACCAAAACGTGGGTGGTCAGTCCGACAAATAGGGTCTAACTGATTCTATAGCAGACCTCGAAATAACAGCACAATCTTCAGTATCTGCAAAACGTAACAAAAAACCTTGGGCATTCCCTTCCTTTACAAGGATTTTTTCAAAATTGACAAGAAAGGACCGATGACATCGGTGAATAGACATTGTATTCAACAGTTCAGATAAGCGGCTCAACGTAATTCGTACCATCTGCTTCTTTACCATGCCATCCTTCCTAAAGTAGATCATGCAATAATTATCCATCGATTTTGCAAAAATAAAATCGCTTGGCAGCAACTTTAACGGTTGATTACCATTGGGAATATCGACCAAAGCCAAATGGCAGTCATTCGCTTGACTCAATATCATAGCTGGCTTTATTGAAAGACTTTCTATCGACGATTTATTCTTTTCATGATTCGAATGACGCTTATCAACTCGAAGCAAAAAATAAATCGCTGCAATAGGGCTATAAAGTGAAAGCGTGTAACATCCAATATAGGGCAGGTTGTTCCACTGCAACGGGGCCTGATTGATGAACCAACCGTGATAGACGAAATTTAAAAAACTTGATAATAGGAACACAAGAAAAATACGAAATAGTTCTATCGCAACTGTCCCCCTTTTTTTACGCAAGACAATAGAAATTAAGGCATATGCAATGGATAAAATAGCCCCGTATCCGGATAACAAGCTAAATTTATAGGCATTCTCAAAATTATACGTTCCAAATGGCTGAAAAACCAGTAGAAATACATAAGCTGATAAGCCGAGTAAGAGGGCATAGGTGAGTAGCTCTCTTATGGAGACAATCTTGGGAATTACGATATTTAAATAATTTATAATAGATTTTTTATATATCATGATTGGATAAATTTAGCATTTTTCTTGCGATTAACAGCGTACATTACACAAAGACTTCTTCAAAAAAGGCTGGCAGAGCAAAAATTTATAGTGAAAAAATTGAAATATATTGAATTTATAATTTAACTTAGAAGATATTTTTTCAAGCACATTAGTTAGCTTGAATTAAAATTGATTTGTCATATTATATTTTAACGTAATTCTCCAAGCTATGCGTTTAGGTCAACTACTTACTTTATTTCTTTGTTCGGCTTTTGTACATGTTATCCAAGCACAGGAAAAGCAAGTTTTAATAGAAAATGTCAAACTGCTCGACTATACAACTAAAACCTTAACTCCACCAAAACATGTTTTAATAAACGGAAATACAATTCAGACCATCAGTACATCCCCTATTGACGCACAAGGAAAGAATATCGTCAGAATTGACGCTAAAGGCAAAACACTGATACCTGGATTGATTGATGTGCATGTCCATTTGGTATTTGGAGCTTTGACAATGCCTCAAATGATGACAAATGACCTATCCGAGGACTTCTTGATCAAGACGGTGGGGCTATCGGCTCAACAGATGTTAATGCGGGGTTTTACAAGTGTACGTGATGTCGGCGGCCCCATATTTCCATTAAAAGCAGCGATCGACAAGGGCAAGCTTTTAGGGCCTAGAATCTGGCCTTCTGGTGCCGTTGTAAGCCAAACTGCAGGGCATGGAGATTTTCGGACACCGGAGGAAAAATCGCGTCGTTTTTTCGGCGTTGTCTCTCGTGCGGAGCGATATGGAGCAACCTTCATCGCCGATGGTCGTGATGAGGTCCTGACGGCAGTAAGAGAGAATCTAAGATTCGGGGCAAGTCAAATTAAACTCATGGCAGGCGGAGGAACTTCTTCAGCATATGATCCTGTGGATGTCACCCAATATACGCTAGACGAAATGAAAGCAGCAGTAGATGCAGCCGAAGACTGGGGAACCTATGTCACCGTACATGCATATACGCCAAGAGCAATTCGAAGAGCGATCGAAGCTGGCGTAAAATGTATAGAGCATGGACAATTGCTCGATGAAGAAACTTTACAGCTAATTGCAGAAAAAAATATCTGGCTTAGTTTACAGAATCTTGTGGAAGATACACCCGATATGGATCCACAACGAAGAATCAAGCGTAAGCCTGTCATTGAAGGTCAAGAAAAAGTATGGCCTATGGCTAAGAAATATGGGGTAAAACTAGCTTGGGGTACAGATTTCCTTTTTGAGCCGGACCTGAATAAATTGCAGAATACTTTTATTTTGCGCCTTCAAAAGTGGTTTACAAATGCCGAAATCATTAAAATGATTACCCAAGACAATGGCGAGCTTCTGCAGCTTTCGGGATTAAGAAGTCCTTATCCTGGCAAGCTGGGAACAGTAGAAGAAGGAGCGTTGGCAGATCTAATCCTTGTAGACGGAGATCCTCTTAAGAATTTAAAACTATTGGCAGATCCTGAAAAAAACTTTCTGTTAATCATGAAAGACGGTCAGATTCATAAAAATAGCCTCCAGAAACGTTAATATTTCCAAGGTCAAATTTATTGTATATCGAAAATACAGCATATTAAGATGATAAAATGTATTTTCGATGACATCAGTTAAAAGGGGCTATTTGGGCCCTTAAAGGTGAAAAAGGAATCAAACAATTTTTACCATCACTAGGTGCAGGCGGTTGCATTACGGTATAATTTATTTGAAGAGTAAACACCTTTGCATTTAATTGATTAGTTTTGCGTTTAAACGATAAATCAAAGCATTCGGTGGCATTATTATTCAACGACGGGCGTCCAGTAGTAAGACTCAGAGCATTTCGGGCTATCGACGATCCCCAAACCTGTGAACGTTTCATAGAAGGACACGCGCACGTGTTAACTGCTATAGGCGTAAAGAAAGTAACTTCTTCCAAAAATGACTGGATGTACAATCCCGCATCATTCGTATTGATCGTAGAATCCCTAGATGGCGATAAAGTCTATGGTGGAGTACGTATACACGTATCTGGAGGGAGCGAACCACTTCCCATTGAACAAGCCACGGGAGCGATGGACGCTAAAATCTTAGACCTTGTTTATGATTATGCGCAACAGGGGACAGGTGAAGGTTGTGGCCTTTGGAACTCTAGGGAGATTGCTGGATATGGCATTGGCAGCATATTTTTGACGAGAGCTGGTGCCGCCATCAGTACACAGGTTGGCATTAAATCACTCTTTGCTTTATGTGCTCCTTACACGGTGAAATTAGCAGAAAGTGTTGGCTACCGCATTGATACAAGTGTTGGAAATAATGGCACATTCTATTATCCGAAGCTGGATCTACTGGCTACCGTAATGATTATGCGCAATCTAGACACCTTGACCGAAGCCGATCAGGAAAACAAAGATGCAATTTTGTCGCTTCGTAATAATTCCAATATTGTCCGCATAGAAACTTTACGGAATAAGGAGATTGAAATTCATTATCAAATCGATATTCCGAATCTCAATCAATGGGATTTAAATGAAATTATTAAAAATCTGAAACATACATCATTAGATCATAAATCAGATGATCGTAATTTAAATATCTTATAATGGACACTAAACATTATGGTGCCGGCTATTTAATGGATACCGGTGATTTTCTTAAACAATTAAAAATACATTCATATACTCCTTTTAATACGATTAAAGAGGGGGTTGTCGTCGATCTTGGCTGTGGAACTGGAATGGATGCCATCAATTTGGCTAATATGCTGGGCCATAATGTACTTATCGTTGGATTGGATCATGATAAGGCTTTAATCGAGCATGCCAAAACAAGCAGTGTAGAGGTAAAGAACGTCGACTTTGTTCAGGGTGAAGTTTATCAACTTAGCTTTACAGATAATTCCATTTCTGGCATTAGAATGGAGCGCGTTGTACAACATCTGCTGGAAGCGCCAAAAATGTTTGCTGAGGTCCACCGTGTTTTGCGTGAAGGTCAACCCTTAGTGATCGTTGAGACCATTTGGAACAGCCTGACGTTTTACAGCAAGCATGTTGACATTGAGGCTAAGATATGTCATTATTTGACCGAAGAAAAAGTCAACAATGGCTGGGCTGGGAATAAATTAACTTCAGATCTATTGACTCAAGGCTTTAAACAAGTTCAATTGCAAACATTCTGTATGGTAGCCCGTTCGAAAGAAGAGGCCAACCGCTATCTATTCTTAGATAAAATTCTTCTGGAGATGGTCGAAAAAGAGAAGTTAAGTACAGCTGAAATGGAGGAATTTCAAAATACATTGGATCAAGCTGATGAAGCGGGTTGTTTCCTTGTTTCTATGAATTTAGTTATTGCCGAAGCAAAAAAATAGCATATAGTGATGAAATGCTGGCTTAACTTAGTCTTCTTATTTATTTTTACATGCAGTTCAACTTGTTTTGGAGAGGTTATTATCGATAAACCGACACAGCGTGTATTGATCGGATATGGTCTGGAGCGTTATACCGGGAAAGGAGAGCCTAACTTTGCAGATACTTCGGCTTCCTCCTTTCAATCGTTAGAAAGCAAGGTCCCCAATTTGGGCATATCACCCGCTGACATCTGGTTTCGATTGCCCGTAACAAACAAGGGCAAAGAAAAGCTTGAACTCTTGCTCGAAATCGCCTATCCCCTCTTGGATGAGGTCGAACTTTTTGTACCGTCATCAAACGGGCATTATAACTCGATCAAGCTGGGCGAACATCAATCTTTTTCGGCGAGAAAATATAAGGTCCCTAATTATGCATTCGACATTCAATTACCTGGGAATGAGAAGACCATCTTTTTTCTTCGCATAAAAAGTACGGAACAGATTATTCTCCCGATCTATTTAAGTAACGAGCGTAGTTTCTTAAAAGAGATGAATGATGACAGTTTGTTAAGTGGCATCTATATTGGTATTGTCGGCATTATGGCGATATACAATTTATTCCTGTTTTTTTCTGTTCGTGAAAGAGGCTATCTGTATTATGTCCTTTATGTACTTTGTGCAGGAATAACACAAATGGGGATTAAAGGTTACAGTTTTCAATATTTGTGGCCAAATTGGACTTATTTTGCAACAAAGGGTCCTATTATCTTTGGCTGTTTATCAGGCTTATGCGCCCTGCTTTTTGCAGATTCATTTCTTCAATTGCCGAAAAATGCTCCTCGGTCAAGACGTGTGATTACTGTTTTTATCATCCTTTTTGTCATTGGCAGCCTTCTTACACTGCTCAACCTGACGCAACCAGCGTTCATGGTTATGCAGCTGACAACAGGAGCGGGGTCTTTATTTGTCCTTTACTTATCCTATCGTGTGATGATAAATGGTTATAAACCGGCTAAATATTTTGTTTACGGTTGGACAATTTTATTATTAGGTTCTGTCGTGTTTTTACTGAAAGACTATGGCATCTTAAAATATAACGATTTTACGAGCAATGCTGTACAAATTGCATCTGTTGTAGAGATGGCCTTATTGTCCTTCGGTCTAGCCTATAGTATCAATATTTTAAAAGAAGAAAAAGAAGCATCACAAGTCAGAGAATTAGCAATCTCATTAGAAAACGAGAAGTTAATACGTGAACAAAATATTGTATTGGAACAAAAAGTAGATGAGCGGACACGTGAATTAACAGAATCTAATGAGTCTCTACAAACCACTCTTACTCACTTAAAGGAAACGCAATCTCAACTTGTCGAGGCTGAGAAGATGGCCTCCCTTGGTCAATTGACTGCTGGGGTTGCACATGAGATCAACAACCCAATCAACTTTGTTACGTCTAATGTCGCTCCGCTAAAACGTGATATTAAGATGATCTGGGAAACGCTGGAGGAAGTAGAGCGTATCGCTTTTAAAGAGGGGCTATCCGATACTGAAAAGCAATCTCAGATCAAAAAATTCAAAGATGACCAGGATATCGATTATCTGAAAACAGAAGTAGATTTTCTATTAAAGGGGATGCATGATGGGGCCCATCGGACTGCCGAAATAGTAAAGAGTTTGCGGATCTTCTCGCGCGTAGACGAGGATACATTAAAATTTGCAGATTTAAATGAGGGGCTCGAGTCAACAATGGTTATCCTCAATAGCTTATTAAATAACACGATTGAAGTTGATAAGATCTATGGCGATATGCCAAAGGTCGAATGTCATGCCGGAAAACTTAATCAAGTCTTTTTGAATATCGTGACAAATGCTATTTACGCCGTAAATAAAAAGTTTAATCACGATGTTGGCGGTAAAATATGCATTGAAACCGGAGTTCAGGAGGATAATACAGCTGTGTTTATCAAAATCGCAGACAATGGTATCGGTATTCCAAAAGAAATCCATGAACGGATATTTGAACCATTTTTTACAACGAAAGACGTTGGCGAAGGTACTGGTTTGGGAATGTCCATTGCCTATAATACCATTGCGAAACATCATGGTAAGATTATTGTAGATTCAGAAGTGGGAAAGGGCACAAGTTTTACACTCCTCATTCCAATTCAACAAAACAATTAATACCGCTATAAACTGAAAATAGTTCAATTAACTATTATTTTTTCATATCTTTTGTAAGGGAATAAAACCATATAATAAAATTATGCAGAGGGAGCTTGAAATATTATATATCGATGACGAAGTAAACAATTTGGTTAGCTTTAAAGCGAACTTTAGATACGATTACGCTATCCATACAGCATCCAATACGAGTGAGGCCGAAACGATCCTTCATGCTCATCCTGATATCCGTATTATCTTCTGTGACCAACGTATGCCGGATGAGATGGGCATCGATTTTTTGCACCGCATTAAAAAAGATTTTCCAAAACCAATCCGTATTCTTTTAACGGCTTATGCCAATATGGAAACTGTAATTGATGCAGTTAATAAGGGCCATATTTTTAGATTTGTCCGAAAACCCTGGATGAATGAAGAAATCGTTTCCGCTATAGAAGAAGCAAATAAATTTTATGTTGCAAACTCTATGCTAGAAGTTAAGAATCAAGAGCTGCAAAAAGCTTATGATGAATTAGATAAATTCGCATATAGTGTTAGTCATGATCTTCGTGATCCATTGACAGGGGTTCTTTCTGCGGTGAAACTTGGGTTAGAATTTGACAGCATAGATCGTATTCATGAGTTGTTATCACTAATGGATAGTTCATTGGTCAGCTTAGATGCTTATATTGACAGTCTGCGAGACTATTATCTCTTACGAAGAGGCGAACTTATGTTGTCAGCCATAAATTTCGAAGATCTCTTTGATAATATCCGTCAGTTTTACAGTATGTACACGCAAAATAAAGATGTTGCTTTTGAAATTTCAGTGGATCAAAAAGAGATCTTTAGCGGAGACAAAGCTCTTCTAGAATTAATTTTGCATAATCTTCTTTCTAATGCGTTTAAATACCAACGTAAAGGGCAGGAAAACCAGTACGTCAAACTCTCCGTATTCGTATCAGAACGTAAAGCCAAAATTATTGTGAGTGACAACGGAATAGGCATATCTCCAGAGTATGTTGAAGATATCTTTAAATTATTCTTTAGAGCAAGTGATCAAGCTAAGGGCATGGGATTTGGGCTCTATAATGTTCAGAACGCACTCTTAAAACTACAGGGGAAAATTGAAGTGCAATCACAACCAAATCAGGGCACAACCTTTACAGTCATTATACCGAGCAAATAAGGCCTCTCACTTTCTGCAATCCTATGCGATTGCAGCGAAGAGTATTACAAACAGACATTTTAAATAAAAGTTGACTTTCCTAAAATTACAATCTTTTAGGAAAGTAGCTTTTGTCGCAGCAGAAACTCCAACTGATCATTTGAAGTCTCAAGCTGAGAATTAGTCTCCACAATCTTTTGACGCTCAGCATAGACATCATAAGCGCGTTGAATCGTTTGATCGAGCTCCTCTTCACTCCACGGCTTATTGAGGTAATGAAAGATTTTTCCTTTATTGACAGCATCAACGACGGCTGCCATATCTGTATACCCTGTCAAAAGGATACGCATTGGGGCTGCATTGATCTTAATAATCTCTTCCAAAAACTCTACACCGGTCATTTCCGGCATCCGTTGATCAGTAATGATAATATGTATTTGGTTGTTTTTGACAATATCGATTGCATCGGCACCACTAATTGCCGTAAACACTTTATACTTTAGTCGAAATGTCGCTTTAAAAGAAAACAGATTGTTTTCTTCGTCGTCAACGTACAATATCGAAATCTTCTTGTCTTCCATAAGCTTATCGTCTGAAATACAAATTTACATAATAAATTCGCTGAATTAATAACAGATTAAAGAGTTTTATGTTTTCCTAGCAGAAATAATACCTGATCTCTGATAAAATAATGGATTAGTTATCCGAAAATTATAGCATCAGACTCCGGAAAAACGATTTAAAGTTAATATTTCCACAACGGTAATAATCCAACTTGTATTAGGCACAAAAAAGCCATCCTACTTACGTAAAACGGCTTTTTTGAAAGTGACCCCGCTGAGGCTCGAACTCAGGACCCACAGATTAAGAGTCTGTTGCTCTACCAACTGAGCTACGAAGTCATTCGATAATCCAAATGTAAGGTTCACCGTAGAAAAAGTCAAGTGGAAAAGAATATTTTTTTGACTTTTATGACATTCAAGCGAGATTTTTGGCAGTTGCTCGATAAAAAAACAGACCAAAATAAGACCATCAAACTATTTATTCTTTCGCCCTATATTGCCATGTGTTCCCACTACAGCGATCTTTCCCATAATCATTGGCTTAACTTCCATTTCTATTGGTTTATCCAGTTGCATTTTACTCCCTTTTTTGAATGGAATCACAACAGTTTTATAGCCAAGCATCTGTGCACGGAGCTCTTGGTTTACCCGAAACAAAGATTGCGGTACCCAAAGCTGAAAATTTCCATTTTCATCCACTTTCGTACGATAATTTCCTAAGGATACCTCTGTGCCCACCATGCTTACATCGCTTCCAGCACAAACAACTTTACCTTTTATACTTACTTTAGTACTATCACGGCTTCCCTTTAACGCTGAATTATCATTTGTTGATGAGTTGCCCCAATCTTGCTTCTTTATCTGATCATTTTTCGTTTTTGTTTGGACAACGACAACTTCTCCAGTCAGTTTGTTTTGTGCTTGAGCAGCATGAAAACTCAAGGATCCAACCAATAGGAGGCCCGCAGCAATGCCTGTCCATCTACCTTGCCAAATGGGGTTTTTAGAAAAAGAAATAGTGGCATCCAATTCGCGCATCAACTGATCTTCATAAAATCGACCACATAACCCCCTACTGGCTTTTTTTATTTGATCCACAATTTCCTGATCATTCATCTGTGAAAAATCAACAACCATCTTCTCACATTGACCACAGAAACGGCCTTGTTCTTGTGGCGTCATCTTACCCCAATCTGCAGAGCAAGATTCTTTTACCTGTAATACAATCTTTTCCATATTGCCTTATATTTTCAGAAGGGATGCAGGAAAATCACCAATTTCATAACGAAACAGCGCACAAAACTATTAAATACTGATAAACAGGAGATTAAAAAAAATGAAACCATTTAAAACCGTCTATTAACTTCCACAGAGCAAAGGGTGGGACCAAATGAAGTAAATGAACCGAATGAGGTAAATCATACGCTGAAGGGTAATAAATAGCAAAAATTAGAAGATCGTATTCATAAAAACATGAGACGTTAAAAAAATAGGCTGTCCAACAAAAGTTGGACAGCCTATTTTCAGTAAGTAATTCTAACTGTTACTTCCCTATTTGATATTGTCAAGAATTTCCTTTATTGCTCTTTCCAATTGCGGATCTTTATTTTCCATCCGATCTTGTACTGTATTTTTTACAAGAATATCGGGGGCAACTCCGGTTTGCTCGAGATCCTGACCATCAAGCGTATAACATCCCCAAGACGGAAGTCGATAGTTTGATCCGTCGACTAAGCCTTTAGCAGAAGTAAAAATAATCCAACGATAGGTCTCATTACCGATGATTTTCCCCAATTTAAGGGCTTTAAAGCCCGCAGCGGTCATTTCAGCATCGCTCAGCGATTGCTCATTAATCAATAAAACAATAGGTTTGGCAGATGGTGCAAAATTACTTTGTGGCGCACGTTTACCACCTCGGTATTGCCATTGTAAGTAAGGGCGTTGTGACAGGAATCGTAAAACTTCATCGTGCACATTTCCGCCTGTATTATACCGTAAATCTAAAATAATCCCTTGTTTGTTATTCTCCTGTTCAGCCATGTCGATCAAGAACCGCTGTAACTCAGTATCCGACATATTTTTCATGTGTGAATACGCTATCTTATTGCTACTCAACTGATCAACTCGGCTTCGGTTATCTCTAATCCATTGGTCGTAGAGGAGGTCTCTAAACACAGCGCTTGATACCGGACGAATGTTTGTCTGAATTTCCTTGCCATTACGATTCAAGGTCAATTGGATTTCTTCTTCCAGTGAAGGCCAAGTAAAATAACTATCGCGGTCTGCCTGCGTATTCAATTTTGTTCCATTAATCGCCATGAGAATATCACCCGCGTGAATATCGGCCTCTTTCTTTGCTGCGGGGCCATTCGGAACAATATAGCTAATCTTATAAGGGTTGCTTGTATCATAGATCACACCGATTTCATTCGTTACAAAACCAAACGGCTTACGTTCTTCCTGCCCCATAGAACTGAACCCCAAATGTGACGAATTGAGTTCGCCCAACATATCATTTAAGAGGATGCGCAAATCTGTCCTATCGTTGATACCTGGAAGATATTTCTCATATTTCTTTTTAACAGCGGTCCAATCTACACCATGGAAATTGCTATCGTAGAAATTCTCCTCCAGATTGGCCCATGTCTCATAAAACATCTGATTGAACTCTTTCTCAAGATCCCGATTGAATTTAAAACTCATGGTGACCGCATCAAGCTTATTCAAGTCAAGATTATATTTCTGAATTGTTCCTCGGGTCAGCACGAAGTACTTGCCTGCAGACTCTACAAATTGCCCCATACCTCCATCTGTGACTTTTTCGGTTTTGGCTGGTGTAAATAACTCATATACGGTACGATATGTACTATATTTTCCTTCATGATTGGAAGCATAGAACAAATAGGATTTATCCCCTTTTTGTATCACCAAAGGATCAGATTGTGTTCCAAATGCTGGACTGACTTGCTCAATTCGGTCACGCAATCCTTCTAAATCCAATTGGACCAAAACAGCTTTCTTTGCTTCGGCTGCTGGTGTTGCGGTTAACTTTACCTTGTCGGCATCATTTTTCTTCTTATCCTTAGCAGCATCTTCCTTCTTAGTTGCACCAGTTTTATTTACTGTCGTATCTTTCTTTTCAGGTGTTACAAATAATTCATCAAACTTTGCGCTACGATAAGGTTGGTCAAAGTTAGTCAATGCCATTCGGAAAATGCTTGAGTTTTGCATACCAGTAGGATAAGAAGGTTTAGTCCTATTACTCGCAAAATAAATGTATTTACCATCAGGAGACCAATATGGTGCTGCTTCTGTAACACCTGTATTTGTCAAATTAGTCGTTTGCTTATTTTTCAGGTTATACACAAAAATATCCTGTTCAAAATTGCGTATAGCCGTGAATAAAAGATAATTTCCATCGGGAGAAAATGAGGGCGAAGAATTTTGAAATGCCCAGATTTCATCTCTAACTACTGTTTGGCTCTTCAAACTTGTCAAATCCAATAGACGAACTTCATCACGTCCGCTGAGATATACCGCTTTTGTTTTATCCCCATTGAATGTAATATCCCGATTGTTACGCAGATCTTGTGTCAATTGTTTTACCTCTCCTTTACCGTCTGCTGTACGTGAAAACCAGTTCTGATACCCTTGATGCGTTTGACTATAGAGCAATGTTTTACTGTCTTTAAGCCATTTAACTTCCATGATGCGCTCCCCTTGACTAGGCATCTGACGAACAAACTTTCCTTCGATATCCGAAACGAACAATTCCCCACGGGATACAAATGCCATCTTTTTCCCGTCCGGTGAAACGTCGAAATTACTGATGTTACCTGAAATATTGAACTCCTTCAGCTTTCCTAGGACCTGATTACGGTTAAGTGCGATGCTGGGCTGCATGGTTTTCTTTCCATTGACATCGTAAATATAAAGCTGGTACCCCTTTTCAAAAGCGATCTTACTACCATCTGCCGCGACAAACGGACGTTTGATTGATTCTGGGAAAGAGGTCAATTGGGTTTTCGCTTTTCCAGCTATTTGATAAAGATTGTATTCACCATTGCTTTCGTCGGACACATAGAATATGTTTCCTTTCTGGTCTACTGTCGGCCAAAAATCCTTACCTATATAATCTGTATACTGTTGAAAAGCTTTTGTTTTGGGATTATAGGACTTTATATCCGGATTGAAAGCACCTTTATATCGCTTGCGGTTGGCCGAGCTATAGCCTTCCCAGCTGTCATTGAATAATAATTCTCCTGAAGGTGTTGGCACCACATTACTGATATAATTAAAGACATGAGGAAACAACCTTGTTGCCGTTCCGCCATCCAAAGCGACTTGATAAGCACTCATTCTATTGTAACGCGATGACGTAAAATAAAGCGTCTTGCTATCCCAGCTCCAGCTGTCTACTTCATCCGAAGCATCGTGCGATGTAAGCTGTCGTATATCTCCACCAGCCAAAGGCATCACATAGACGTCCATGTTACCATTTTGATTGGCCGAGAAAGCCAACCATTTTCCATCAGGGGAAATTCGTGGATTGATCTCATTTCCTTCCATTCCTGTCAGCCGAACTGCAACACCACCCTGGCTCCCTACTTTCCAAAGGTCACCTTCGTAACTAAAAACCATTTCCTTACCATCGGGACTCAATGTCGGATGGGACAAAAATGTGGGTTGTTGGGCAATAACACAGGTTGTTCCAGCATAGGCTAGAACTGTACTTAAGATTAGTTTTTTTATCATGTTATCTAGGAGGCTAATAATTGTTTGCCAATACAAAGGTAGAATAGGTATTGAACAAACCACTATGAAATCGTGAAGAATTTATATTTCTTCACGATTTCAGCATTTGATTGTAAGCCTTTCCTCCCTATTTCATTGGTATTTATTTTCTAATGAAGTAGAAGTTCCCACTTGGCC
The DNA here is from genome assembly GCF_002337775.1 of Sphingobacterium sp. UBA1897. NCBI lineage: Bacteria > Pseudomonadati > Bacteroidota > Sphingobacteriia > Sphingobacteriales > Sphingobacteriaceae > Sphingobacterium > Sphingobacterium sp. UBA1897. The sequence goes on from NZ_DDGR01000024.1 coordinate 42,050, forward strand.
TATTTTTGACTTCCGCAACTAATATCTTCTTAACTTGAAGCATGCTTGAAATAGACTGAAACAAATGTGTCTCTTTCCGGTTTTTATACAAGGAATGGTTATGCAAAGTATATCACATTGAATACATATGTTTTAGCCGAATTCAAAAAAGGACAACGTACTATTTTCTTACCAGAAGATTGCAAGAGAAGATAATTATCACAACAATAGCATATAATTATAAGCAAGCCGATAAACAATTTAAATATAGGCATATTTCTGTATCCCTATTGCAACCCAAAAGTTGAAATATTTTTTGAATCATTATATTTTTTAATGGGATACTTATCCTTAACTTTGCACCCTCAAATCAGAAACTATGGAAGCAACGTTAACTCACTCAGAAGAAGATCTTTATAACAAACGAAATCGCATAAGAATCGCGGTATCACTTTTCTTTTTTTGCCAAGGGATCGCGTTTGCATCTTGGGCAAGTCGAATTCCTGTTATTAAAGCTCATCTCCATTTAAGTGAGGGGCAATTGGGTACAATTTTATTAATGCTTCCTGTTGGGCAGCTTGCAACAATGGCTCTCTCAGGAAAGCTGGTCACAAAATATGGCAGTGCAAGTGTTTTGCGTATTGTACCTATCGCTTACACCTTGGTCCTGTGCTCCATCCCCTTCGCACAGAATGCCTGGCAGTTGGGAGGCATATTATTTCTGTTTGGTGTCACTGGCAATATGTGTAATATTTCCGTTAACACGCAAGGCGTTGCAACTGAGCAGATTTTCAAAAAATCAATAATGACTTCTTTTCATGGGGCCTGGAGCATCGCTGGCTTCACAGGCGCACTAGTTGGCTTGTTAACGATGAATTTGGGTCTGAACACCTTTTATCATTTTTTAATCATATTAGTCATTGTCACAGCAAATACACTAATCAACCAAAAGTATCTGGTTCCGGGCAAATCTCCTCAAAAGGAAAAGCGTAGTTTTTTCTCTAAACCAGAAGGTGGCTTACTTCAACTCGGCATTATCGGATTTTTCAGCATGGCAACAGAAGGGGCAATGTTTGACTGGAGTGGGGTCTATTTCAAAGAGATCGTTCAAGCTCCTGAAAAATTTGTTGTCGTTGGCTACGCGTCTTTTATGATTATGATGGCCACTGGGCGCTTTGTTGGTGATGCTGTCATTCGCAAATTAGGGAGAAAAAGAACCCTGCAATACAGTGGCCTCCTGATGTTCGTCGGAATGATGACATCGGTTATCTTCCCCGAATTTATCATCTGTACCCTAGCCTTTATGTTGGTAGGTATGGGTGTGGCCTGTAACGTCCCATCTATCTATAGCATTGCTGGGCAGAACAAAAATGTACCATCTGGAGTAGCCTTAGCCATGGTTTCAAGCATCAGTTACCTGGGCTTCTTAATGGGACCGCCTTTAATTGGATATATTGCTGAAGCTTTTAGCCTACGCTATTCCTACGGTGTTTTTGCCTGTTTCGGCCTATTGATGTTTGTGATGGTTGGGCGATTATCTTTATTTAAAGAAACACGCGTAGCCTAATCTATCAACGCACATGTTTACCGAATTTGCACTTTAGATTTTGACCTGAAGAAATCTCAGGCCAAATGACATGCGTTTACTTCTTAAAACATAAGGCATTGCAAGTAAATAAAAACAAGCTGTACTGGTTCCTAAAATCGATCCAAACCATACATCTTCTACAAAATGCTGGCCCAAATACACCCGAGAATAGCCCGTTAATACAGCAAGAACAAATAAAATTATACCAAAAGCCCTATTTTTTGAGATAATGGCTAACGTAGCTGCCATCGCAAAGGCCGACGTTGTATGTCCAGAAGGGAAAGAGTTAAAGTGCGCTACACGCAACCAAGAAACAACATGGAATGTTGGGTCTCCATGAAATACCGTTGCCGGTCTATCGGCATCGAAAAGGTTTTTCAATACACAACAGATCAGCCCTGAAAAGATATAAGTCCCGAGGATAGCTCGAGCAAAATTCCACTGCTGTGTACAGCAGTAAGCAATAAAAACACCTATAACAAAAAGACCATCTCCAAAATAGGTCTGTATTGTAAAAAGAATATCGGCCCAAAATGCATGACGTGTATTCACAAAATGGAATGAATCTCCCTTCGGTATAAATACAACTATAGCTGTCATTAAGGCCATCCAAATGGCAAAACAAACAAAAAAAGCAGGATTAGCTGCATATACCTTTCTAAATTGGTATAATAAAAATTTTCCCATTCAATCTATGTTACAGAATTACAGGCCAAAAGTAAAATTGCTGTATGTGTAAATAATGATCCGAAAGTAAACATTCTATTAAAAATTTACAATTCTATTACGCATTTATTTTGATAAGAAAAGAAAAACTATTAAACACTAAACAAAAAAAGCGATGGAAATCCATCGCTTTTCTCAGTAGCCCCGAGCAGAATCGAACTGCTATCAAATGTTTAGGAAACATCTATTCTATCCGTTGAACTACGGGGCCTTTTCAGAAGCCAAACTTAGGTTTATTTTATATATAAGTCAATAGCTAGTCTAAAATCCTGTTATATTTTTTTCAAAAAGAGAGGTAACCCCTGTATAGACTGGTTATACTAAAGCCATTAACATCCACAATAGCAAAAAATCTATATTAAAGCCGTTTCATGTACGATGGAATAGTCCCGAACAAACGCAAATTTAGAACCTGAAAGATAAACTGGATTTAGAAAATGAAAAATGGTGGAGGGAGAAGGATTCGAACCTTCGAAGCCGAAGCAACGGATTTACAGTCCGTCCCATTTGACCGCTCTGGAACCCCTCCAGCATTGTGTTGTTCTAGAATTGAACGTCGCAAAAGTAGCTTTTGATTTGCAAAACTGCAATTATTTTAGGCCATAAATTTGTAACTACCGCAGTATTAATTCATTTATTTTCAAGAAACATTCAAATGATCTGTTCATCATGAGATCAAGTTATCATTATTATAATAAAAACTTATTGTTATAATCTAGTCATAATAGATTTTGACGATAGTGTATTGGTAAAATCAATTCGCTTTTTGCATCGAGTTGCTGTATCTTTGTGTCAACAAAAAAAAGAAAGATATATTATGAGTTTCACAGGTAAAAGTTTTCCAAGCATTACAGTAGATGCAATTGATTATTTAGGCGACAATTTACAAATCAACATTTTTGAAAAAGCAGTTAAAGAAGGTAAAAAAGTGCTTTTATTTTGGTATCCAAAAGATTTCACTTTCGTATGTCCTACTGAATTGCACGCTTTCCAAGAAGCAGCTGCTGAATTTGAAAAACGCAATACAGTCTTAATCGGCGCTTCTTGCGATACAAATGAAGTACACTTTGCCTGGTTAAACACAGCAAAAGATAACGGTGGAATTGAAGGTGTTGAATATCCTCTTTTGGCAGACACCAACCGTAACTTATCAAGTATATTGGGAATCTTAGATGTTCAAGAAGTTGAACACCCTGAATACGGAACATTGGCTCAAGGTTCTGCGGTTACTTATAGAGCAACTTACTTGATCGATGAAACTGGCCGTGTATTCCATGAATCAGTAAACGACATGCCTTTGGGCCGTAACGTTAAAGAATATTTACGTTTGATCGACGCTTACGCTCACGTTCAGAAATTTGGCGAAGTGTGTCCTGCAAACTGGGAAGAAGGTAAAGATGCCATGAACGCAGATAGAAAAGGTGTAGCTGATTATTTAGCGAAACACTAACAATACAAGACCACAGTGTCTTATCAACAGGAGCTTTTCCCGGCTCCTGTTGATTTCTCCAACAATCACCTTAATAATAAAATCATGTTACAAGAATTAGAAAACGATAATTTACAAGAAATTGTAAACAATAACGATATTGTGATGGTTCAGTACTCTGCCACTTGGTGCGGTAACTGCAAAATCATGAAACCAAAATTCAAAAAACTGGCTGGCGAAAATGATAGCGTACCTTTTGTTATTGCTGATGCAGAAAAATTTCCTGAATCCCGCAAACTGGCAAATGTCAATAACCTACCCACTTTTGCCGCTTTTAAGAACGGTAAATTAGTCAATCAGGTACAAACAAATAAGTTAGACGCATTAGTAGAATTATTCAATGAAACTACCAGTAATTAAGCATTTGACAGAGTTCATCGAGCAGAATGATGTAGATTATGTCCTGGAAACAATCGAGACACTGGAAGCATTAACCGAAGCTCCTTTAAAGGATGAAGAACTTGACGTTCTTGGTGAATTGATTTCAAACCTATACGGAGCTGTAGAGGTTGATAAATTAATTAAAGAAGGTAACTCAAAAAAAGACGCGTTAAATATGTTTATGAAGCGTGTTCTAGGTGCTATTGATAAATAGTCTTTGCAAAAAAGCATTCGTGTGAAACTTTCTTTAAAGGTTGTTCCTGTCGTTTTTGAGCATTTGAAGCATAAAAACTAACATCAATTGAAATTTGTCAAACAAATATGCAATTGGATTTAGACCAATCCAGATTTTTTTTAAGGTAGTGGAGAATCTATCTTACCCTAAAGATCGTTGTATTGCAGCATCTTAAACGCATGACGCCTATATATTATATGTTTTCCAAAAGCTAAAATGTTGACAAAATTTAGCAATGTGGAAAACTAATTAAAGTAATCTAACAGAACTAAATATTTTCTACATATATTTACTATGTTAAAGGTTGCCACTTGGAGCGAAGCGACAAAATAACTATTCTCTAAAAATTCGTTTCAGGAAAAAATATTTTAATTGTTAAACGGAAATTCCAAATTGATTGGGATTTCCGTTTTTTATTTATACCTCTGTTTTACCTTTCAACGATCGATCCCTTTACCTCTTCGCTAAATATTGACCTAAGTTGAATCAGGTTAATGGTTAATATCCGTAAGTCAAAGCAATAAACCAACGTCATAAACACGCTACTTAAAGACTGTCAATAAAATTACAATCTCCAACAATCCGTTGTTCATCAAAATCTTTATCTTTAAACATGCGAAGACCTTTTCTCTCTGTTATTATTATTTTGGCTGGTATCTTGTCAACTTCAATCGTTAAAGCACAGAATCCACAGTGGAATGCTGCTGAAATTAAAGTTAATCTAGAAAAACTGAACGTGTTGGGCTCAGTCCTTTATTTTGCGGCACATCCGGATGATGAAAATACCCGGCTAATCGCTTGGCTAGCTCAGGAAAAAAAATATAAAACAGGTTATTTATCCCTAACTCGAGGTGACGGCGGACAAAACCTCATCGGAACAGAACAAGGTATTGAACTTGGATTGATTCGAACGCAGGAATTACTGGCTGCTCGAAAAATCGATAAGGGTGAGCAATTTTTTTCCTCAGCATATGATTTTGGATTCTCAAAGACTCCAGAAGAAACTTTCGAATTCTGGGATAAACAGCGTGTTCTTCGCGAAGCCGTATGGATTATCCGCAAATTTAGACCCGATGTCATCATCACACGTTTTCCTCCAGATCCAAGGGGTGGACATGGTCATCATCAAGCTTCCGCCATTCTAGCACATGAAGCCTTTAAAGCTGCTGCTGATCCGAATCAATTTCCAGAGCAACTTCAATTTGTACGCCCCTGGAAAGCTAAACGCTTGCTTTGGAATACAGCTAACTTCGGAGGTCAAAACAATACACGTGAAGATCAGTTAAAAATAGATATCGGGGATTACAATTCTCTTCTAGGAGCCTCTTATGGAGAAATTGCCGCACACAGCCGTTCATCACACAAAAGCCAAGGCTTTGGTTCGGCAAGCCAACGTGGCTCATCAATCGAATACTTTGAGTATGTAGACGGTGCACCTGCAAAAAATACACTCTTGGATGGAGTTGACACCTCATGGAAAAGAATTCAAAACGGCAGTAAAGTTGAGTCCTTAATTGACCACATCAATCAAACATATCAAATTGATAAACCCGAATTGATCATTGCTGAATTGATCCAACTGTACAAAGCACTGGATCAAATTGATGATGAATACTGGAAAACTGAAAAGAAAAAAGAGGTTGAAAAACTAATTCTTGCCTGTGGTGGAATTTGGTTCGAAAGTATCGCTAAAAATCCATCCTATGCCTTGGAAGATCAGATCAAAGTAGAACATTCCATTATTGTTCGACGTCCAAATGTAACCGTTGAGCTGACCCAAATAAATGGAAATAGCATTCATGAAACACTAAAAATAAACAAGCTACAAAGAGACTCGGTTCTTATACATGCCGACAGGACGACACAACCATACTGGTTGATTGATCCACATGGAAAAGGCAAATTTAATGTCAGTGATTTTAACCTGACTGGCTATCCAGAAAACCCCTATGCTCCAGAGGTATCATTTCAACTCCGGATCAATGGTGAAAATATCACACTCAGTCAGCCCATAAAATATAAATATACCGATCCTGTTCGTGGCGAAATCTACGACCCCATTGTGATCGTCCCACAGTTGACGGCAAAAAGTTCCAGCCCTTTGGCACTTACACAAAATGCCCACATTGTCAAAATGAATCTGACTTTTCAGAAAAACGGACAAGCAAACACAACCACATTTAACGTCAGACCGAATGTACCTAAAGGCTGGGAAGTTTCACCGGCATCTTTTGACCTATCTTTTGACAAAGGCGAACGTACAATTTCCAAAGAGATCAGCATAAAACCATCAGATGCTTCTAAATCTTCCATTGATACCCTGGACTTCCTCTTAGCAAACAAAGAGCACTTAAAAGAGATAAAATCCATCGATTACAATCATATACCTAATATTGTTTATTTCCCAGATGTCGCTATAAAAATGAGCAATGTCAACCTGATCAACGACATAAAGAAAGTGGCATACATCCATGGGGCAGGGGATCTAATTCCGGAGTCGCTGGCGGCCATTGGTATTAAAGTCGATGTATTAAGTAACGAACAGGCATTAAAAGCAGATCTCTCTAGCTACGATGCTGTAATCTTGGGTGTACGAATATTCAACGTCAACAAGCAAATTGCACAGCTCCAAAACAGACTACTTGCGTATGTGAACATGGGTGGAACGGTCCTGGAACAGTACAATGTAAACAATGGACTGTTCTCAAAAAACTTTGGCCCTTTTCCTTTTAGCATCGGCAGAAGCCGTGTAACAGACGAACTTGCAACGGTACATTTCGATAAAAATGACCCGATTTTTAATTACCCGAACAAGATCAGCGAAGCTGACTTCGAACACTGGGTGCAGGAGCGGGGACTCTACTTTGCGGAAGATATCGATAAAAAGTACCGCACCCCGATCACCATGCAAGATCCCGGCGAACCGTTACATAATGGCTCATTACTCATTGCTCAATATGGAAAAGGTAAATTTGTTTATACATCTTTGTCTTTTTTCAGACAATTGCCTGCCGGGATTCCCGGAGCTTACAGATTATTCGTAAATTTGCTATCAAAATCAAAATAATATAATAATGGAAAATCAGATTGACAACAGCTGCACGACAATTGATGCTGGCAAAGCAAAAGGAATCATTCTTTTAGTTGCTGTAGTATTTGGTGCATTAATTGGATTCACTGCAAACGAGACATTTTTAAGCATCTTTGGAGGTGCTATTGTCGGATTGATTATCGCTGCTATTTTTAATAGCGTTATTTATCCTCAAAAGCCTTCAGATAGATAAGAAAGATGAATAGCTGGAAGCGTTTCTACTGGTTGGTCGTTATCTGGCTATTCGTATTCATCCTTTTTCTGTACATTTTCACGAACCACTATTCATGAGTACAGCAGATTGGATCGTGTTATTTCTGACACTCTTAGTTATTGTCATTTATGGCGTTTATAAGAGTAGAGGTATAAAAAATATTGATGGATATCTTCTAGGTAATCGTTCTTTACCCTGGTATCACGTCGGATTATCGGTAATGGCGACGCAAGCGAGCGCCATTACTTTCTTATCTGCCCCCGGCTTAGCTTATTCCTCAGGAATGAGTTTTGTCCAATTCTACTTTGGTCTTCCGTTGGCCATGATTGTGCTCTGCATTACATTTGTTCCTATTTTTCATAAGCTAAAAGTATTTACAGCCTACGAATTTCTAGAAAAACGGTTTGATGTCAAAACCAGAGGGCTCACCGCCATTCTTTTTTTGGTACAGCGGGGAATATCAACGGGTATAACCATCTTTGCACCGGCTTTAATTATATCGACCATCCTTCATATTGATCTAACATGGACCACATTGGCCATAGGAAGTTTTGTTGTTATCTATACGACCTATGGAGGAACCAAAGCCGTGTCTCATACACAGTTGCTTCAAATGAGCATTATCTTTGGATCATTACTCGTAGCAGGTATATTAGTTATCCATCTGTTGCCAGAGTCTATTGGATTATCAAAAGCACTTCATATTGCAGGAAAATCAGGAAAAACCAATGCATTGGATTTCACTTTTGATCTCAATAATAACTATACGCTTTGGACAGGACTAATCGGTGGTTTTTTCCTACAGCTTTCCTACTTCGGGACCGACCAAAGTCAAGTAGGTCGTTATTTGACAGGGGCTTCGATCAAAGAAAGTCGCATGGGATTAATTATGAATGGTCTCTTGAAAATCCCTATGCAATTTGCTATCCTGTTGATTGGAGTTCTGGTATTTGCCTATTATCAATTCCATCAGCCGCCCATTTTTTTTAATCAAGTCGAGATCAAGAAGCTCAAAGAAAGCAAATATGCTCCTGACTACCAGCTTCTCGAACAAAAGCATAGCGAGCTATTTAAAACACGTGAATCTGTTGTTCAGCAGCTTAATACAGCATTGGATCACGACGATGAAAAAAGAATTGCTGATTATCGATCCTCACTCGGTCAACTTAATGCAAAAATGCAGGTCGTAAAAGAAGGGACTTTGGACTTAATCAAAAAAAACAACCCAACAGCGGAAACGAATGACAATAATTATGTCTTTCTTTCTTTTGTGACAAGCGTCTTCCCAAAGGGTCTAATTGGGCTACTCATAGCGGTCATTTTTCTCGCATCCATGGGTTCTACGGCAAGTGCTATTAACTCATTGGCCTCAACAACGACCATTGATATCTACAAAAGATTTATTAATCCTAACTCATCTGAAAAACAAGACCTTTTGTGGTCGCGTTTATTTACGTTGATCTGGGGTACATTTACTGTTATTGTTGCTTTGTATGCGAACAGATTGGGTAATCTCCTCGAAGCGGTCAATATCTTGGGCTCACTATTCTATGGTACTATCCTAGGGATTTTTATCGTCGCCTTCTACATGAAGAAAATCCAAGGCAAAGCTGTTTTTCTTGCAGCTATTCTTTCCGAAATTATAGTGATAGCAGTATGGACGATGAATAAGATTCCTTTTCTCTGGCTAAATCTTATTGGCTGCCTAGCTGTCATGTTAATCGCCTATATCGTACAACTGGGGACGAAAGCACCTAGTCCTATAGAGGTCAAAAGGGATCTTGAATAAAAAAAAGCCTGATTGCTCAGGCTCAGTATTTTTTATAGATATTGTACAATACACTCTTATCATATATGGTCAATTCGGGGGTTGTATCCCGAACGACAAATTTTCGTTTAAAGGCAACGATAGCGGCTTTTAGATTGGACGTATCATAACCAATAATTTTAAGCGCGTCTATCGCATTAAAGCTATCAGGAGGGGCCACAAGCTGTCCTTCATCATACCATATTCCAAAACCCCGTTCTGCAAGCTTTTTCCACGGGAAAAAAACGCTTGGATCATTCTTGCGTGATGGAGCGATATCAGCATGGCCAATAAAATTATTTGCTGGAATTAAATAACGCGATTTCAAGGTATCAAGCACAGTCATCAATGAATTAATTTGTGCCTCAGGAAAAGGCTCCCTACCATTATTATCCAATTCTATACCAATAGAACAGGAGTTCATGTCGACAATAGAACCCCATTTTGCCACCCCTGCATGCCAAGACCGAACATAATCGTTCAACATTTGTATAATCTCCCCATTCCGGCCAATGACATAATGTGAACTCACTTTAGTTCTTGGAATCTGAAAGGTTTTGATTGTCTGCCCAATACTATCTTGTGCTGTATGATGAATAATGACATAGTTAGGTTTACGAACATCATAATGTATGGCTTCCTCTTGGCGCCAATAAGGATGGTTTCCAGACTTCTGTAAAAAAACAACCTTTCTTTCCTCCGGTGTCAATAAATTGGTATCTGGCTTAGCTTCGACCTTTTCTTCCACAACCAATGCAGAAGCAAATGACGCAACTAGCGGCTTTGCAACCACCGGCTGTATCTTCGACTTGCAGCTTGCCAAAGACAGCAGTGAACAAAGCAATATCCCTATTGACACAGGCCTAAACATTATTTTGGTAAACTATAGACTATACCCATCGCCAACGACTGACTCAACTGCACTCTTGAAATAACATCTGGATCGTAGATCATGATACCATTTAAGTTCACATTGATGACTCTCGTGACTTTTGCCGTTACAGTTACATCCAAACGGTGTGTAGGGTTGGAAAGTTTCTCGTAGTCAGCAAAAAGGTTATAACGAGCCTTTACATTCAGTTTATCTGTGAAGTTTTTGTCCAGGTTACCCGTTAGCTGAAATGCCAGTGCATTGGCAAAAGAGCGGTCTTCCTTTACACCAAATCGTTCACCAGTACCCGCACTTGGATTGTTAGGATCTCTATAATAGCCATATTTCTCAAAGAAACCTTCTCCAGAACGAGGCTTAACACGCTCATCCAAGATAAAAGTTTGACGTGCAGTACCCGTACCAAAACGCAAGGAAAATTCGTTACTAGGCTTATACTCAAGACCGAAAGATTCTGTCAGATAAGCTGGTGCCATAAAAGCATTCTCAATATAGTCTATTGTATCTCTGCCGTTAACCGTTTTATACTTATAACCCGCATCAAATTGCGACTCAAATGTCACCGACGTAAACAATGCCCAATTGGCAGACAATTTATAAGAAAGCTTATTATCCCAAAATATACGGTCATTATTCTTCTTCGCAATATTATTGGTATTCTTTATCTTTCCATAACGTAAATCAACTTCGGTCACAAAATTGAAATTGTCCTTCGTATAATCCGATTTATGATTCGCATTCAATCCTACAGCAATAGAACCAACACCCCCACCTTTCCAATTATCATTAAATGACGCCTGGTTTAAATTGATCCCGAATTTTGTCCAATGTTTCCAATAGTCTACCTCTAAGTTTAGTTTGGGAACTATAGGACGAATCGTTTTAATATTTAATGGTTGCTCTTTCTGTACAGAAATTACGGTATCTGGTTTTGCTCGAAGATCTTTCAGATCCTGTGCTTTTAAGCTGGTAATAGAAAGGCAAAGCAGAGCCATGCCGACAAAATTGAATAACTTCATTCTGAAAACGTCTATTTTTTGTTTACGGTACTAATTTATAATTAATTGTTGGAAAAGGCTCAATAAAATATTGCGAAGGGTTCAATTGATACCGTGAATAACAATCTTTGATATAATTCACCAATTCATAATCACTCGCTGAGAGAATAAAGAAATAGGAGGGTCTAAATATCCTTCTAAATCGTTCAGCTTCTTCGCTATTTAATCCTGTAATCTTACTGATAAGCTCTTTCGTAAATTTGTAGTCGATCACATTTTCCTTATAATCGTTTTCAATGGTTTTAGTTAGTCGACGTGCTCTTTTAGCCTCCTTGCTAAATAAACTATAAATTGAATTGATGCTTAATCCAGCCCCATTTGGGCCAACAGAAAATACGTCTCCATAACCCGCAAGACGATACGCTTTCTCATAATCCTCTTTTGCTTTTTTCAGAATTTCCTCTGGTGTCTTGCGTGCAAAAACCTGAACTTCATCAATATAAAACGATTCACGTACCAAATGAAACAGCAACAATCCGCGGTTATCCACCTGAAGAGTATCTGAAAAATAGCCTTTACATATCGCAACAATATGATCTCCTAGTTGTGCATTAAAGACAAATTCTCCTTTAATAGTATTATAATTGACCTCGCCAGTACGTAAGTTGGCCAGCCTTACATTTCCAATACGTTGTTTGGTATTTTTATCAAAAACGATACCCTCGACTTTTTTATCTTGGCAAAAAAGTGGAGAGGTAAAGCCCACAAGGGCAATAAGTAGAAAAATATATCGCAATAGTATCACTTTCGTAAAACTACTATATCGCTGTACAAAAGCGAAATATTTAACATCTTTTAAAGCGTAACTATTTAGATATAACCAATAGCTGCCCTAAAGATAGCGCATCATCGGTAAGACCGTTTAGGGATTTGATCTGATCAACGGATACATTGTACAGCTTACTGAGCGAATATAACGTATCCTGCGCTTTAACCTCATGAATACGCATAGCTACCGGGCTCTTGATTTCTTCTGTCTTTACGACGGTAGGAGGGGTTTCTTGTACATTCTGCACGATCTCGACCTGAACAGTCTCTTCACGTACAACCTTTTCACGTGGCGATTCACCGCGATCGTATTGATCAAGATGATATCTTTCGATCATTTCGATCAGCAATTCAGGATAACGCGGATTGGTGGCGTATCCAGCCGCTTTCAAGCCTTTGGCCCAGCCTTTATAGTCGTTCTTATTCAACTTAAAGAGTGCCGCATATCGCGGTCGTAACAGAAACTCTGAGTGATCCCGAAAAGATTGTTCGGGATTTTCATAAACACGAAAGCAGTCATTGATATTATCATCGGGACGAGTCACGGATTTTCCTTTCCAAACTCCGCCACATTTAATACCGAAATGATTATTAGCCTCACGCGCAAGATAACTGTTACCATTACCGGATTCCAGTAAAGCCTGAGCAAGTTTAATACTCGCAGGAATACCATATTTATTCATTTCTGCAACGGCCACATCTTTGTAATGAGCAATATAGTCGTTGCCAGCCATGGTCGGTCGTCCCACAGAAGAGGATGAAGAAGTTTTTGAATTGGAGCCAGATTTAGAGGAGGATATTGTGCCTCTCCGGCTTGAACATGATGTAATCAACATCATGAATACAAACATGCCATAAAAAAACTTCTTCATGCAATACTATCGCGCTTATTTTTTTGTTGACGAGAATCTATTTTGCTTAGCATCATTATCAAACATATCCAAATGATATTGTCTAATAGTAGCGAGTACTTTTGCTGTCCAACCTTTACTCGTCGAGTAACCCGAACGAGCAATCGCTTTTACCCAAGCTTCGTATTTTTCACCAGGATGTTTTTCAAAAAGACTTTGAGTAGTCTTTTTTCTTTTTACTATTCCTACAAAATCATCATACGAGTCCATGACAGACCGATAACCTTTGTAAGCTGACCGAATAACGGTACTGTTGTTTTTTCCTTTGACACCAAAATGGTTATTCAAATTTTTTGCTACCCTGCTACCACCATTTCCGCTTTCATGCATAGCGATGGCTAAGATAACCGATGCTGGAACACCGTGTTCCTCCATCATTTCTTTTGCTATTGGACTGTACTTATCGACATATGCCGCATTACTTTGAGCTGAAACTTTTGTTAATCCAAAAGTTCCCAAAGCTAGTAACAGTACAAAGCTTTTTAATTGTTTTAAATTCATGAAGAATGTTTTAGTTCACAAATTACTTCTTGCGTAAGGCAAAAAGTCCGTCTCGAATCGGTAATATTACCTTTTCTACGCGCTTGTCCTGAGCTAAACGTGCATTCAAATCAATGATCTGCTTTGTTTGGTTGTCTGGTTTTGAATCTAACACCTTACCTTTCCATAAGACATTGTCAATCAAAATAAGTCCCCCAGACGGAACTTGATTTATTATCGTTTCGAAATAATATAAATTTCTCTTTTTGTCCGCGTCGATAAATACCAGATCAAATGTTTCATCTAATGTAGGTAGTATTACCGCTGCATCTCCAATATGATAGTTGATTTTATCAGCAAATGCCGATTCATCAAAATAACCTTGGACGCGTTCTTGTTGCTCTGCATTGATATCGATAGTATGTAATATCCCATCTTCCTGCAGCCCTTCTGCGAGACACAACGTTGCGTATCCCGTAAACGTTCCTATCTCCAAGATACGTTTCGGAGCAACCAATTTACTCAATAAAGAAAGAACTCTTCCCTGGTAGTGTCCAGATAACATATGGGGCATTGTTTCCTTCAAATATGTCTCCCGATTTACCCTTTTCAGTAACGAATTTTCCTCGTCTGTAGTATGTTCCAAATAGGACTCTAAATCGTCGGCAACAATTTCCATAACCACAAAGGTACCAAAAAACATTTTTATGATAAAAACTTTTTTTTACAAAAAGCTGAATATCAGCAAAATACAATTATCCTTTTGTAAAGAGCATTTTTCGGAAATCGCGTCAGATGCATAAAAAAGCCATATTGCCATTTTTTGATTTTCTATTTTGTTTCCAAATTTCATCAAAAAAAAGCCCCCCTAAAAGATCATCTTTTAGGGGGGCTTTTTTATTATTAAACAACAAATATACTAAGCAAGATCAGCAGTGATCAAGCGTAAAAATTCGGATCTTGTCACATCATTTTGGAATGCTCCAGTAAATGCAGAGGTAGTCGTTACGGAATTCTGTTTCTGAACTCCACGCATCGCCATACACATGTGCTTGCATTCCATAACCACAGCTACACCACGAGCGCCTAAAGTTTCTTGAATACAATCTCTGATCTCATTGGTGAGACGTTCCTGAACCTGCAGACGACGCGCAAAAATATCAACGACACGTGGTATCTTGCTTAAACCTACAATATGGCCATTTGGAATATATGCAATATGGGCTTTACCAAAGAAAGGTAACATATGGTGCTCACAAAGAGAATATACTTCAATATCCTTAACGACGACCATTTGACTATAGTCTTCCTCAAACATAGCACCACGTAATACCTCCGCAGCATCGATATCATAGCCATGTGTCAGAAATTGCAGTGCCTTTGCAACACGTTCTGGTGTTTTCACTAAACCTTCGCGTTTTGGATCTTCCCCCAGACATTCCAATATATCTGTATAATGAGCAGCGATGCGATCTACCTTTTCAGTATTGTATTTGTCGATCTTAATATATCCATCCAACTCTTCGTTGTCAAATGAGTGTTGACTCATAGTTTCTACTATTTAAATGTATTAAAGATTAATCGCCAAAATATTCGACGTAATTATTTTCTGTTTCATGCAAACGGACACTATGCAAGATCACACCCTGTTCGTCAAACAGCGGTTTTAAGATCTTAAATATTTCGATTGCGATATTTTCCGTAGAAGCCATGACTCCTTTCATAAAATCAACATCTAAATTGAAATTACGGTGATCGACTTTGTCTATGATACTACGGTTGATTATTTCTTTCATGATCTTTAAATCGATCAAAAAACCAGTCTCCGGGTTGACTTTTCCTTTAACTGTTACATAAAGATCATAATTATGTCCATGCCAATTTGGATTGGAGCAAAGACCAAATACCTGCTCATTCTGCTCCTTACTCCAGTCTTCACGATAGAGCTTGTGCGCAGCACAGAAACGTTCACGACGAGTTATAAATACCATAATGATACAAAGATAAGGCTTTAAGTGCAATTAAAACATCTCAATTTAAGGAATGCCGTCAGAATATAGTAATATAATGAAGTGCTTTCTCTCTTATTGAACAAACAGACAAAAATCTAAGCACTTTATCCTTACTCATAACCCGCTTTCAAGAATGATTTGATATAAAATTTTGTAGCGGAGTGTAAACACTCGCTGTTTAAAAAGAACGACAACGAATGCTGATTTTTAAGGCCAATTTTCTTTTACCTTTAGTTAGGGTTTAGTTAGGGTTTAGTTAGGGTTTGTTTAGGTTTTATATAGCTTTTACCTAAAGTAACCCTAACTAAAATCTAAACTAAGGATATATAAAATCTAAACTAATTTAAACTATTATATCGCTCGATTAGTATTGTTTCCAGTAGCATCAGGACAAAAACTATACAGTTCGTGCAGCATTATAAAAGAGGAGATCATAGCAAAAAAACAGTTCGCGCTATTAACATCAAGCTCGGGTTTCTAAGCAGGACTCATTGCAAGCATGATATTTTTATGTTAAAAAGAGATGCGCTTGCAAGATAATTTGTAATTTTCAATCCAAAACGAGCTCGTCATGCAAATATTAATTATTGCGGCTACTTCATTTGAATTGCAGCCTTTTCTGGAAGTGGTATCAAATTACGATCAATGCGATACCCTAGTAACTGGTGTAGGCATGGTCGCCACAGGCTTTGAGCTGGGAAGAATGCTGCACGAAAAAAAATATGATCTCCTTATTAATGTCGGGATAGGAGGATGTTTGGATCATACGATTGAAATAGGCTCGGTTATTCAGGTCGTTTCAGAGTCATTTGTTGAACTAGGTGCGGAAGACGGTCATAATTTTATTCCAATAGATCAATTGGGCTATGGCAGGTCTACATTTACCTCGTGTTTACTGAATGACAAGGAGCTTAGGCTTCCTTTTCTACAACAGGGGGAAGGAATTACCGTAAACAAAGTCCATGGTAGCACAGAAAGTATCGAAAAAATTAAAAAACTGCATCCCAATAGTCTTGTTGAAAGTATGGAAGGAGCTGCCGTTTTCTATGCCGCCGATAAAATGACAATTCCCGTGATTGAGATTCGCGGTATTTCAAATTACGTGGAAAGAAGGAACCGTGCCACGTGGAACATTCCGTTAGCGATAATGAATAGTAATAAGGCACTTATAAAAACATTGGAATATCTGAACAACTTATATTCAAAAATTTAATACAAAAGTCATTTACTTATTAAAAAATGACATAAAACTATAGAATTAGCGGGTTCAAATCTTCAAAATATCAATTTTAAATAGTAGATTTGTAATCTAAAAATTGACACTATTTTACAACTGATGAGAGAAATACAATTCAGAGAAGCACTTCGTGAAGCAATGAACGAAGAAATGCGTAAAGACGACAAAATATTTTTATTAGGAGAAGAAGTTGCTGAGTATAACGGAGCTTACAAAGTAAGTCAGGGTATGCTTGATGAATTCGGTGCAAAGCGTATCATTGATACACCTATTGCGGAACTTGGTTTTGCTGGTATTGCTGTTGGTGCTGCAATGAATGGTTTGAAGCCAATTGTTGAATTCATGACATTCAACTTCTCACTTGTTGCAATTGACCAAGTAATCAATGCGGCAGCTAAAATTCACTCGATGAGTGGTGGACAGTTCTCTATTCCGATGGTCTTCCGTGGTCCTACAGGAAATGCGGGTCAGCTTGCAGCACAACACTCTCAAAACTTTGAGAACTGGTTTGCAAATACACCAGGTTTAAAAGTTGTGGTTCCTTCGAACCCATATGAAGCTAAAGGTTTATTGAAATCAGCTATTATCGATCCAGATCCTGTTATCTTCATGGAATCTGAGGTAATGTATGGTGATAAAGGACAAGTTCCTGAAGAAGAATATTACTTGGAAATCGGAAAAGCTAATATTATCCAAGAAGGTACAGATGTAACTGTTGTGTCTTTTGGTAAAATGCTTCCTCGCGTTGTCATCCCTGCAGTTGAAGAATTGAAGAAAGAAGGTATCAGCGTTGAATTAATTGACTTGCGTTCGGTACGTCCTATCGATTATCCTACAATCATCGCGTCTGTTAAGAAAACAAACCGTTTGGTAATCGTGGAAGAAGCATGGCCATTGGCGTCTATTTCGACGGATTTAGCATTCAATGTACAACGTAACGCATTTGATTATTTAGATGCCCCTGTTATCCGCGTAAATTGTGCAGATGTACCTCTTCCTTATGCTCCAACATTGATCGAAGCTGCTTTACCTAGCGTTGAGAAAGTTGTTAAAGCTGTGAAAGAAGTATCTTATATCAAGAAGTAATACGAATTACATTCTTAAAAAATTAAAATCCCTTTTACCCTGTAAAAGGGATTTTTTTTTATATTTAAGCTGGCCGATTGTTGCTTATTAAAAAAATTAAAATTCCATATATGAAAAAATTAAGAATTGCCTCTTTGATGGCCGTATTTGTATTTCTAGTGATATCTGCTTCCGCACAAAAGAAATACACACTACGTGTAAATCCCGATTCAGGGAAAAAAATATCGCAAAACCTTGTGATGACAATGGATATTGACGCTGCTGGCCAAAAAATGGTTACAGACCTTAATATGGGCTTTGATATCACCAATACAACGAAAAAAGACAATATCTTCGCGTTTGACCTTAAATATACCGGAATAAACATGAAAATGAATATGGCGGGAATGGACATGTCCTACGACTCGAAAAACCCCGAAGCCAATGAGTTTTCCAAACAGATGCATGCTACCTTAGGCAAATTGCTAGAAAATAGCATTAGCTTTAATGTTGATCAACTTGGCAAATCTTCTGACATCAAGTTACCTGAGGGTATTAACATGCCGTTTGATAAAAGTATGTTCGAAAATATAAGTACAGTATTACCTGAACAGCCTGTTAAAATCGGTGACTCATGGACATCCAAAACGGAATCTGATGATTCAGGCATTTCGGTGGAGAGCACAATGACTTTAATAGAAGCAAATGAGCTAGGCTATAAAGTAAATGTTGAAGGAAAAATGTTCGGCCCGGATGCAAATCAGGTAGGCAACGTACAGGGGTTCTATGTCCTGGATAAAAACACCTGCCTTACCAAGATAACAGAAATGACAAGTGCCGTGGATATGCCTGAAGCAAAAATAAAGACCACATTAAAAAGTCAATAAACGACTATAGCAAAAAAAAATAGGGGCCAATAGGCCCCTATTTTTTTGTTATATATCAAATTTATGCGTTGATCTCTTCTTTGTATTGATCAGCAGATAACAAAGCATCTACATCAGCAACATTGTTCAATTTAATACGAACAATCCAACCTTCACCATAAGGATCAGAATTGACCAATTCAGGAGATGCATCAATAGCTTCATTAACCGATAAAATCGTAGCTGATACAGGTAAAAATAGATCAGAAACTGTTTTTACAGCTTCAATTGTACCGAAAACTTCATTAGCGGCAACTTCCTCACCTACAGTGTTTATGTCAACAAAAACGATATCACCCAATTCACGTTGAGCGAAATCGGTAATCCCTACAACTGCTTCATCACCTTCAACACGAATCCATTCGTGATCTTTGGTGTATTTCAATTCTGCTGGAAAATTCATTGTATTTAATTTTTTGATTTTTAATGCCGTGAAGTTACAAAATATCTTTAATTGTCAAAAATGATATTCATCATAACATTTTTGTGTTTATTTTTAAGCTATGAATCCTCAAATCGAAAGACTTTACCAAATTTCACAAAAGAAAGAACGTCGTATTATTGGCCTGATGTCCGGAACGTCCCTGGATGGTCTTGATATCGCAGTATGCCGCATAGAAAATGCAGGTAAAACAACAAAAATACAGCTAGAGAATTTTGCTACAATGGATTATGAGGATGATTTTAGAGCACGAGTCCGTGAAGTCTTTGCAAAACGAAATATCGACCAACAATTATTTTCGGGACTCAATGCTTATATTGGAGTCACACATGCCAAATTAATCAATACAGCATTACAACAGTGGAATATACCAAGCAGCGAGATTGATTGTATAGCCAGCCATGGGCAAACCGTATACCATGCTCCCCAATCATTGACCAAAGACCGTAATTGGCCCAATAGTACCTTACAGATCGGCGATGGAGATCATATTGCCGTAAATACCGGCATCATAACCCTCTCTGACTTTAGACAGAAACATGTTGCTGCGGGAGGGGAAGGGGCACCTTTGGCGGCGTATGGCGACTATCTACTTTTCTCGCATGCAACAGAGAATCGATTCTTACTGAATATTGGCGGTATTTCTAATTTCACATTTATCCCAAGCCATCAAACAAAATTGAAAGCCTATGCAACAGATCTCGGTCCAGGCAATACAATGATGAACCAATACATGAAGGCTAATTTTAATCAGGAGATGGATAGAGATGCCTATATGGCCAAAAAGGGACAAGTAAATGATGCGCTATTGAATCAATTATTAACAGAAGAATTTCTAACACTGCCCTTTCCAAAAACCACCGGGCCAGAACTATTTAATCTCGCTTATCTCGAAAAGGCGCAAGAGCGTTCGAAAACAACTCATATTCCACATGAAAACGTCATGGCAACCCTCAATCGCTTTGCGGCTCTTGCGATGGTCAACGGCATCCGAAAGCAGTCAGAAGGACTATCTGATGTGGCTGTATATATAAGTGGTGGTGGACTGCACAATCCATTGCTGTTTGATTACATCAAAAGGAGCTTACCTACCTGTAAAGTTGAAAGCTTTGCAACATTAGGTATCAATCCAGATGCAAAAGAGGCCGTCCTATTTGCTTTGTTAGCAAATGAAACTTTGGTAGGCAACAAATCCAATGTAGCGCAAATTAAAGATTCGCCCGCTGTCTGCATGGGCAAAATCAGCTTACCGGAATAATTAGTCCGTATCGATGGCTTCTTGTAAAAACTCTTTAAAAGGAAGCATACTTTTATAGGAAGCCACGATATTATCTAACGCATTTTTTGCAGATAAATCCTTAATAGTTAAAGATCTATCCAACACAAAACTTTTCAATTTGATAAAGTCAATAAAAGGATTATCCTCACTATAGCCCGCAGGGGCACGCTTCAGTAAATCTTCTTTGAAAAGTGCAATATTACCGCCTGTCAATACTGTTTTTAAAATTTCATCCAATTTATTACCGCTGTAATCAATTTCTTGTCTTATTGCCTCTAAATGTTGCTTTTCTGGACGCCAATACCCACAGGCAATAAATGAATTTTCTGCTCCAATATGAATATAGTACTCTGGTCCCTGCAACTTTCTTCCATCAACTGAAATTCCTGCCCCAAACCAACTTTTATAAGGTGTTTTATCATTTGAAAAGCGTGTATCACGGTAAATCCGAAACAAACATTTACTTGCTTGTATGGAAGTATTGATTTTAGGGTCAAACTCGCTCAAAGCGGCAATTAAATCTGTCAAAAAATTTCTCACATCGGCCAATGCAGCTTCATATTTAGCTCTGTTATCGGCAAACCATTCCCGAGAATTATTGGCTTTCAATTCCGTTAAAAAATCAAATGTAGATTTTTGAATGTGACTCATAATACAATCAATTGATTAAAATTAAGAAAACATAGACCATAGGTGCCGCTAATAACAATCCATCAAATCTATCTAAAAAACCACCATGTCCGGGCAATATATTTCCGGAATCTTTTACGTGCAAGCTACGCTTTAACATCGACTCAACTAAGTCTCCCAATGTTCCAACAATACTGATAATAGCCGCTATACTTACCCATTGCCAGAGTGGTAGATAACCAAAATACTTCTCTAGATTCACTGCAGCAACAATTGCCAAAATCAATCCACCGAAAAAACCTTCCCATGTTTTCTTTGGTGAGATCCGTTCGAATAGTTTACGTTTCCCGAAGCTTCGTCCAGCGAGATATGCCCCTGTATCGTTTGTCCACAATAAGATCAAAAAACCTAAGGGCAGCACATGGTTAAAAGCACCTTGCATAAACCCTAATTTGGAAAATAGGAAAAAGGGTAATGTAACATAAGCTATTCCCAAAAAAGTATAGGCAATATCATTAAAAGGAAAAGCTCTCTTCTGAAACAGTGAAATAATATAAGTCACACTTATAAACGGAATAATCAGTGCTAAAAATTTTACCGCAAGCAGATCCATCGAAATTAAGGATCCCAAAACAAACAGTACCAAGGCCAGGGCGATACCAATCACTTTATTTGGAGCGCGTTCTTCGGATGAAATTATTCCATAGAATTCATAAAGACACCATGTACTTAGCAAGGTAAAAAAGATGGAATAAACATAAGCTCCCAAAAGAGTAGCCGCTATCATAACAGCCACAAAGATTACTCCGGTTATTGCTCTTGTTTTCATAAACTAAAATCCCCTTCCGATTCCTCAATTAACCTTTCGGCTGCTTCGATAGATCCTTCGCTGACATAAAGTTCAATTTTCCCAAACAGATAAGAAGAATCTTGTTTATTCAACGCGACAGCCGGAATACCATTCTCTTCCAACATTTGTTTGACTATCTCGGCTTGAATAGCATTTGTATATGTTTTAATTTTTTTCCAATCGTTCTCCATTGTTTTCTTTTTGCGTTGATCGATAAAATAAGAATACAAAAATAAGAGTAAAAATGAAGGCTACAAGATATATCCACCAAGATTGTAACTCAAATGCATTGAGTTCATCATAACTCTTTCCCTGTCTTACGTAATAAAATGCTCCAATTGTGGCTCCGGCATTATTGACAAAGTGCCCAAAGATGGGCAATATGATGTTTTTGCTCCATACATAAAGATAGCCAAAAAAAGCCCCCAATAACATGCGGGGAACAAAACCAAAAAATTGCAGGTGTATCGCACTGAAGATAATAGCAACGAGCCATATAACCACATGCTGATTGCTCAACCATCTTCCTATTATTTTTTGCAAAATACCACGAAACAGCAATTCTTCACCTATGGCCGGAATCAAGGCCAGTACAACAATATTGTACAAAAAGCCGGCTATACTCGACTCCATGATTATGCCCTTGATTAAATCACCCGATTCCTTTTCGCTACGCTCCATCCAACGTTGCAACGATTGCATACTATCGGGCAATTGTAAGGTTTCATTCCAGTGACCGATCAGACTCATCAAAGGCATAAAAGAAAGCATTGCTAAAAATATATAGCCAAATTGCATTCCACTAGGCCATTTTTTCAGTTTAAAATAAGTAATGCCATATCCTTCGCGTGTATTCATCAGATAAGCCGGTACCACAAAAGATCCCAAGCTGCTCATTAACAACATAAAGCGCATCTCATTGGCCGATCCATTCATTAAGGATTCCAGTGAGAAGACCTGCCTGGTGTATGTATAATAACTTGCAATAATCAGAATAGCAATAATCTGCGAAAGAATGGTAAAACCGATAACCATTAAGATCAATCGTAACAAAGATTGAAACGGATGGGGTGTTTGTTCAGGAAACATAGCTATTAAATATCAGTTAAAGATAGCAATAAAAGCAAGATTTATTAAAATTGTCGCGTTCATTCAAATTCTGCCGTCTAGTTTGTACTAGCCGAATGGCAACGCGCGATATCATCCAAATACAGTAAAAACTCCAACAGAGGTATTCGATCATCCCGAATATGAATACATTTGACACAGCATATATGATCAAAAAAAAGGCTTTGGAAAAATCCAAAGCCTTTTTTTAATATAGATTATCCTAATTCACTCGAATTGGGTCTGCAGGTTTCTGCAGATTTTTATACGGATATGTTTTCATTTCTTCCAACAATATTTTCACCGTTCTTTCAAGCTGTGGATCTCGGCCTTCCAAAAGATCTTTTGGTAATTGTTCGATAAATACATCAGGAGCGACCCCTTCATTTTCGATAATCCAATTTCCTTTTAGGTCATAAACACCGAAGTTTGGTGAAGTAATACGGCCTCCATCCAACAAAGGAGGGTAACCGCTTATGCCAACCAAAATCCCCATTGTTGTACGACCGACCAATTTACCAAGTCCTTTAAAACGGAACATATAAGGCATCATATCCCCACCCGAGCCTGCATTTTCATTAATAATCATGGCTTTTGGTCCATAAATGCCATTTCCTGGAGTCGTAAATCCTTTTCCATCACGAATTCCCCAGCCAGCGATTAACTCGCGAGATAAGAGATCAATCACGTAATCGGCAACCCAACCACCACCGTTGTTCCTTTCGTCCATTAGAAGAGCCTTTTTATCCATCTGAGCGAAGTAATACCGATTGAAATAGGTATACCCTTCAGGACCGGTATTCGGCATGTACACATAAGCTATTTGCCCATTGCTCAATTCATTTACTTTTTTACGGTTCCTTTCGACCCATTCCATGTTACGCAAGTTCATTTCATCACTAAACGAGATCGGTTTAACGATTACTTCTCGTGCGCCTACCAAAGAAGGTTTTGAATTGACCTTCAACGTAACTTGTTTACCAACAGTGTTGTCGAATAGACTATAAATATCCTTATCTTCAGTCAATTCAGTACCATTAACTGCAACAATATAATCTCCTTCTTTTATGTTTAATCCCGGTTCAGCCAATGGGGCTTTGAACGATGGATTCCATTCAAGACGCGTAAACAATTTGGCGATCTGATAATAACCATTCTTTAGCGTATAATCTGCTCCCAACACACCAACTGAAACTGATGGCGTGGAAGGTTGATCTCCTGGATAGATATAATTGTGTCCCACGACCATTTCTCCCATCATTTCGTTCAATAAATAACCAAGATCAGAACGATGGTTTACAAAAGGTAAGAATTTTTCATATTTGGTTTTCATCGCTTTCCAGTCAGCACCATGCATATTTTCTACATAGAAATAGTCTTTTTGCATTGACCAAACTTCATTGAATACCTGTTTCCATTCGGCTGCGGGATCCACCAATTGCTGAATTCCACCTAACTTGACTTCTCCTGCAGTAGGAGAGGCTACTTTTTGCCCAGCTGTTACAATATTGAACCCATTTCCCGTTTGATATAACATTTTTTTACCATCAGCACTAATAACAAAACTACGTGCATTCTCCACTAAAGTTTTATTTTCAAGATCCTTAAAATCATATGCACCGATTGTTCCTCTACGTTGATAAGTCAATTGATTCGGAACCAAACCATTTAAATTCCAGTAAGGACCGGCTGGCAAAGGGAGGGCAACAATTCGATTCTCTATACGATCAAAGTCTACCTGAATAGATTTGTCAACCGGCTTGCTTGCAACTGACTCTTCCTTCTTATCCTTTTTCGGAGCTTTTTTATCATTCTCTTTTACACGTTCTTTTTTATTATTCTCTCCCTCTT
The DNA here is from genome assembly GCF_002337775.1 of Sphingobacterium sp. UBA1897. Classification (NCBI taxonomy): domain Bacteria; kingdom Pseudomonadati; phylum Bacteroidota; class Sphingobacteriia; order Sphingobacteriales; family Sphingobacteriaceae; genus Sphingobacterium; species Sphingobacterium sp. UBA1897. Next base: position 67,065 of record NZ_DDGR01000024.1, read on the forward strand.
CCTTTTTATCAGCTTTATCTTCACGGATTTGCTCATCATCACTATCGTTTTTAAAGAATGATGGTGTTTTGCTCGACAGGATAAAAGCATAGACTGCATAATCTACATTACGCTGTACAGCGGACATATGTAAACCAGAATTTGTTAAACCTGTATTTGTACTCGCCGTGAAAAATAAATATTTACCATCTTGCGAAAATGCTGTACTGCGGGCAGAGCTCATACCATCCGTAATTTGCTGAGTTTTCTTTGTATCTAAGTTATACATGAACACAGCAGGTGCACCGTTTTCCAGTGTACGTATAAAGGATATCCATTTTGAATCTGGAGACCAACTTGGTTGGAAATGATTGGATACACGCCCGGTTTGACCACTTAATTTGTCGTCGGCAACTTTGACAACAGTCTTGGAAGCAATATCAATATAATACAGATTAAGATGCGCATCATTGTAAAAAAGCTTCTTTGAATCTGGTGACCAAGTAGGTTCAAAATAGAAATTGGTTTCCCCTAAATTAAAGTATAAGGGCTGATCTTTTCCGAACTGATCCATCAGTACCAACTGATAGGATCCATTTTTATCTGAGATATATGAAACCCATTTACCATTAGGAGACCAATCTGGAAAACGTTCATGCGAACCTGGTGAATTAGATAAATTTCGAGCTTCTCCTTTTTCCTTTGGTACCGTAAAGATCTCCCCACGTGCTTCAAATAACGCGCGCTGACCCGTAGGAGATAATGTAGCATAACGTATATCGTCCTTGATATCTTTATAATAAGGTCTTTTGTACATGACATCTGTATTCACAGTGATGTGCAAAGGAGTAATTTTATTTCCGTTTAGATTCAGTGTATTCAATACTCCAGCATATTCAAAAATCAAGTCGTTACCATTCCCATTCAAGGAACGTACATCATAATCTTTGAAATCTGTTAGTTTTTCAACCTTTTTAGTTTTGGTGTCGTAGCTAAAAATATTGACAATTTTATCGCGGTCAGATAGGAAATAAACCTTCGTTCCCAACCATAATGGCTTAACATCATTACTTTTAACATTCGGAATAGTCTCGATTTCTTTTGTTTTGGTATCAAAGATCCAAATGGTTGGCATACCACCACCCCGGTAACGCTTAAAGGCTACTCGATCTCTTTCAGTAGGGTCAGTATTCTTGATGTAAGCCCAATAACGACCATCGGCAGAAGGGCTTCCCTGAGTAGCCTCAGGCATAATGAGCGCCTTGTCCATTCCCGACATTTGAATATTGGAACTGTATAATCGTGGACTTAAAGCATAGGTGAAATCACGAGATGTAGTATAATATACTTCATCATTATTGAGCCATCCGCGCAATACGTCCGAAGAGGGATGATAAGTGATACGTTTTGGCTCTCCACCCGTTAAAGGGATTACATATACGTCTGTATTTCCATCATAATTTCCTGTGAATGCTACTTTCTTGCCGTCTGGAGAAAACATTGGATTCTGTTCCACCCCTGGATTTGTTGTAAGGCGTCTCGGATTAGCTCCGTTTTTGTCGGCAATCCAAATATCTCCACCATACACAAAAGCGATATTGTTGGCGCTGATACTTGGGTTTCGAAGTAATAGGGTTTCTTGCGCTTTTGTTTGCAGAAAGGATGTCCCGAGCAAAAAGGCAGCAAATAACTTGAAATGAGTTTTATTCATAAACGTTTAACGGTTAAATTTACCACACACAAAACTACACTTTTGTAAAGTGGACCTAGTTAGTATATCCACAAAGTTGCATAAAAAATATGACAAAAAAAAAGTCCCGCTTTCAGCAGGACTTTTCTTTAGCTATTGAAGATTAGAAACCGTACTCTTGTTCGATTTCTAACACAATTCCTTCATCGACCAAAACGCGACCACAGTGCTCACAAATGATGATTTTCTTACGTTGACGTATTTCTGATTGCATTTGAGCAGGAATCTTATTATGACATCCTGAACAGCTATCGCGATCAATCGAAACAACAGCAAGTCCGTTTTTGAACGAGTTACGTAAACGGTAATATACCTTTACCAAACGTTCTTCGATGTTAGCTTCAGCCTCAGCAGCTTTAGCCAATAATGCATCTTCTTCCTTTTGAGTTTCAGAAGTAATTGTTTCCAATTCTTTCTTTTTTCCCTCAAGCTCGTTTTTGCTATACTCAAGATTACCTACAGTAGTATCGTAGTTTTCTGTCTTGTTGCGAATTTCGAATTCTGCTTCTTTAATTCTTTTTTCACAAACCTGAATCTCAAGACCTTGAATTTCGATTTCTTTCGAAATAGCGTCGTATTCACGATTATTTTTTACCTCATTTAACTGCGACTCATATTTTTTGATAGCAGCTTGGGCATCCTTAATCATGTTTTTACGCTTAACGATCGAATCTTCTAAATCGTCTAAGTCTATTCTGATCTTCTCAATACGAGTTTCTAAACCCGCAATCTCATCTTCAAGATCTGCAACTTCCATAGGCAATTCACCACGAACTTGGCGAATTTTGTCTATTTTAGTATGTATGGCTTGTAAAAGCCATAATGCTTTCAATTTTTGTTCTACGGTTTGTTCCATCAACTGTAGTATTTTATAGGATTTGTATCTATTTCTGTTGTTAAGGTTGCAAAGTTAGGAAATTTTTTCGTAATAATGTCGTACAATAATTCTTGCGTAAATTGTTCGCTCTCAAAATGTCCCGTATCTGCAATCACTATTTCACCTTCAGCATCAAAAAATTCATGATATTTATAGTCTGCTGTAACAAAAAAATCAGCGCCAGAACGTTTGGCTGCACCAAGTAAAAATCCACCCGAGCCACCACAGACAGCTACACGACTAACTTTTTTATCTAATAAGGCTGTATGACGAATGACATTCAACCTCAGTTTGTCCTTAAGATAAGCTAAAAATTCCAATTCAGCCATTGGTTCAGCCAAATTTCCAATCATTCCAGCACCAATTTCAGTGGCCGTATTTTGAATATCAAACAAATCATAAGCTACTTCCTCATAGGGATGAGCTTCATAGAGTGCTAAAAGTAACTTCCTTTCATTAGATTTCAGGTAGATAACCTCAATTCGTGTTTCCTCTACACGCTCTTGAACATCAATCTCTCCAATGGTAGGATCGGCCCCTTTTAAAGGTCTAAAACTACCATAACCTGCCGTATTAAAACTACATTGATCATAGTGTTTTCCGATTTTACCTGCACCCGCATCAAACAATGCCTGTCGGACATCTTCAACATGACTCCTTGGTACAAAAACGACCATTTTTCGCAATACATCTGTTTTAGATTCCAGTATAGCCTGATTTTCTAATCCCAATTTATCGGCAATTTTCGTGTTCACTCCACCGGTAACATTGTCGAGATTTGTATGAATGGCATATAATGCAACTTTATGTTCAATTGCTTTAATAACCGTACGCTCCACATAATTTTTTCCATTAAATTTTTTTAGGCCCTTAAAAACAATAGGATGATGCGAAATAATTAAATTACATCCTTTATCAATGGCCTCTTTTACAACAGCTTCTGTGCAGTCCAAAGAAATGAGCACTTTTGTAATCTCTCTATTGGCGTCGCCCACAATAAGCCCAGCATTATCATAAGACTCCTGCAAATCTAAAGGAGCCAATTGCTCCAAATAATCAATGACTTCTTTAATTTTCATGGTCTACAATTACCTCCTTTTCTCTAAATTTATTATGTTCTTCCAAAATTCTTCTATTCGCGTTAATTTCAAACCAATAATTAGCCAAGGTCACAAAATGCATAATGATCAGTACACCGGAAATGGAAAGTGGGAGTGGAATATTTGTGGCCAAGTAAATCCATGCATATAGCGATCCTTTCCTAAACGTAGGGTTTTCTTCCACAGCTATTTTCCGATCATAAAATTCATTGATCAAAGAATCCCTTAGACGCGAAGCAACCTGAAAATTCCAATAAATATTAACCAGCGGAATGGCAGCTAACCAGGATTGGTTAGGCGTCATTAATCTATTTTCTTTAGCGACCAATTTTAAGGTCTTTCGAATTGTATTTGCAAATAAAAGCCATACAATAATACGTATAGCCACAATACCCATAGCGGTATAAATTACTTCAGGCTTACTTAACTCTTTTATTAATTCCTCTTGCGTCATTGAACTATTTATTGCTTATTTATTATTCCTGTTCCAACAAATCTACTAATTCTTTCAACTTTTTTATTTGTGGATTATGATCTCCAACAAATTCAATTGTTTTAAAACCCATGGTTTTAGCCTTCTTATAAAACGGGTAAAAATCATCTTCTTCAATTGCTGTATCATCCATATAAGTCAAAATGTATGTACTTGGGATCTTAAGTCGTTTCGGATTTTTTAAATTAATCTTATCTGTCATTGTTTTTAGCGGGTGGGGGACATCTCTAGGAAACCTCTTAACGTCCTTCACCCAGAAAGGAAAAATATAACCATCCTTTTCTAATCTTAGCAGTCCATTTGCTGCAGTAGATTTCCCCATTAAGTTTATTACAGATTGTTGATCCTCCGGAAGTATAGCATCCAAGTAAACCAATTTACGTATTCTATCCGGAAGACTGTCGGCCACAGCCGTAATTACCATACCACCATAACTATGTCCCACCAGTATAATATCATGAAGATCCTCAAACAGGATCGTATTCACAACATCATTAACGTGAGTTTGCAATCGAATAGAGGTATCTGCTAAATGATAACGCTCGCCCAAGCCTGTTAGTGTAGGGCGGTAAACCGCATTTCCTTTCTTCGCTAACTCAACTGCAGTATTTTTAAACTGCCAAGCACCACCCCAAGCTCCATGGACGATCACATACGTAGAAGACTGCGCAGAAACATCTTTACCGAATCCAACTAATGAAAAGAAAAATATAATAAACAGTAATTTACAGTAATTCATTGTGTTATATATTAAAACATCCTCGACACTTCACAAAATCTGTTCAGAAACTGTATAGATAAGCCAGTTTACATTTTTATTTAAAAATTAGATGTGACTACTCACTCACTTTAATAAAACATGATTCAATCGAATAAAAACAGCTTTTAGCTTCTCAACTAAACTTCATCAAGGAAGATAGGGTAGGGGGGAGCTATAAAAACATCATGCATAAAGTAAAAAAATAGTAGGCTTTTTATGATAATCATACGATCGTTTTCTCCACTCACCAATCGTCAAACTTTGGATATTTTCATCGGCCGCAGTTACATTTGATGCAACACAGAGTAAGCTGGAAGGTTTACATATTTTTAGTAGATCAGCCAAAAGCTGATTATTTCTAAATGGAGTTTCAATAAAAATCTGAGTCTGCTTTTCGCGTGCTGATTGTTGTTCGAGATTTTTAATTTCCTTAGATCTATCAATTTTATCGATAGGTAAATACCCATGAAAAGCAAATTTCTGACCGCTAAATCCAGAAGCCATAAGCGCTAGTAAAATAGAGCTTGGTCCAACAAGAGGAACTACTTTAATACCCAATTGATGTGCCCGTGCTACAATAGAAGCTCCAGGGTCAGCAACACCAGGACATCCTGCCTCAGACATTAAACCAACATTTTTGCCCTGTTTCAAGCCTCCAAAAAAGTCGTTTATATTTCCCTTATCCCGCGCATGTTTTCCATAATCATGAATTTTTAGTTCGCTCTGCGGAATCTTTAAACCTGCAAGTTTTAAAAACTTACGAGCCGTTTTTTCATTTTCTACAATATACTCGTCCAATGAATTGATTGTTTCCACTAAATATGCAGTAAACGATTGGAAAGCTGCGTCATCACTCAATGGAACAGGAATTAAATATAAGATACCATTTGCCATAATACAAACCTACTAATTAAGGTCCATTTGGCTATACTAATTTTAAACTTAGCATTATTTAACCTTTTAAAATGATTATAATTTCGATTTTTAAACTCATTATTAGTATTTTAGCGTAAATATTCATTGCAACAATAAACATCATTCAAATGATCACACAAATTACAGAAGGCGTAAAAATCTCGGTTGAAACCATCTATCAATCAGAGTATTCGAATCCGGACCGTGAACATTTCATGTTTGCTTATCATATCAGCATAGAAAATCTCAGCGATTACACGGTTCAATTGATAAGTCGCTATTGGAAAATCTTTGACGCAAAAGGAGACTATAGGGAGGTATCTGGAGAAGGGGTAGTAGGCGAACAACCTATTATAGAACCTGGCCAGACTCATCAGTATACCTCAGGTTGCAATCTCAATAGCGAATTCGGATTCATGGAAGGATATTACAATATGATCCGAACACTGGACAACGGCAGCTTTCAAGTTGAAATACCACGTTTCAATCTGATAGCTGATTACGCATTGAATTAATTTTATCAAGGCAGTATCATTATTGCCAATTAATCAAATAACGAAGCTTTTTTCGCATCGAATAAGAAACTATTTCTTTATTTTTGCGAGCATTCCAAATGAACATGCCAACCTCGGGATATACTAATTTTACCCGATGGTAAATGCTAGCATTTGATCGTATGCCACCCGATAGATTAAATTAGTCAACAATCAAAACGATTATTGATTCAATATATAAATAACTGATAATCAATAGATATATAAATAAAGTATTGATTATCAACACGATATAAACTACCTAGAGAAGAAACCTCCTGGTAGTGTTTTGGCGTGTAAATTGACTGAATATAATTTAGGGTGATATAACGTGAGTATTTTAGCTACAGAACAAGTAAGCCATTCCTTCCATGATCGATGGCTTTTTAAAGATTTACATTTCGGTCTCCAGAAGGGAGAACGTGTGGCCTTGGTCGGAATCAATGGCACAGGTAAATCAACCTTACTCGCTATTTTAGCAGAGCGAATCTTACCAACCTCAGGAAAAGTTGTAAAAGAAAAAGGTATAAAAATTGGTTTCTTAGAACAGGATCCTGATTTCACAGGATTAAAATCAATCAACGATTTTATTTATAGTACAGACAACGATCAACAACGTCTTATCCGTGAGTACGAGGAGCTGTTATTGGAAACTGATATCGATCAGAAAAAATTAGAAGATCTTACAGAAAAAATAAGTTCATTGAATGCTTGGGAATATGAGCATAATATTAAGACGATTCTTAATCGTTTAAACATTATGGATTTCCATCAAGATATCAAAAGTTTATCAGGAGGCCAACGAAAACGCCTTGCCCTAGCCAAGCTTTTGATAGACGAACCGGATATTTATATATTAGATGAACCCACCAACCATTTGGATATAGAGACTATTGAATGGCTTGAAAAACTACTAACAACAGGTAGCAAAACCGTTCTTTTAGTAACACACGATCGCTACTTCTTGGATAATATCTGTACTGAGATTCGAGAGCTGGATAGGGGCAATCTCTTTACCTATAAAGGTAACTATTCTTATTTTCTAGAAAAGAAGTCCGAACGCGAAACTATTGATGCGGTTATGGTTGAGAAAAGCAGAAATCTACTTCGCCGTGAATTGGAGTGGATGCGTCGTCAACCACAGGCACGTGGTACCAAATCCAAATCACGTATTGAAGCATACTATGACTTGGAAGAAAAATCTAAAGCAATTAAAGGAAACGACTCGGTACAACTCAGTGTAAAAGTAAGCAGACAGGGCTCAAAAATACTCGAACTAGAACATGTTGCCAAACGTTATGGAGCAAAGGAAATCATACATGATTTTTCATACACCTTTAAAAAAGGTGATCGTATTGGTCTAGCTGGAAAAAATGGTACTGGAAAATCAACCTTTCTTAATTTAATCACGGGAGAAGAAAAACCTGATACAGGGTCTATAGCAGTAGGGGAAACCACAGTATATGGCTACTATAAACAGGGAGGTTTGGAAGTAAATGAAAACGATCGAGTATTAGATGTTGTAAAAAATATAGCAGACTATATTGAAATGGCAAATGGGGAAGTAATCACAGCTTCACAGCTGCTAACCCACTTTTTATTTCCACCTGAAAAACAATTTGGTTTCGTTAACAAATTAAGTGGAGGGGAGAAAAAAAGACTTCAATTAATGCGTGTTTTAATGAAGAATCCAAATTTCTTAATCCTGGATGAACCATCCAATGATTTGGACATTGATACATTAAACGTGCTGGAAGATTTTCTTGACAACTACAAAGGAGTACTCATATTAGTATCACACGACAGGTATCTATTAGATAAATTAACGGATCAACTTTTCATTTTTGAAGGAAAGGGGATCGTGCAGATATACAATGGAAATTATGCCGACTTTAAACTTGAACAGGAAGAAATCCAAAAATTAGAAAAGGAAAAACAAAAAAAGATAACCCAAGAACAGGTAAAGCCAATTGTAAAAGAGGAAAAGAAAAAACTCTCGTACAAGGAACAATTGGAATATAACAAACTAGAAGAAGAAATCGAAAAACTGGAAACACAAGTAGCGTTAAAAACGGAGGAACTAAACCAGGTAACAGATCATCTAAAACTTTCTTCCTTAGCGGAAGAAATTCAATCTATCCAAAAACAGATAGACGATAAATCCGAAAGATGGTTATATCTTGCTGATTTTATGTAAAATTTCACCAGAGGTTTCACGTGGAACACAAGAAAACGTAAATTTACAAAGAAATAAAAACACCACGTTTCACGTGGAACAAGAATAGAAAAATGTTTAAAAAATATAATGTAATTGTCGTTGGTGCGGGGCATGCCGGATGTGAGGCAGCAGCGGCAGCAGCTAACTTAGGTTCGTCCACTTTACTCATCACAATGAATATGGGAGTAATAGCCCAAATGAGTTGTAACCCCGCTATCGGTGGTGTAGCAAAAGGACAAATTGTAAGAGAAATTGATGCTATGGGCGGATATACTGGTATCATAGCAGATAAATCAACCATTCAATTCCGAATGCTCAATCTTTCGAAAGGTCCAGCTATGTGGAGTCCACGTACACAAAATGACCGAATGCGTTTTGCTGAAGAATGGAGGTTACAATTGGAGTCTCTTCCAAATTTAGATATGTGGCAAGATACCGTAAAAGAAGTTATCGTCAAAAATGGAAAAGCTTGCGGTGTCATCACTTCGATGGGAATAGAAATAGAATCGGACGCTGTGGTACTGACCAATGGAACTTTTCTAAATGGTGTAATTCACATTGGCGATAAGAAATTTGGAGGAGGTAGAACAGGAGAGAAGGCAGCCACAGGTTTAACCGAACAACTTGTTTCCCTTGGTTTCGAATCAGGAAGAATGAAGACAGGAACTCCACCACGCATAGATGGGAGAAGCCTCAACTATGCATTAATGGAAGAACAGTGGGGCGACGAAAAAAGAGGGCGGTTTTCTTATACAGATGTAGAAATACCTACCGAACAACGCTGTTGTTGGATTACCTACACAAACGATAAAGTTCACGAAATGCTTCGTACTGGGTTTGAAAAATCACCCATGTTTACGGGACGTATCAAAGGATTGGGTCCCCGTTATTGCCCTTCTATAGAAGATAAAATAAATCGTTTTGCCGAGCGTGAAAGACATCAGATATTCGTGGAGCCCGAAGGTTTTAAAACCGTAGAAATCTATGTTAATGGATTCTCGACTTCATTGCCGGAAGATGTACAATTAAAAGCTCTGCAATTAATCCCTGGTTTTGAAAATGCAAAGATGTACCGACCAGGTTATGCCATAGAATACGACTACTTTCCACCAATGCAATTGGATCTAACCCTAGAAACCCAATTGGTGAAACATCTATTTTTTGCAGGACAAATCAATGGGACTACTGGCTATGAAGAGGCCGCCGCTCAAGGTTTCCTAGCCGGGATAAATGCGCATCAACGGATCAACGATGATAAGGAACTTATTCTAAAACGATCCGAATCTTATATAGGTGTATTGGTCGATGATCTCGTAACAAAAGGAACTGAAGAGCCATACCGTATGTTTACATCAAGAGCAGAACATCGTCTACTTTTGCGCCAGGACAATGCTGATATTCGCCTAACCCCATTAGCTTATAAATTGGGATTAGTAGGAGAAGAAAGACTCAAAAAAGTGCAAGACAAAATTGATAACTCAACTAAAATAATTGAGTATCTAAAACAAAATTCAACCAATGTCGAAAAGATGAATGCAGTGTTAGCAGAAGTTGGCTCGAGCGCTCTTCCTCAGAAAACAAGGTTGAGTAATGTACTTGCAAGACCACAAGTTGGTATCCAAGATATTCTGAAAGGAGATGAAGGCTTTGCACACTATGTATCCCAATTTGATAACGACACCATCGAACAAGCAGAGATCAATCTCAAATATGAAAGCTATTTCGATAAAGAAATGGAAATAGTTAATCGTATGAAGAAGATGGAAGATAGAGAAATAAACCCTGATTTCGACTACAGCTTGCTAACGTCATTATCCATTGAGGCAAGACAAAAGCTATCAAAGGTAAAACCACGTACACTGGGACAAGCCTCAAGAATCTCGGGTGTTTCACCCTCCGATATCACTGTATTGATGGTACACATGAGTTAAAAAACTGATATACAAATACTTATATATAAAATATTACATAGCTTAAAATAAGCGATTTAAGACAATATTCTATTTTTTATGACAACTTCTTTAAAAGAAAATAAAAGTGGTTCAAAAAGGCTAAAAAGTAGCTTAAAAACAAGATTACTTATTTTAAGCATGTTTATTATGCTTATTGGCTTGTCCATACAATGTGCGAGCATACAACAGCCTACGGGGGGCCCAAAAGATTCCATTCCCCCGAAAATACTATTGGAAAGCCCTACGAATTTTTCGAAGAATTTTACAGCAAAAAAAATAGTTATCACTTTCGACGAGTATATCAAACTAGCAAATCAGCAAAAAGAATTCAGTATTACGCCAGACATGGGGAGTAACCCAGAATTCAAGGTCAAGAAAAAAAATCTAGAAATTACCTTACCTGATTCTCTCGAAAAAAATACAACTTACAGCATATATTTCGGTAAAGGACTAGTCGATTATAACGCAGGAAATGCACTGGTCAATTATGCTTATGTATTCGCAACAGGAGACAAAATAGATTCGCTCAGTATATCCGGTAATGTAAAAAGCGCAGTGACCAAAGAGGTCCAAAAAGATGTTAAAGTCTTATTGATCCCCACTAGCCAAGATTCCATTTTCGGGAAGAAGAAAGCGAATATATTTACGACAACAGACACTGCAGGCAATTACAAACTAAACAATTTGAGAGAAGGAACCTATCGCATTTACGCACTTCAAGAAAAGAACAATGATAGGATCTATAATGGCGCTGATGAAGAAATAGGTTTCCTAAAAGACTCTATCGTGCTAGCGCGAGACTTAAACAATATCAATTTGGAGATATTCAAAGGAACCCCAAAAAAGTTTAGAACGCAAGAGAAGAAATTTGAAAAAAATGGAAGTATACTTCTTATTTTTAACAGGCGAGTGGACAAACCCAAACTCAATATCCTAAATGATGAAGTAAACAACAAGGATAAAATAGTACGCTTTTCAAATACATCAGACTCCGCTACTTTGTTTATTCCAAATTTAAAAATAGACTCCCTAAAGCTGGTTCTGACAGAAAATGAAAGGCCATTGGACACCATTCTAATTAGAAAAGGGAATGTAAAAATAGAGCAGACAATTGATCCTATTTTTACCCCGAATAATGGGCGAGTAGATCGGATTACACACCTTCAGGTATCTGCATTCACACCGATCAAGAATATCGATAAAACCAAGTTGAAATTCAAAGAAGACTCATTGGTCCGAACCAATTACCAACTTGCCGTTGATACAGCGAATAGCAATATCTACCATATTCGATATAATTGGAGAAAAGATAAAAAGTACCAAATTGAGTTTACAGAAGGCGCCATAACAGGCTATTTTGGCGAGCAGAATAAAGAGAAAAAGCTGGATTTGACTTATGACGATAGTGAAAACTATGGGGATCTGACATTTGATTTTACAGATCTAGATAGCAATACAACATATCTGGTAGAGTTAATCAATGAGAAAAAAGATAAAGTCTACCGCGTCGACAAAATAAACATGAACAATCCGACCGTCGTATACAAACAGTATCCAGGAGGAAAGTATAGCATACGTGTAATTCGCGACGACAATGATAATGGAATATGGGATACCGGAGATGTCGAAAAGAAAACCTTTCCGGAACCTGTAATATATCTAAATAAAGTATTTACGATACGTGCTAATTGGGAACAAAAAGATAGCTTTTCATTGAATGGCCTCAAAAAAGAATAAGTGAGGCCATTCTAAAATAATAATTTAAAATATTGCTAATTCGATTAAGCTAAAACCAAGAGCTATACAGAACATAATTATGTGGTAGCTGCTGCAATAGATCTTTCTGCTCTTCAGAAAGTGTCTTTATCTTTTTCGCAGGTACCCCAGCATATAGAAATCCCGATTCACAGCGGGTGTTTTCTAACACCACTGCTCCAGCTGCTACAATAACATTCGATTCAACAATAGCATTATCCATAACGATAGCTCCCATACCAATGAGTACATGGTCTTCCAAAATACATCCATGTACCATAGCCTGGTGGCCTATACTTACATAATTTCCAATCGTTGTACCGCATTTCTTATAGGTACAATGTATAACAGCACCATCTTGAATATTCGTATAATTACCAATACGAATATAATTGACATCTCCACGTATTACAGCGTTAAACCATACCGAACAGTGATGCCCAATCTCTACATCGCCTACAATCGTTGAATTAGGTGCTAAGAAGCATTCTTCGGCTATCAATGGAGATTTATCCAAAACAGGTAAAATAAGTGCCATATTCCTTAAAAAATTGTGTCCTGTAGTACTTCCGAATGTTTAGGGTAGTCAGTTGTATAATGCAATCCCCTACTTTCTTTCCTCAACATAGCTGATTTTGTCACAATATAAGCTACTTGGATAACATTACGCAATTCACACAATTTAACAGAAAGCCTGGTATTTCGATAAAATTCTTCAGTCTCCTCATATAACAGATGTAATCGTTTAAGGGCTCTTTCCAGCCTAAAATCGGAACGAACAATACCAACATAGTCACTCATAATCTTTTGGCATTCGCGCAAATTATGACTTACTAAAATATCCTCATTTGAAAGTGAAGTTTTAGAATCATCCCATTCCGGAACGTCAACAATATGGTTAATCAATCCTATCGACTTTGTGGCGTCTAAGAAAATACGATGCGCATAAACAAGTGCTTCAAGAAGCGAATTAGAAGCCAATCTGTTTGCACCATGTAGTCCAGTAGAAGAACATTCACCGCAAGCATATAAATTAACAAGGCTACTGCGTCCAAAATCATCGACATAGATACCCCCGCAGAGGTAATGCGCCGCCGGTGTAACTGGTATAAAATCCTTCGCCATATCCAGCCCGATCGAAAGGCACTTTTCATAAATGTTTGGAAAATGCTTGATAATATCCTGTTTATCCCGATGCGTAATATCGAGGTAAACATAATCTATACCTGATTTCTTCATCTCGGCATCAATAGCTCTAGCAACGATGTCTCTTGGTGCCAAGGAAGCACGTTCATCGTACTCCTCCATAAAAGATTCACCATTGATCCTCCTTAAAATTCCCCCAAATCCACGTACAGCTTCGGATACCAAAAATGCAGGCGAATCCTTTGGATTATATAAAGAAGTAGGGTGAAATTGCATAAACTCCATATTACGTACCTTACCTTTTGCCCGATACACCATCGCTATACCATCTCCAGTCGCGATAGTTGGATTTGTTGTACTTGAATAAACATGACCGGCTCCGCCAGAGGCCATCACGGTGACCTTACTCAAAATCTGATCTACTAAATGTGATGAGGTATTAAAAGCGTAAATTCCATAACAGGTAATGTCTTCCCTATTTTTATGCACGTACTCACCCAGATGATGCTGTGTAATCAAATCAATGGCAAAGTAATGTGTTACAATTTCAATATTGGGATCACTATGTGCTTGAGCCAATAATGCACGCTCTATTTCGTAACCAGTTATATCTTTATAATGTAAAATACGATGAGCTGAATGTCCCCCCTCTTTTGCCAGGTCATACAAGCCCGATTCCTCCTTGTCAAATGATGTCCCATATGAAATAAGTTCTGCTATCCGTTCCGGTGCTTCTCTTACTACGTTTTCCACAATTTCAACATCGCATAAACCATCCCCAGCAATCTGAGTATCAATGATATGCTTTTCAAAGCTATCTGACTTATCCACAACGGCAGCCACTCCCCCTTGCGCATATTTTGTATTAGACTCATCCTCATTGGACTTAGTGACTATCAATACTTTACCGAATTTAGATGCCTTTAAAGCAAAGCTCAATCCAGCAATACCTGATCCAATGACCAAAAAATCTACCTTTCTATCTGCCATATAAATTAAAATTCACAAACTATCCCCAAAAGTGACGATTCAAATTAACGAAAAATGTGGAAAACGTGTAAATAAAAGGTTAAATAAAAATGAAAAGTATTTAACAATTCACAAATCCCCTATTTCGAAGCCTTATTTCTAAAATTTTTCCGCACAAAAATCCATAGATTTCCACATTTTCTAAACAAAAACTATTCAACAAAAATATATGGAAAATAAAAAATAAGATAAATTAGAATTTTAAAAATCAGCTCTTTAATAGATAAATCCTGTTGAAAAATTGTTGAAAACTCATTAAAAACCTAAAATCAAAATTGAAATAACCTAATTTATACCACTTTTCCACACCATAATAAACAATAAGAGATTTTCTATTTTAAATAATTAGTATTTATTGAAAAAAAAGATTGTGGAATACGTTCGAAAATCTTTGTTTAGTTTTGTCAAGTTCGATTAGAGGCGGTTAGATTTCGATATCTGGGAATTATAAAGTCCCCTATTGAAATATTTAATTCTAATTGAGTTTATATTATTTTTTTAATTTCCTATTGGCTTTTGAAGCGCTTTAGGATTGGATATTTATTTTATTTTTTTTTGTATATGGATTTAAAGTAGTTTCAGCGCGTTATTTATATTTTTTTCAGGAAAAATTTAGTTTTAAACCGTTTTATACTTGGATATTTTCCCTTATTGGATCTTATTTCAATTTTATTGAATTGTAACTGATAGAAATTGATGAAGGAATGGTTTAATTCTCATTTTGGTGCTATGAGATTTCAATATTTTTGGTTTTCAACCAGATAAATTCTTTTATTGAATTCTAATAGCTACTAATCTTTGCTTTGAGAATTTCTTTAAAAAGGTAATTTACTTGATTTTATTATTTTGATTTTAAGTCGTTTTAGGATTGCTTATTTGCTTATTTTTTTTAGAAATATTAGAATATTGCCTTCTCAACGAGTTTAAATTGGAGTACGAAATCTTTATAATTTTATCAGCAAATTTTTCAAAATGAAAATTGAACCTTAATGGTTATTGAAATTTTTTATTCCTGGATCGCGTTATTGTATTCGGATTGGCTATAATATCCGTTTGGTTCTGGCGTAATTGAATTTTAAACAGAATCTCAAAGTTATTGTTTAAAAATAAACCCGGTTAAAATTGGATATTTTTACAAAATCTGTTTTCAGTGCTTTTTATTGCATTCTATGCGTTTAAATAGTGAATTTTTTGCGATCTAAGTGAAATTTTAAAATTAGCTTGTTTATAATTTTGGATTGCAAATAATTTCTTCAAATAATTTATTGTAGAACAAACAATCTTACTATATTTGCAGCCCAACATCCATTAGATGGAGGAATTGTCCAAATTTAGATCAGTGAGATTCGAATATTGTGGATTATTGTTATGGAGTATCTTTTTATATCATTCTCAGAGCGTATTTTTCTAAAATAAAGCCCTTATGGATTGAATATATTGACTTGATTCGCTATTTGTTTCGAATATTTAATTCTAAGCGACTAAGTTGCTTTGAAAATGCGTTGTCAGTCGCATATTTAGTGTTATCTTGTAATATTATCTATATATTTGACTATCAAGCGGTTTAATTCACTAAATTTAATATAAATGTGAAAATTTATATTTTTCAACAAATTTATATTTCGTTATTATACTTATTAGTATCTTTTAAGTTGTATTTGTTGAATTTTTTGTGGTTTGTACCATAATTATCGCCAGATGCTTGGTCTAGCCGGATATACGCTCGGATTCTGTTATATTGAGCTTTTGAGAGAAGCTATTTACTGGATTCTTATCGGCATACTAGGTATAATTGATTTTATTTTGGCAGAATTCATCATTGATTCTTAAATTTTGTAAAATTAAATTGTGAATACTTTATTAAACCCTCTTAGAATTAAATAAATGTGCTCTCTTAGGTTATAAGTCGCTAATATTTAATTCTTATCCGCTTTATTTTGGATGCTGTAGGAGTCATTTAGTCTTTTATTTCAATTTCTGCGAATTACTCTCTTCTAGATTCGCTTCTACTCGACTCTTTTAGATTTTTTTATAAATATCCAATTCTTATAGGGTTTATTTTAACTATTTCATTCAACGCTATCGACCCTGAATTGGCATAAATTTACATCGCTACATTCCTATATTCATTTCTATAAGCTGCTAGTATCTTTATATGCAAATGTAAAAGCACTTATTCCAGAGATTATTGTTTTGTATTGATTGTCTCTGACCTATTTTTATTGATGAAAATTGATTTTCGCCCAATTCTGGCCTCCGTTGCTGTATGTGGTTGGTAAACGAAAAATATATAAACTTCAAATATTTGCGATTAGAATGGCATATCTAGGGAAGATGATGATACAATATCCTATAGACGATTCTGAGAGCGTTTATTTTGCTTTCGAAGCTATTTCGTACGCTTTCAATGCTGCAGGCATATACAGTTTACTCCAAATTTACAAAATAAACCCGCTGAGAATTTGATATAAAATTATTGATCAATCCAGAATCCATTAATCTCTCCTATAAGAGCTCAAAAACGTTTTTTAATCTGAAATGTTAATAAATAAAGCTTCCTTTTGTGCTATATTTTTCATTGTTTTGTAATATGCCTAAAAACGTTCCTTAGGCTATGAAGGTTTGATGCGGATGAAACTGATTTTCGAAGATCGAAATAATGTGAAATAAACCCTTTCAGCTTTTGGTATAAATGAAGAATTTGAATAGTTTCCTAAATATTCAAGTCTAAAAGAGTTTATATGGACGTAATATTGCGTAATTAAACTTTATATAAATTAATTTAACTATTAATATTTGTAAATGTTTAATTTGTATTTTTTAAATAGGTATTTCACTGTCAGTTCTGCAAGATCATGTAATTGGGCAACAGTTGTAGCTGTTCGATCAAATTTGAAAACTGACATTATCCAATAAGCTAGACTCGGTAGATCCGTTGTAATCTATTATTGATTAATAAGAGGTTTTATATCAGTGTTTTATCTGTTATTATCTAATAATGCATCACATTCAAGCGAGCGGTATATTACCACGACCTGATTAATTTGCTTTTAATTGACTTTTATATATCTAACAATGCTTATTTTTGCTGTTCATAAAAGTTGAAACTACTCGCATGGAAATTGTAAATTATGAGCTTCAAGCAAAAGGTTATATCGATGCTCCGATTGATCCCTCACTGGATTTGATTAAAGAGATCCAACGGTTAAAGAAAGAAAAGAACGCTGTCATCTTGGCTCACTATTATCAAGAGTCTGAAATTCAAGATATAGCGGATTATATAGGAGATAGCCTTGGTTTATCCCAGGAAGCTGCGAAAACTGATGCAGATGTAATTGTTTTTGCTGGAGTACATTTCATGGCTGAGACGGCTAAAATACTTTCACCGACGAAAAAGGTTCTTCTGCCAGATGCCAAAGCAGGTTGTTCGCTATCAGATTCTTGCCCACCGCATCTTTTCGCTAAATTTAAGGAACAATATCCTGATCATTTGGTCATCACTTATGTAAACTGTACAGCGGAATTGAAAGCGCTTTCCGATATCGTATGTACCTCTAGTAACGCTGTTCAGATCGTAGAGAGCCTGCCAGCGGATCAGAAAATCATTTTTGGGCCGGATCGTAATCTCGGAGCATACGTTAAAAAGAAAACTGGACGAGATCTTGTGCTTTGGAATGGTGCATGTATGGTCCATGAAATTTTTTCTCAAGATAAAATTGATCGTTTGAAAAGCGAGCACCCTGATGCTAAGTTTATTGCCCATCCGGAGTGTGAAGATCATATACTGGCGATAGCCGATTATGTGGGATCGACTGCCGGCATGCTTAAATTTACCCAGACAGATACGGCCCAGGCTTATATTGTTGCTACAGAATCAGGTATTCTCTACCAAATGCAAAAAGCAAGTCCACATAAGACTTTTATCCCTGCACCTCCTAATAATGCCTGTGCATGTAATGATTGCCCGCATATGAAGCTTAATACGCTTGAGAAGCTATATAACTGTCTGAAGTATGAATCGCCTGAAATCCTTCTTCCCGAGGATGTTATTCTCCGAGCCCAGCGTCCTATTGAACGTATGTTGGAAATATCGGCAAGTTTAGGCTTATAGAAATCTGCATAATTTTTGATCATACCAAGATAATAACTGATTGGTTTTCAATGGTCAATAATGATTTCGTTGAGCTGTTTATATGCAGTTCAACGAAAAGAGTCCAATGTATAAGCAGGGGGGCATTGGTCTTATAGTAAAACTTATTTTGTAATGCCATCCGGATATCTCTCTGGGAGATGATTATCAGCAGGCATTATCTATATTAAACTTTTAAACTTTTTAGCATGTTTGATTTTGAAAACACCGAGCGAACCAATTTGGAAGAAATGGGTGAGTTCGGCTTGATTGATTATATAAAAAAAGCTGTAGAATTAACAGAAAAATCCACAATTAAAGGGATTGGCGATGATGCTGCTGTTCTAGATTTTGGAGGTAAAAAAACCTTGATATCTACTGATCTACTGTTGGAAGGGATTCATTTTGATCTTAGATATGTTCCGTTAAAACATCTAGGTTACAAAGCTGTTCAGGTCAATTTGAGCGATATTTACGCGATGAACGGAATAGCTTCACAAATTACCTTTTCAATAGGTCTGTCCTCAAAATTTCCATTGGAAGCTGTAGAAGAGATTTATCAGGGAGCATTGATTGCCTGTAAGAAATATAATGTCGACTTAATTGGCGGAGACACTTCCGCTTCAGCCCAAGGCTTGGTTATTTCTGTGACAAGCATAGGTTATGCTGATACAGATCAGATCGTTTATCGTAGTGGTGCGCAGGAAGGTGATCTCTTGTGTGTGTCTGGTGATCTAGGGGCAGCTTATATGGGCTTACAGCTCTTGGAGCGTGAAAAGGATATCTATTTAGAAAATCCCAATGTACAGCCTGATTTAGAGGGAAAGGATTATATCGTTGAACGTCAATTGAAACCTGAAGCCCGGAAAGACATTGTTGAATTATTTGCCAAGCTAGGGATCAAGCCAACAGCGATGATGGATATTTCAGACGGGCTTGCATCGGAAATTCTACATATTTGCAGGCAATCTGACAAAGGTTGCAGATTATATGAGGAAAAGATTCCATTGGATCAGATGACTTATGATACGGGGCGGGAATTTGGTATTGATCCAACCGTAGCTGCACTTAATGGTGGTGAAGATTATGAACTACTGTTCACAATAGCTCAGGCTGATCATGATAAAATCAAAAACTTACCGGATATTAGCATTATTGGTTATATGACCCCAAGTACTGAAGGCTGTGAAATGATTTCCAAGTCAGGGAATCTTTATCCGATAACAGCCCAGGGTTGGAATGCTTTTAAGAAAAAAGATTAATACGAAAAAGACCTGTTCAAAACAGGTCTTTTTTTATGCTTCTTGCTCCTCAAGCCGGAGTTCCTCTACCTCATTTGGATCTCTTTCACCTACATTGAAATTGTTATAGCCTAAGCCCACTTCGATCTGTAATAATCTCTGTTGCAGCATTTCAAGAATTGCTAAAAAGTTATAAACAAACTGTATTTTATTTTCTGAGTTTTTAAGAATTTCTTGAAAATCCAATTTTTTATTGATTTCAATTAGTTCGGCTATTGCTTTCTTCTGTTGTTCAATGGTGTATGGATATTTGACAACTGTATGTGTTACTTCTGGGGGGCGATTACGGAATTGATACATCATTTGCTCGTAAATCATCATTAGACTATAAAGGTCGAAGCTATCCAAATTTTCTCCGGTAGAATCTAATTTTAGTCTTTGTTGGATATCATAGCGTATGTTGCCTCGATTGTATAGTTTGAGACGATCCTCCTCCAAGACTCTCAAATCTTCACAGGTCTCTTTAAATTGCTTATAAAGAATAAGTTTTTGAACAAGATCTTCTCTAAGATCGATTTCATTCTCATTTTCATCAAGATCTAGACGAGGCAAGAGCATTTTAGCTTTAATACGCATCAGTGTCGAAGCAACAAAGATAAACTCGCTTGCCATTTCCATATTGAGCGCTTGCATTTGGCTAACATACGATAAAAAATCATCTGTAATCTTTGAAATAGGTATATCGTGGATATTTAATTCATCCCGTTCGATAAAAAATAATAATAAATCAAAAGGTCCCTCAAATTGAGGAAGCTTGATTTCGTAGCCTTCTTCTACTTGCATATCTTATACAAATTTACATATAAAATCTTTTGGAATAACTTCGATACAAACTATTCATTATTTTATTTGTTGTACCTCAATATGTAAATGCGATTTAATTTTAAAGATTAAATAAAATTGTCGTTACTTTGTACGAACATATCATGTAAATAGCAGTACTATGCAGTTTGAGGCTGGAGAACTATTAAGTAAAATAAACGATCCCTCTGATCTTAAAAAGCTAAAGGAAGACCAATTAGAACAGTTAAGTCAGGAATTACGTCAATTTATTATTGATCAGGTTTCGGTTAATGGTGGTCACTTTGCAGCAAGTTTGGGAGTCGTCGAGTTAACGGTGGCGTTACATTACGTAATGAATACCCCGTACGATCAATTGATCTGGGATGTAGGTCATCAGGCTTATGGACATAAAATCCTAACGGGGCGTCGCGATATATTTCATACAAATCGAATTGAGAACGGAATTTCGGGCTTTCCGAACCGTTTTGAATCTAAATACGATGCATTTGGTGTTGGTCACTCGTCAACATCTATTTCTGCTGCGCTGGGTATGGCTGTTGCCTCTCAGATAAAAGGTGAGAAAGACCGTCAGCATATTGCTGTAATCGGTGATGGTGCCTTGACGGGAGGAATGGCATTTGAAGCATTGAATCATGCTGGAATTTCTAAATCAAATCTTTTGGTGATCTTAAATGATAACTGCATGTCGATAGATCCGAATGTTGGTGCATTAAAGGAGTATTTGACAAGCATTACCACCTCTAAGCGATACAATAGATTTAGAGACGATATAGCAGCAGTATTGACAAAGATTTCAGAAGTTGGTCCCAATGCACTTGGCATTGCCAAAAAGCTTGAAAAAAGCATAAAGGGAACTTTGCTGAAAAATGCTAATTTATTTGAATCTTTAAATTTTAGATACTTTGGGCCAGTTGACGGGCATGATGTTAAAAAATTGGCTAAAACGCTAGAAGATCTTAAACACATACCAGGTCCCAAATTATTACATGCTGTCACTATCAAAGGAAAGGGCTTCGCGTTGGCGGAGAAAGACCAGACGAAGTGGCACGCTCCAGGTTTATTTGATAAAATTACCGGTGAGATCAAGAAGTCTTCGAATGATAAACCGGTAGCTCCCAAATTTCAGGATGTCTTTGGACATACCTTGGTGGAGCTTGCAGAAGAGAATGATAAGATTGTGGGTATAACACCTGCAATGCCATCCGGTTCTTCCATGAATATTATGATGAAAGCTATGCCTGAGCGTGCATTTGACGTCGGTATTGCCGAACAACATGCTGTTACTTTCAGTGCTGGACTTGCAACTCAGGGACTATTGCCATTTTGTAATATTTATTCATCGTTTATGCAACGGGCCTATGATCAGGTAATCCATGATGTTGCATTGCAAAATCTGAACGTCGTTTTCTGTTTAGACCGTGCGGGCGTGGTAGGAGCGGATGGTGCGACACACCATGGAGCTTATGATATCGCATTTATGCGCTGTGTTCCAAATATGACGGTTTCTGCGCCGATGAATGAGGAAGAGTTACGAAATTTAATGTATACAGCTCAGTTACCCAATAAAGGTCCATTTGTTATTAGATATCCTAGAGGAAATGGTGTTATGCCAGACTGGAGTCGCCCATTTACGGAAATAGAAATTGGAAAAGGACGTCTTATAACAGAAGGGGAAGAGCTTGCTATATTGAGCTTTGGCGCTATAGGAAATGAAGCCGTTAAAGCGGTACAGCAGTTGAATGAATTGGGGATACACCCAGCACATTATGATCTTCGATTTGCTAAACCATTAGATGAAGTCTTACTCCATCAGGTCTTTAAAAAGTTTGATAAAATTATCACGGTTGAAGATGGAAGTTTGCAAGGGGGAATAGGTTCCGCTGTATTGGAGTTTATGGCAGATCATGGATATCATAGCCAAGTGGTTCGTTTAGGTATTCCCGATAAGATCATTGAGCATGCTGAACAAAATGCACAGTGGAAGAATGCCCACTACGATGCGAATGCGATCATAGCAGAAGCTAAAAAACTTTGTAATGGAAAATTGACCAGTTCAATGGTCGGATAAAAGTTATACACTATAAGAAACAAAAAAGGAGATCCATATGGACCTCCTTTTTTGTTTCTATAGTATAGCTTTTTTGGAGCTCAAAATTAATCTCATATGTTACAATGTGTTTTTTTCTTTCGGATAAATTATATAGATTTTTGTTTTACAGTTGGACATAAATAAGTTGAATCGTCCATTAGCAATGATGTTAAGTTGGCTTTAAATTCTTATAAATTTAATATTAAAAATATATGAACTAAAGATTGTAATTAGCTATTATTTTGGTTAATTTAGATTTAGACCTTAAGGACTGAGACGTAGTTAGTTTGCTACTTTTTTTGTTCTTTTTTTTCAAATAAATTTGGAATGTTAATAATTATTTTTAGAGATCAATTTTAGCGCTAGTTTTCCACAATTTTACATAGTAAATATCTGATATATAATGGTTTATTAATTATTTTATATTTTAGTTTTTTAGCTGATATTTTTTTGTCATCTTCGTTCTCAGAGAAAGTTATCAACATATTTTTTGTCGCGTATTGTAAATCAACTTATTAACAATTTTAGAATGGAAAAAACGTATTCAAGTGTCTGGAATAATTGTCTTTCGATTATCAAAGATAATATACCAGCGCAAAGTTTCAAGACCTGGTTTGAACCTGTGAAAGCAGTCCGTTTGGAGGGTGACGTTTTGACTATTCAAGTGCCTAGCTTATTTTTTTATGAGTGGCTGGAAGAACACTATGTAGGAAT
This sequence comes from Sphingobacterium sp. UBA1897, assembly GCF_002337775.1. Lineage (NCBI taxonomy): Bacteria > Pseudomonadati > Bacteroidota > Sphingobacteriia > Sphingobacteriales > Sphingobacteriaceae > Sphingobacterium > Sphingobacterium sp. UBA1897. The sequence goes on from NZ_DDGR01000024.1 coordinate 90,609, forward strand.
TCTTCGTAAGACCGTAAAGAAATTTTTAGGAGAACAAGGTAGATTGGAATACAATATTGTAGTGGAGAAGTCTTCAGCTTCTCATCCCTATACGACTAATCTTCCATCGAATGGCAATGGAGCAGAAGGGAAAAGACAATCTATCCCTGTACCGGTATCTTTAAATAGAGATATCAAAAATCCATTTGTTATTCCTGGATTGAAAAAATTGCAGGTTGATCCGCAATTGAATCAAAACTACACATTCGAAAATTTTATCGAAGGTGAATGTAATCGTCTTGCTCGTTCAGCAGGTTATGCTGTAGCGAATAAGCCGGGTGGTACTTCATTCAACCCTTTGATGATTTATGGTGATGTTGGTTTGGGAAAGACACACCTTGCCCAAGCAATCGGAAATGAAATCAAGAGAAATCTTCCCGATAAACTGGTCATTTATGTGTCTTGTGAGAAATTCTGTCAGCAGTTTGTGGATTCATTGAAAAATAATACAATCAATGATTTCGTTAACTTTTATCAAGCAATGGATGTCATCATTATGGATGATGTACATAACTTTGCCGGTAAAGAAAAAACACAGGATATTTTCTTCCATATTTTTAATCATTTGCATCAATCTGGAAAGCAAATTATTTTGACTTCAGACAAAGCACCTAAGGATTTAGCTGGTTTGGAGGAACGTTTGCTTAGTCGTTTTAAATGGGGATTATCTGCAGATATTCAGATTCCTGATCTTGAGACGAGAATGGCAATTTTGAAGAAGAAGATGTATTCCGATGGTATTGACTTACCTGAAAATGTAGTGGAGTACGTCGCAACACAGATCGATAACAGCGTTCGTGAATTGGAAGGAGCCATGGTTTCATTATTGGCTCAGTCTACTTTGAACAAAAAAGAGATCGATTTGGGCTTAGCAAAATCCATGTTGAAGAATTTTGTGAAGAATACCCATAAGGAAATTTCAATGGACTTTATTCAAAAATTAGTCTGTGAATATTTTGAAGTTCCTGTGGATATGGTAAAGTCGAAAGTTAGAAAGCGTGAAATCGTGCAGGCCAGGCAAATTTCGATGTACTTAGCAAAAGCACATACCAAATCTTCACTAAAATCGATTGGAGCATTCTTCGGAGGAAGAGACCACTCGACAGTCATTTATGCCTGTCAAACCGTAGAGGATTTAATTGAAACTGACAAGAAATTTAAAACTTATGTAAGTGACATTATGAAAAAATTAAAATCTTAATGTCAATTATCGTAAGCAAAACACTAGAAGGGCTGTCCATATTACTTGGACAGCCCTTTTTTAATGTATTTAAGGCCCTGTAAGGCATAAAAAATCCTCTGGATATGCATTACATACCCAGAGGATTTTCATTCGTTCTCGAATGGTTATTGTTGTTGTTGATTGCTCTGTCCGTTACCGGATTCTTTTTGTTCTGTTGTTTCTTGCGTTGCGGGAATGTTTACCGGAGGTCGCTCAGTTACATATTTCTGATAAGCAACTTTTTGTTCATCTGTTAGCAACTGTGCTATTTTAGTATCTGATTCACCCTGTATTTTGGCAATATTCTCCTTTTTGACGTCAACCTTAGTCGTGGAGTCCTGAATGACAGCCGCTATAGCTTTTTCTTGATCCAATACGATTGTTGATACCGCAGTTTTCTGCTCGTCATTTAATGTCAGCTTTGTGACTAATTCAGTCACTACCTTTGTTGCATTTTCTTCCGGTGTTGTTTGTGCTTGTTGTGCAAATGTTAGGCCCATCGCTAGGAAGAAACCTATGCCTGCTAAAAATAACTTTTTCATGATGTTCAATTTTAGATGAAATTATTCAATGTTTTTCTGCTACCTAATTTTACTTTGTTGTCGATTATTGACCAGATTCAGTTTTCGTAGGCTCAGCTGCGGTCGGCACAGCTTTAGCTGGTCTTTCAGTTATGACTTTTTGATAAAGCGATTTCTGATCTTCGGTAAGTAATTGACTGACTTTGGTATCTACTTCAGTCTGTAGCTTATTAAGCGCTTCGCTTTTCGCTTGAGCAGAAGACCCAGTATCTTTTACTATTGTCTGTTCTGCTTTTACCTGATCCAATAGAATAGTTGATACTGCAGTTTTTTGCTCATCATTCAGATGCAGTTTCTGTACAAGTTCAGTCGTTGCTTTAGCAGCTGCATCTTCGGGACTACCCTGTTGTGCAAACGTTAGGCCCATCGCTAGAATGAATCCTATTCCTGTTAAAATTAGCTTTTTCATATCTATTGTATTTAAAAAGTTACAATTAAACGATCTTGCTATAAAAACTCGGAAAGGGGTATTTATATTGTATCAACTATGTTACTTTAACAAAGTTTTAACATTAACTGATTGTAATTCATTGTAATATGGATTTTTATATATGGTGTGAAATGCAAAAATTGATGATATCGCTGTTATTGCACAGTTAACAGGATCGATAAAGTTAGACGAACTTAATTGTGATGATAACGTCAGAATAAAACTGAACGTGAAATAAAAAAGGCCTTGTCAAAAAACAAGGCCTTTTCTAAGATAGCTTTATTAATTGTCGGAACGTTTAGACATTCTTTCTTTCATTTTTTCTTGTTGTTCGTCAAATAGCTTAGCTTGGTCTGGAGTAAGCCATGATTTGATTTTGGTTGTTTGTATTTCCTGATGCTGCTTAAATTTTTCCATACTCGCTTTTCGATCTCCACCATCATTTCGAAGAGCAGCCCGTTGTTGAGCCTGACTTAATGTAAGGTTATAGATCGAATCTTTTTGCGTTTGATTTAGGCTTAATAATTTGTCTAAATGCTCTACGCGCATTTTAGCTTGTTCTTCAGGACTACGTTGCTGACGTTGTTGGGCAAAAACTCCTGTAGCACTTAAAAATAGACAAGCTACTGCCATTAAAATTTTCTTTTTCATCTTTGTATAGTTTATATCATGAGTGCCGAATATCGGGTATACACTCAATTTGTTCATTATAGACAGAGCGAAAACTTTTGAGATTCTCTGTTTACATATAGAATATAAATTTGATGAAAAAGTTTAGTATAGCATCTGATCTTAACAAAATTTAAGGTTGATTAACACTTTGAGCCACTGCATTATATAGCCTTTCATGGAATATTTCCTGTTGGATAGGGTCGTGAAATTGAAGACCGATCGGCAGATAAGCCAAATCAATTGCAGTAAATTGCTGTTTAAAAGGTTTTAGTCGCTGAAAGTCCTTTTCAGTTGTCAATACGATCTTGTTGCTGCTCGCCAGATCGTGGTAAGATTTTGCAATTTGATTGATATCCGATTCAGTAAAAGAATGATGATCTTTAAAGGAAATGTGTTGGATTGAATTGGTTTTGTTTTGGAGATAATCTACTAAGGGTTGAGGTTTAGCAATACCCGTAACCAAAATAATATCTTTGCCTTTGACATCGATTAGATTTCCTTTACTATTGATGGGTTCAAGATAGTCGATATAGCTAAATACTATTAAAGCTTCTTTGTTATAATACCTGATTTTGTTTTCTATCCGTTTTTTTTGCTCATTAGAAAGATCAATAGGACATTTCGTAATCGTTATGATCTGTGCGCGTTTAGCCTCCATAAGGAGATCCCTAAAGTTTCCTGTGGGAAATACGAACATAGGGTGAGAAAATGATAAAAAATCAAATAATAATATATTGAAAAGAGGCGATAATTTTCGGTGTTGATAAGCGTCGTCCAGAATAATAAGTTGATGAGTTGACTGAAGTTTTTCAACTCCAGTACAACGATCCTCACAAACTGCAACAGTGACAGCCGGAAATTTATTTTTGAACTGTAAGGGCTCATCACCGACATCCATAGCTGATGAATCCGTTTGTACCAGATAAAACCCCTTGGTGCTGCGTCCATACCCCCGACTGAGTATTGCTGTTTTAAAGTGACCTTTAAGGCTGGATACCACAAATTCAGTCATTGGGCTTTTTCCTGTCCCACCAACGGCAAGATTTCCTATAACTACGGTTGGAATGTCAAAAGACCGCGATGGAAGCAGCTTAAGATCATATAATCGATTTCTTATCCACACCACAAGGGCATAGATGATGGTAAAAGGAAATAATAGATATCGTAATAAGCGTATCATTTTGGAACAATGGTTAACCCTACGTCTGTGATTTCTTTCAACGGATTTTCTTTCATGTTCTGTTCGATGGAAATCGTATAAATTCCTGTATCCGGAAATAGGTAATCTTTATGGATGATGGATTGATTGTTATACAAGCTGCCAGAGGATTTTCCAAGCCATTTTCCATCCGGTCTGGCCATTTTTATTTCTTTACGATAAGTATATTGTTTTTTATCTGGGCCTCGTTGGTAAATAAGTACAAAAAGATTGGAAAAAGCATATTCTGTTGTATGACGGACATCCATCAATACATCATATCGTTTGGTTTTGTCGCCGATATGAAATTGAAAACTAGGCGGTGATGTATTCAGCCAAGCTTTATTATCAATGGGTTTATTTTCATTTATGACAAAAGTTTGGTCACAAGAACACCCTATGCCAATACATAACAAACCAATAAGGAAGGGAGAGCTTTTGAGTTTCATGTTTATTTATAAAAAGAATATGCCTAATGGGTTAAAATTAGGCATATTTTTTTTATTCTGCTTTCGGTGCAGCATTGTTGTTATTACCTTTGTTTTTATTCCGATGGCGATTAAAACGCTTTTTGGGTCTGTTGTTAGATCCTTCTTTATTCTCTTTATTCGCGCTTGGAGCTCCAGCATCGGTCGAAATCTGAGGTTTAGCACTTTGTCTAGGTGTACTTTGTTCGGACTTCTCAGTTTTTTGTCCAGCCTTACTTTCAGGTTTGACAGTATTGCTTTTGGATTTTCTTTTTTTCTTTCTTTTATTCCGGTCATCAAGTCGAGTTAAGCTATCTTGTCCGACTACATTTTCGTAATCGTAATTGATATTTTTCTCTTCTCTGACTTCATCGTTATCTACTGCACTCGAAATTGCTTCCGGTTTGATCCCCTGCTTATTCATTTCGACAAACTCTTTGACTTGTTGAACGGGAATGGCGATCCAATTTTCAGCTCCAGGAAAAGAGAACCACATCATTTTCTTGAAAATATCGGTCTTTTGAAGATAAGCAACTCCTTTTAGCGTTTCGATGCGGTCGATATTATTCGGGATGTCTTTTAAAGCATCCATGTAACTATCTAATTCATAATTGAGACAGCATTTTAATTTTCCGCATTGTCCCGCTAGCTTTAACGTATTCAAAGAAAGATTTTGATAACGTGCTGCCGACGTGGATACTGTTTTGAAATCCGTTAGCCAGGTTGAACAGCAGAGTTCGCGACCACAGGAGCCGATTCCACCGAGACGGCTAGCTTCTTGTCGCATACCTATCTGGCGCATTTCAATGCGTATTCTGAAAGCTTCAGCCATTTTTTTGATAAGCTCACGGAAATCCACGCGGCCCTCAGCAGTGTAGTAGAAGGTAGCTTTGGTTTTATCGCCCTGGTAGTCAACATCAGAAATCTTCATGGACAAACCCAGGTCCAAAGCCAGTTTACGTGCTTTGTGCATAGTTTCCCATTCGAGATCTTTTGCTGCATTATACTTCTCTACATCCATTTCATTGGGCTTCCGATAGATTTTTTTAGTTACCGTTTCTGGGGTAACATTGTTCTTTTTTAATTGTAGTCTGACCAATTCACCCGTTAAGGAGACATGTCCGATATCATAGCCACCAGTAGAAGGTTCTACAACGACCATTTCCCCCATTTCAAGGTAGGTATTGTCTACATTAATAAAGAAATCTTTTCGTGATCCCTTGAATCGTACTTCGACGATATTAAATGGTTTATAGTTTGAAGGCATATCCATATCGGAAAGCCAGTCATATACATCTAATTTATTACATCCGCTAGTCATGCAAGAGCCATTGTTCTGACATCCTGCTGGTGTACCATTTGTCGTGGTAGTACCGCAACCTCCGCCGGATGAGCAACTGCCACATCCCATAGTTTTCTATATTATATATTGAGTTCCTTTCGGAAACGTTTTGTACTTGTATATTAATGTTAACTGCAAAGATAAATCTAAAAATAATATTTTGGGATTTGCATTTCTTTCTACAAAATAATGTGTTTCCTCAAATAGATTTATTGTTGCTTCAATTTGTTCAACGGTATAGTGTACGGCAAATTTTTGGACAAAATCCAATTCTTTGGCCGGTAAGAATACGAGACTGGAAAGCCCTTCTTTGATTAATATAATCTGACGCATCATATTAATTGCATAAAAAAGAAAGCTTTTTTGGTTTTCTCGCCCCATTTTTGAGAGCTCTTCTTCTACCAGGGAAATCATATTGGTTCCCGCATCTGAAACAATGAAACGTAACCAATTGACTAAAATGCCAAAATGATTATTTGTCTGCGCGTGCAATAGATTGGTTGCTTCCTGGAGATTTCCATCTGCAATAAAAGCAATCTCTGACGCCTCTTGATCCGAAAGTTGATGTACCGTTTTTAAGTATTGTGTTACCTCACTATGATCCAGTTTCTTTATTTTGACCAATTGCGTACGTGATATGATTGTATTTAATATTTTGTCCTGATTTTCTGCAACCAGAATAAAGAGCGTTTTTTCGGGTGGTTCTTCGATTAACTTTAACAGCGCATTGCCTTGTGTGTCCAGGTATTCGGGCAGCCACATAATTAAAACCTTATATTCAGCTTCGAAGGATTTGAGACTTAGTTTTTTGATGATACCATGCGCCTCGGCAATATTGATATTGACCTGTTTGTTGTCCGCATCCAATTGATTGCGCCAATACTCCAATCCCATGTACGGATTGGATAAAAAAGATTTTCGCCAGCTGTCCGCATAATCGGATGCCGTATCTTCCTTATGTTTGGCTATGAAAGGATAGGACATGTGGAGATCGGGATGGATCAGCTTATTATATTTTCGACAAGAGGGGCATTCGCCACAACTATCGGTTGACTGTCGGTTTTCACAATTCAAAAACTGTGCATAAGCATAGGCTAATGCAAGGCTACCAGAGCCCTCTGGACCAAGAAATAATTGCGCATGACTCACACGATTTTCATGAACCGTGCGAACTAAATGTTCTTTGATGTCTTTGTGCCCAATGATCTCTTTAAACTGCATACACTACTGCTATTATACAAATGTAATAAATATTGTGATTTATCGGGCCGAATTTGCTTTCTATACTTTTGGCGCTGTGCTTATTAATTGAAATACAATTGCTTATTTGAACGATCGAAATCTCTTTATGTGGAAAGAAAGCGGCCTATAAAACTGAAAAATATTGATTAATTTGTGTATTATTGCACATAATAATTAGTATTCAGGAAATGAGATTCATTGTATCAACATCAATTTTATTAAAGCAGTTACAAGCTATCAATGGCGCATCCAGTACAAGTACTGTTTTGCCTATCTTGGAAAACTTTCTTTTTGAAATAAAAGACAATAACTTGACTATTTCTGCTACGGATCTGCAAACTAGTATGGTTACTTCCTTACAGATCGAAGCAAAAGAAGAGGGAAGAGTAGCCATGCCTTCGAAGATTTTGATCGAGACATTAAAAACCTTACCAGATCAGCCAGTAGCATTTTCAGTAGATATGAATACCTTGGCTATTGAGATCAGTGCAGGTGATGGAAAATATAAATTGAGTGGAGAGAATGCCGACGATTTCCCTAAAATTCCCTCAATCGATAACGGGTCAGTTATTCAGATGCCAGCTCCTATTTTGTCAGAAGCGATCAGTAAAACAATCTTTGCTGTCAGTAACGACGAATTGAGACCTGCGATGTCCGGTGTTTTGGTGCAATTAGCTGAAAAGAATGTGACTTTTGTCTCTACCGATGCGCACAAGTTGGTGCGTTATTCGAGAACTGATATCGGTGCTGAAAAACCAGCATCACTTATTTTGCCGAAAAAGGCACTTTCATTGCTCAAATCGTCGCTACCATCCGATGATGTTACAGTATCGATAGAATATAATCAAACCAATGCGTTCTTTAGCTTTGGCAATATTAATTTGATCTGTCGTTTGATTGATGAACGTTACCCAGATTATGCTGCTGTAATCCCTCAAGTCAACCCTAACAAGTTAACTGTAGATCGATTATTGTTTTTAAATACCTTGAGACGTGTGGTGATTTTTGCTAATAAAACAACCCATCAGGTTCGTCTGAAGATCTCAGGAAGTGAATTGCATATCTCTGCAGAAGATTTAGATTTCTCTAATGAAGCGCATGAACGCTTGTCCTGTCAATTTGAAGGGGATGATATGGAAATCGGTTTTAACGCCAAATTCCTCGTGGAGATGTTAAATAACTTAGAGAGTGAAGAAGTTGTTTTGGAGATGAGTACGCCAAATCGTGCCGGTTTATTGATTCCGGCCGTATCTGAAGATCATGAAGATATTTTGATGTTGGTGATGCCTGTTATGTTAAACAACGCTTAATCTTCGTCAGGGTTTGGAACTAATTACGCATCTTATAGACTTTATTCTCCATATTGATAAACATTTGGTTGAAATAGTCAATGATTATCAGACTTGGACATACCTTATTCTGTTTCTTATTATTTTTGTAGAAACCGGAGTGGTTGTGATGCCTTTTTTACCAGGAGATTCTTTATTGTTCGCAGCGGGCATGCTAGCCGCACAACCAAATGATCTTAACGTATGGTTGATGATTCTCATTTTATTGGTAGCCGCGGTTTCTGGGGATTCCTTAAACTATGCTATTGGTAAGAATTTTGGTATGCGCCTAACGAAATTTAAGCTCTTTGGTAAGCAGGTAGTCAAAGATGAGCAAATTGCCAAGACTCATTCTTTTTATGAGAAATATGGCAGTAAAACAATCGTTATCGCTCGATTTGTACCTATCGTACGTACCTTGGCGCCTTTCGTTGGGGGGATTGGAAAGATGAATTATGGCACCTTCATTACGTATAATGTCGTAGGAGCTGTCTTGTGGGTGGGTGGTATAACCCTCGCAGGATACTTTTTAGGAAATATTCCGATTATCAGAGATAATTTCTCGAAGGTCGTATTGATCATTATTTTTATATCGATATTGCCAATAATCTTCGAGCTTATTAAAGAAAAGATAAAAACTAAAAAGGGAATCCAATAAGATTCCCTTTTTTTATAGATCAAAAAAATGGAAATCATTTCACAGTTTATTGATTTTATATTGCATATCGACCAGCATCTTTTGCAACTGATCAATAGTTATGAAAACTGGACTTATCTGATTTTGTTTTTAGTCATCTTTGCGGAGACAGGACTTGTTTTTACCCCATTTCTTCCTGGTGATTCAGTTTTATTTGCCCTGGGTGCGATAATTGCCCGCCCCGATTGTCCGCTTTCTTTACCACTATTTATGGTCATCTTAGTTTTCGCCGCTATTTCCGGGGATTTCGTGAATTATGAAATTGGTAAATATGTTGGAATACGTGTTTTTAAGCCAGGATCAAGGATATTTAAGCCGACTTACCTGCAAAAAACACAGGATTTTTATGCGAAACATGGAACGAGGACCATTATTTATGCGCGATTTGTGCCCATTGTTAGAACTTTTGCGCCATTTGTAGCCGGTATTGGTAAAATGCCGTACAGGATCTTTGGAAAATATAATTTAATTGGCGGTATATTATGGGTTTCATTGTTTATGCTTGCAGGTTATTTTTTTGGACAGCTGCCATTCTTTAAACATAATTTTTCCCTTGTTATTCTGGCCGTTATCTTTATTAGTCTAATACCCATGCTTATACAATTTCTGACTACAAATAAATCAAAAAAAGATTAAACGTTGCATACTAAATATGGTCTTTTAGGGTTAAAGGATTGATACGAAATATTCCTATTGAAAAAGTACAGGTACTGTGCCCGATTGTATTTTGGACGCGATAAAATTAAGTTAAGCTGGCAATATCATCTGGATATTTCGTAAGGTCATTGAAGAAGAGATTATTTACGTATGAACTATTTGGTTTTAGCATTTACCCTGCTTTTTACACAGTCTATTTTTGCCCAACGCGTGGTTGTCGATCATGGTCAAGCCATCGAGGCCTATGAGTTATTGAACAAAATTCGTACAAATCCCGAAAAGTATAAGAAGGAACTGAAGCTTTTTAATCTGCAGAAGATTAAACGAACCAAACTCAATTGGAACAAACAATTGGCCGAGGTTGCGGTTTATCGTGCAAAAGATATGGCTAAACGTTCTTATTTTGACCATGTCTCACCTGAGGGCTATGGACCTAATTATTTCATTGACGAGGCAGGATATCAGCTTAATCCGGCATGGCTGTCAAAACGAAATGCAAACAATTTTGAGTCCATTGCGGCCAACCGATCCGGTGCTACCGCTGGCATTAAGGCCTTAATTATTGGAAAGGAGGCTCCGGGTTATCATCATCGTACCCATTTATTGGGTATGGATCAGTGGAACGCTTCGCTATATGATATTGGGATTGGTTATGTTGAATGCAAAGGTGCCAAACCTTATGAAAGTTACTTAGTAGTTATCATCGCTAAACACGATTGGTAAATAAAAAGAAAGGTAATTTGGCGAGTATCAGCAATTAATCGATACAGTGTATTTAATTTTTACTGAAAAGTCATACCTTTGCATATGATAAAATCCATGACAGGATATGGCACAGCTTCCGCTGATAACGGTAAAGTTAAATATAGTGTCGAAATAAAGTCCTTAAATTCAAAATTCCTTGAATTAAATCTTCGTTTGCCCAAAGTTGTTTCGGACAAAGAATTAACCCTGCGTACTGAAAGTAGCAAACTTATTGAACGTGGTAAAGTTAACATGAATGTAACGGTTGAATACACGGATCAAACTGCGAAGGCGTCTTCCATTAATGCTGATTTACTCAAAAAATATTATAGTCAATTGCAGCAGATTGCTGTAGAGCTCAACGATACGAATGTCAACCTGTTTGAACTCGCATTAAATATGCCTGAGGTAATCACGAACAATGATGATTCGGTTGATGACGAGGAGTCTAAGGTATTGATGGATGCTTTTTATGATGCCGTCAAACGTTTTAATACATTTCGTGAAGATGAGGGAAATGTACTTGCTGGAGACTTAAAAAAGCGGGCTGAGCTTATTTTAGTTTACCTTGCTGAGGTAGAGGCTTTGGAAGTAGAACGTATACCTTTGATCAGACAGCGTATCGAGCAATTTTTGAATGATACGGTAGGTAAAGAAAATGTCGATCAAAATCGATTTGAGCAGGAACTTGTTTACTACATCGACAAATTGGATGTGACTGAGGAGAAAGTGAGATTGCGCGCCCATTGCAACTACTTTTTAAAAGCGTTTGATTCAGCCGATTCAAATGGTAAAAAATTAGGTTTTATTTCACAAGAAATGGGTAGAGAAATCAATACTCTTGGTTCTAAAGCCAATCATGCCGGAATCCAACAGATTGTGGTTAGAATGAAAGAAGAATTAGAAAAAATAAAAGAGCAATTGCTCAACGTATTATAAGGATGAGCGGTAAATTAATTATATTCTCGGCCCCATCAGGAGCGGGTAAAACAACAATAGTAAGAGATCTTTTAAGTAAACATGGCGATAAAATGGAGTTTTCCATTTCTGCGAGTACCCGTGACCCCAGAGGACAGGAAGTAGACGGAAAAGATTATTATTTTATGTCAAAGGAGGAGTTCCTACATAAGGTCGCTAAACAGGAGTTTATCGAGTTTGAAGAAGTATATTCAGGAACATTTTACGGTACTTTGCGTTCAGAAATTGAACGTATTTGGAAAGAAGGTAAACATGTTATATTTGATATCGATGTGGTTGGTGGACTACGTTTGAAATCAAAATTTCCAGAACAGGCAATTTCTATTTTCGTACAGCCACCTTCATTGGAGGTGCTTAAGGAGCGTTTGACAGGACGTGGAACGGATTCAGAAGAAAAATTGAAGGAACGTTTTGCCAAAGCTGAACTGGAACTTACCTATGCCAATAAATTTGATGTCATATTGAATAACTTTGATTTAGCTACTGCATGTGCCGAAGCTGAAGAAATTGTTATGGGATTTATCAATAAATAAGTCCATGCGAAAAATTGGTCTGTATTTTGGTTCTTTTAATCCGGTGCACATAGGACACCTGATCATCGCTAATTATATGGCCAGTTTCACTGAATTGGATGAAGTTTGGTTTGTGGTCTCTCCTCAAAATCCATTTAAGAAGAAATCTACATTGGCAGATCCCTATGATCGTCTGGAGATGTTAAATCTGGCTTTGGAGGGTGCTGAACACCTGCGGGTAACAGATATTGAATTCCATTTACCAATACCGTCATATACGATAGATACGCTCACCCATTTAAAAGCAAAATATCCCAATCGTGAATTTGTGCTCCTTATGGGAGAAGATAGTTTGGAATCTTTGGAAAAATGGAAAAATGCGGATATTATCTTACGCGACTACCAGATTTATGTCTATCCACGTCCTGGATATGATGGTGGAAAGCTTAAGGATCATCCTTCAATCACCATCACAGCTACACCATTGATGGAATTGTCTTCTACCTTTTTGCGAAAGGCAATCAAGGAAAATAAAAATATTCAATTTTTTGTACCGCAAAAGGTGATAGAGTTTATCGATAAAAAAGGTTTATATTCTTGATATAGACAAAAGTAAAAGAAATATAGTATCCCTGGGTTTTATTAAATCCGGGGATTTTTGTTAGGAGCAGAGGGTATTCATTAAAAAAAGGAATTATTGTATTTAGAAATCATTGCAATTAGGAAAAGGCAGATCGGGGCGAAAGGAAGTTCTATCTAATAAAGAGGAATAATTTTTGTAGCAGTAATTTCTTTATTTTTAAAAGATATTAAATCATACGATATGAAAAGGGGACTTTTATTTTTTATTTCTTTCCTGTGTTGGGCAGGTGTTTTTGCACAAACGAATCCGGAGGATGACGAGAGTCTTTTTATGGATCCTGCCGCTATCGAAGTGCGAAACAAAATGACCATCCCGCCCTATGGTTTGGACAAAGTAAAGGCGTTAATCGCAAAAATAATCCCCGAAGAAGATAAAGAAACGACCGATGCTGGAACAAATGCAATTTCGGCTACTGATTTTAAAAAGCTATCCCTGCGCGAAAAGTTTACCTATACCATGATTCACGCAGAACTATATGCACAGAATTGCGCTATACCTGAATACCAAACGCAGATCGACAAAAAAATCTTTGGTACCTTATTGGACGGTTTTAATGAGTCGTCCTGGTCGCAAAGACAGACCGATTTTTTGCAGGAGAATAGGGATTCAGTAATCAAACTTATCCAGGAATCTGTTATCCGAAGCAAACGGATGGGGGTAAATTATAAGCATGCCCTAGTGGAACTAAACGGTTGGCAAATGATTCCTTTTATTATTGATTATGCCAAGAAGACACCGAAAGACAAAGATGCCCTGACCTTATTGATGTTGCTGATGAAACGTGGTGAATATAGTGAATTTATAAAGTCTACGTCTTTTAAAAAGTTATATGGAGAAAATAGCAATTATTACTCCTATCTAAATTACAATAAAGAAAATGAGGCGCTGATCTTTAGTCGGGCACTTAAATATTACGATGAGAAAAAAAGCAAGTAGTGCAGTTGGATTTTTAGTATTCGAAACTTCAAATTTGTATTATAACAAACGGCAAGGAGAATGAGGAAATTACTCTATTTGATGGGATTGATTGTTTTACATCTCCAATGTGAAGCCCAAGCTGGAAACTATATCCAAATTCCGGCCGGAGACTATCATTTGGGTGATACAGGTAGCCTAGACAATCCCAAAAGAGTTGTAAAAGTTGAATCGTTTTGGATCGCTAAGTTTGAGCTGACAAATGCTGAATTTGAGAAATTTGTTCAAGCAACAGGCTATAAAACATTAGCAGAACGCTATCACAACGCCATGGTCTTTGAGCCTGGCTTGGCGGAGTTTCGTTGGCTACAGGATAGTACAGCCTATTGGCGCTTTCCGAATGGCGTAAGTCGTGGCGGCATTGAGGCTAAGATGGATCATCCTGTTACCTGCATTTCCTATAAGGATGTGCTAGCATATTGTACATGGGCAAACTGTAGATTGCCCTCTTTTGACGAATGGGAGGTGGCGGCAAGAGCGGGTAGCGAAGGTTATTATTTTGAAGGTTTCAGTAAGGAGAATATGGGTGAATATGCAAATGTATGGCATGGAAGAGATCATTTGAAAGCGGATTATTCCGATGGCTATCTGTATACTTCTCCTGTCGGAAAATTCAAACCCAATCCATGGGGGCTTTATGACATCTTTGGAAATGTCTTTGAATTTTGTACCGGAAAGCTTGAAAGAGATGGTGATCGCTCTATTGCCCATGCCCGAGGAGGCTCCTGGTGGTGTAGTAAAAATAGCTGTGCTGCTTTTAATACAGTCTATATAGGTTCAGTTAGTCCCAATGCATCTTTTAGTAATCTGGGGTTTAGAATTGTAAAAAAAGTCTTTACCCCTTCGGATAAAGACTCTTAAAACAAATTCATCGTAAAGGTTGATTGTTATCTTCCCATCCAGCCACCATCCACTGTAAGGATGGTTCCATGTACATAGTCAGACGCTTTTGAAGCGAGGAATACAGCTGGCCCCTTAAAATCTTCTGGGGTTCCCCAGCGACCTGCAGGTATACGGTCCAAAATGGACTTAGAGCGTTCAGGGTCGTCTCTAAGGGCCTCGGTATTATCCGTGGCAATATATCCTGGAGCAAATCCGTTTACGTTGACACCTTTGGAAGCCCACTCATTCGCAAAAGCCTTTACTAAAGATCCTACAGCACCTTTTGAAGCGGCATATCCCGGAACATTGATGCCACCTTGGAAAGTTAACAAAGATGCTGTAAATACGATCTTTCCAGTTCCACGTGAAATCATGTCCTTTCCAATTTCACGTGTTAATATAAATTGCGCATTTTGATTGATCTCGATAATTTCATCCCAATATTCATCTGGATGCTCGGCAGCAGGTTTACGAAGGATATTTCCAGCATTGTTAAACAGGATGTCAATCGTCGGATGCGCTGATTTTACTTTTTCGATAAATTTGTAAAGTTCTGTCCGTTTAGAGAAATCACACTGATAGGCATAGAAATTTTTGCCTAATGCTTTTACGGATTTTTCTACTGCAGAGCCTTCAGTTTCCAATGACGCTGAAACGCCGATAATATCTGCTCCGGCTTCAGCCAATGCTTCGGCAATTGCCTTGCCAATTCCTCTTTTGCAGCCTGTTACCAAGGCTACTTTCCCACTTAAGTCAAAAGATTGCAGTATGGACATTATTTTGAATATTTTATTGTTAACGGTTGATCTAAATTATTTTTAAATGTTTTTACATAAGACTGCCATTGCTCAAAACTACCTATTTTACCCGCTTTATTGAATGCAGCCCCCGCAAAATAAACCAGTGGTTTATCATTTTTGACGGTGGTTGCCAGTAAAAATTGTTTTGGACTATCTTTGAATACATATTTTACTTTTGGTAGGATAACCGCAGTTCCAGTAATTTTATCTCCTTCTGCAGGTTCCCAATACGCTAAAATGCCATTCTCTACATCATTTAGAATCTGAGGTTTTTCCTCTTTTCTTTTAGCGATCCCCACAACAATTGGTGTAGCGGCTGAAGTTGCATTTTTGATGGAATAGCTTATTTTGTTCAATTGACTCCCAGCATCTAAGGAAATGGTCTTTTCAACCTGTAGCTGCTGACCTTTTACATTCTCCGGTTCATAGATAAGTTTGAATGTGGAGCGTAGCGGACCGTTGTCCAATACCTCGTATTGGCGATAATGCTTATGGTAAACAACCTGTTCGTCAATAAAGGGGGTTGCATCACCAACACCCAAGGTTTGTCCGACGGAATAATAATCTAATCCTTTGCCATGATCGGCATGATAATCCCCGGTTTTATACCATTCGTCAACAACAAGGTCATTGCTACGTTTTGCCCAGAAGTCAAAACCCTGTGCGTCCTCAGAGCTACCTTCTAAAGCCTTTCCATAGGCTCTAAACGCTGCAATATCGTTTTCCCATGCAAAGTCATCTTTGCGTTCAGGGACGTATCTTGCATAGGTCTTGGAAGCAATAGTTGTGGGTTTATTCCCATTTACCCCGAAGGTTGTTGAACTTTTAGGAGCAACGGTTATTTGGATTAAAATATTTTGTGCCGTCGGTTTTCCTAGTTTTTCAAGTTGATAGGCCAGTTCCTTTTTGTCCTTATCCACAATCGTAAATACACTGTTTTTCAGGTCGAAGTGTTTCTCGAATGTTGTATAAGGGATGCTGATCAACTCTGTTCTTGCGCTAGCGGAAGAGTTGTTTACAGTAATGGTTTTGTTGTTCTGCGCAAAAGCAAGTGTTGAAAGTCCTAGCGCTAAACTCAATACGAGTGTTTTTTTCATATTACTTCAATTCTGTGATGGCACATTTGTCCATATCGTCATAATCTAAATTTTCACCCGCCATTCCCCATATAAAGGTATAATTGGAAGTTCCAGCTCCGGAGTGAATTGACCATGGTGGAGAAATTACAGCCTGATCGTTGTGCATCCAAATATGGCGGGTCTCATCGATGGGACCCATAAAATGTGATACCGCCTGTCCCTCGGGTAATTCAAAATAGAAATAGACTTCCATACGACGATCGTGGGTATGGGATGGCATTGTATTCCATACAGAGCCCGGTTTTAACTCGGTCATTCCCATCTGTAATTGGCAGGTTTGTACCACTTTGTTCAATAACATCTGGTTGATCGTACGGTGGTTAGCTGTTTCCAATGAACCCAATTCTATTTTATTTGCATCTTCTTTCGTTACCTTTTTAGTTGGGTAGCTGCAATGTGCAGGTGTAGAGTTTAAATAGAATTTTGCGGGCTGTGCGGCGTCCTTGCTTGAAAAATAAACCTCTTGAGCACCCTGTCCGATATAAAGGGCTTCTTTGGTATTGAGATCATAAGTAATGCCGTCAACTTCAACTTGACCGTTCCCACCGACATTGATAATACCCAACTCTCTTCTAGAAAGGAAGTAAGGTTCTTTCAATAACGCCGGGATGGTATCTAATTTGATTTTTGAGCTTACAGGCATTGCTCCACCAGCCATATAGCGATCATAGTGGGTATAGACAAAATTAATTTTGTCTGCTTCAAAAACTGTTTCAATTAGAAAATTCTCCCTTAACCCTTGTGTATCTAAAGTTTTGTATTCCTTTGGCCCTATTGCATAACGGGATTCAAAATTAATGCTCATAACTGAATTATTATCTTTGTTTGTCTGTTTGAATGCTAAATTTAGGGCTAATATTTGTCAATAACGACACAATCTTACGCAAACGATGTCGTAGTAATCGGTGGTAAATCACACCCCTACCAAATTGTACCGAATAACAATATTTAACCAATGTTTAGACAGTGATTAATCAGTATTTAGTCAGTCGTTACTGAGCAAGCACTGAACAAGCACTGAACGAGCACTGAACAAGCACTGTTAAAACATATAACTTGGTTACCATCTCATCTTCGTTTGCTGCACCTAAACTCATCGCTCTCTTGCAGCTTCCCTGTGTTCGTTTGCCCCCTGTTTCGACAGTCGCTTATGCTGTTTGCCATGTCCTAATGAGCGACCTTTACAGATAATAATTGCCTGTTGTGTCAATATTATTTACATCTCGGTTTCAGATTTACTAACTTCGTATATGGTAAAGAGGAAATCCTCATATTCTAAAAGCATAAACACAGATGGATTGAACTGGGGATTCCTGATGACCTTTAAAAAAGAAATTATTTACATATGAAACCCAATATTTTAGTTGTTAATGACGACGGTATCACAGCGCCGGGGATTAAGGTGCTATTGGAGGAGATGCAGAAAATCGGAAATGTAGTTGTCGTTGCTCCTGATTCGGCGCAATCTGGAATGGGGCATGCCATTACACTTGGTAGACCGCTACGTTTGGATAAAATTAATTTATATGAAGGGGTTGAAATGTATCAGTGTTCAGGAACACCGGTAGATTGTGTGAAACTTGCGGTGAATAAAGTTTTTAAAGGGCAAAAGCCAGATATATGCGTCTCGGGAATCAATCATGGGCTCAACAATTCAATCAATGTTTTGTATTCCGGTACGATGTCTGCTGCGGTAGAAGGGGCTATTGAAGGGATTCCTTCTGTTGGTTTTTCGCTCGATAACTTTTCCCATGATGCGGATTTTAGCTATTGCAGACCTTACGTGATTTCTATTGCCGAGCAGGTGCTGGCGAATGGTCTTCCTAAAAATACATTGCTGAATGTTAATTTTCCGCAAACAGCAGGTTTTAAAGGGATTAAAATTTGTAGACAGGCTGGAGGACATTGGGTAGAAGAATTTGATGAACGCATTGATCCGCACAATCGCGATTATTATTGGACAACGGGTAAATTTGTCTTGCAGGACAGGGGGGAAGATACCGATAGTTTTGCATTGGCCAATGGTTATGTATCTGTCGTTCCGACACAGTTCGATATGACGGCACATCACGCTATCCCAGAATTGAATTCATGGAGCTTTGATCATCTGGGAAATACAAGGGGAGACGATAAACGTGAAAAATAATCTCTGGATAGGATTGGGTATCGGTACTGTATCTCCAGTATTGGCTCATATTTTAGTACGTTTTACGGATCTTGAACTTCATTTTTTACCCGAGAAACCCATGGCTATCTATACCATAGCCGTATTGGTTAATTTAGTGCTTTTACGTTTTGCGTATCGATCGGGGAACGATCATCTCGGAAAAGGAATTATTGCCAGTACTTTCTTGGCAATGATACTTTACCTGATAACGCATAGAATTACGGTTTGATTAAAATTCATAAATCCCATCTGA
Source organism: Sphingobacterium sp. UBA1897 (assembly GCF_002337775.1). Classification (NCBI taxonomy): domain Bacteria; kingdom Pseudomonadati; phylum Bacteroidota; class Sphingobacteriia; order Sphingobacteriales; family Sphingobacteriaceae; genus Sphingobacterium; species Sphingobacterium sp. UBA1897. The sequence continues at coordinate 109,577 of NZ_DDGR01000024.1, forward strand.
CGGATGGGAAAAATTTTGTACAACATGAAATTAACATTAGGATTTTCTCCATGTCCAAACGATACATTTATTTTTGATGCATTGATTCATCATAAGATAGATACCAAAGGACTGGATTTTGAGGTGGAATATCAAGATGTGGAGACCTTGAACTTGAAAGCTTTTCAAGGCGATCTTGACATCACCAAGCTGAGCTATCATGCCTTTGCCTACGCGGTTGAAGATTATGAACTGCTCGATGCAGGTAGTGCTTTAGGATTTGGTGTAGGGCCTATGCTGATTACGAAGGATCCGAAATTAGCGAAATTACTTCAGCAAAAATTAGAAAGAGCTGAGAGCCTGGAGGGATTCGATCAATTGAAAGTGGGGTATCCAGGAAAGTATACAACCGCTAACTTTTTATTAAGCTTGGCATTCCCCGAATTAAAAAATAAAGTGGAACTTGTTTTTTCGGATATTGAGGGAGCCTTACTTGATGGATCCATTGATTTGGGATTGATTATTCATGAAAATAGGTTCACTTATGCTGAAAAAGGACTGCATAAAGTCGTGGATCTGGGCGAGTACTGGGAGAAGACGACAAAATTTCCGATTCCTCTTGGAGGAATTGTCGTAAAACGTAGTTTGCCACAAGAGGTGAAGGATACGTTGAATACAATTTTAAAGGAAAGTGTAGAATTCGCATTTGCCAATCCGAAATCTGGACTTGAATTTATTCGTGCGCATGCACAGGAAATGAGTGAAGAGGTGATGTACAAGCATATTGAACTTTATGTCAATAAATATTCAGTAGAGCTGGGGCTTGAAGGACGTGATGCGATTACGAAGATGTTTGAAAAGGCTCAGGAACTGGGATTCATTCCGCAATCAGACCAAAAGTTGTTTTTATCATAATCAGCTGACGGTTTAGAAGCATATATTAAACAGAAAAACTTCACGTAAAGATAGCGTAATAGGGGATAAATATATATAGGATTCTTGCTGGCTGAGAGGAACTGACATTTTCAATAAAAATAACGTAAAAAAAATGGATGTAAGCTGTTAGATATCATATCTAATAACTAAATTTGCCCGATTAGTGTCAAATTGTCTGCAATTTTACTTTGGAGTCATTATTGTACAAAATCTTAAGTTGAGATAGAAAAAAAATTATGTTAAAGTTTTTAAGTAAATTATTTGGAAGTAAATCCGAGAGAGATATCAAGGGAATTCAGCCTGTGGTAGACCAAATCAAAGCTGAATATGAGAAGCTTTCAAATCTAACCAATGACGAGTTACGTGCCAAGACCGTTGATTTCAAAGAAAGAATTAAAAATTACCTAGCAGATATTGACCAAGAAATTGATACGCTTAAAAATGAAGCGGATCAAGACGAGGACGATATGGCAAAGAAAACTTCTATTTACGAGCAAGTGGACAAATTGTCCAAAGACCGTGACAAGAAGTTGGAAGAGGTATTGAAGGATATTTTACCGGAGGCATTTGCCGTGGTAAAAGAGACTTCAAGACGTTTGACAGAAAACGAAGAATTAGAAGTTACTGCCAACGATTTTGACAGAGAATTGGCTGTTTACAAATCAAACGTTATCATCAATGGTGATAAGGCGATTTGGAAAAACAAATGGATGGCTGCAGGTACTGAGGTCACTTGGAACATGGTACACTATGATGTCCAGTTAATCGGTGGTATTGTATTGCACAGCGGTAAAATTGCCGAGATGGCAACAGGTGAGGGTAAAACGTTGGTAGGAACATTACCGACCTATCTAAATGCTCTTTCTGGTCAAGGAGTACACATCGTAACGGTGAATGATTACCTTGCTCGTCGTGACTCGGAGTGGAATGCACCGTTATTTGAGTTCCACGGACTATCTGTTGACTGTATCGATAAACATCAACCAAATTCCCCGCAACGTCGTAAAGCTTATCAATCGGATATCGTATATGGTACGAATAATGAGTTTGGCTTCGATTATCTACGTGATAATATGGTTCAGACTCCAGACGCATTGGTGCAAGGAAAATTACACTTTGCCATGGTCGATGAGGTTGACTCTGTATTGATTGATGATGCGCGTACACCATTAATTATCTCAGGTCCGATTCCTCGTGGCGATCAACACGAATTCTACCAATTAAAACCGCGTATCGAACGTTTGGTACATGTACAGAAAGCTTACATCAATACAGTCTTGAATGATGCTAAAAAAGCGTTGGCGGCAGGAGATTCTGATGTTGAAGGCGGAGGTTTAGCATTGTTAAGAGCTTATAGAGGTTTACCTAAAAATAAAGCATTAATCAAGTTCTTAAGTGAAGGTGCTAATCGTTCTATCTTACAAAAAGTAGAAAACTACTATATGCAAGAGCAAAATAAAAATATGCCTAAAGTAGATGCAGAACTTTATTTTGTGATTGATGAAAAGAATAATCAAGTAGAATTGACAGAAAAAGGTATCGAGTTGATTACAGCAACAGGTGAAGATCCTTCATTCTTTATTTTACCGGATGTTGGTACTGAGATTGCCGAAATTGAAAAGTCTTCTTTGACTTTGGAAGAAAAGGCAGCTCAGAAAGAAGACATGCTGCGCGACTATTCAATTAAAGCAGAGCGTATTCACTCGATTAACCAGCTGTTAAAAGCATATACCTTGTTTGAAAATGATGTTGAATATATCGTTGATGAAGGTAAAGTGAAAATTGTTGATGAGCAAACAGGTCGTATCATGGACGGCCGCCGTTACTCCGATGGTTTACACCAGGCGATCGAAGCAAAGGAGAATGTGAAAGTAGAAGATGCAACACAAACTTACGCAACGATTACACTGCAAAATTACTTCCGTATGTACCATAAGCTTTCGGGTATGACAGGTACAGCGTCGACGGAGGCCGGTGAGCTTTGGGAAATTTACAAACTTGATGTGGTCGAAATTCCGACGAATCGTGTTGCACAACGCGATGACCGTCAAGATCTGATTTATCGTACGGCACGTGAAAAATACAATGCAGTAGCTGAAGAAATTCAACGATTGACAGATGCGGGACGTCCAGTATTGGTTGGTACGACATCGGTTGAAATTTCGGAGTTATTGAGCCGTATGCTTCAATTGCGTAAGATCAAACATAATGTATTAAATGCGAAGTTACACCAAAAAGAAGCTGATATCGTAGCTGAAGCTGGACGCCCAGGACAAGTAACCATCGCGACCAACATGGCTGGTCGTGGTACGGATATTAAATTGACCGAAGAAGTTAAAAATGCTGGCGGTCTTGCAATTATCGGTACCGAAAGACACGAATCTCGTCGTGTTGACCGTCAGTTACGTGGTCGTGCAGGTCGTCAGGGAGACCCGGGTTCTTCGCAATTCTTCGTTTCTTTGGAAGATAACTTGATGCGTTTATTTGCCTCAGAGCGAATCTCTAACATCATGGTGAAAATGGGTGTTGAAGAAGGTGAAGTGATGCAACATAGTATGTTGACTAAATCCATCGAACGTGCACAACGTAAAGTGGAGGAGAATAACTTTGGTATTCGTAAACGTCTATTGGAATACGATGATGTCATGAATTCACAACGTACTGTAATCTATTCGAAGCGTAAAAACGCTTTGTTTGGAGAACGTTTGGATGTGGATTTGAACAACATGATTTTTGATGTAGCCGAAGAAATTGTCGTTGAAGCAAAAGAGCAAGGTAACTATGAAGATTTCCAAATCGAAGTAATCCGTATTTTTGCGATTACACCAGAAATTACTGCGGAAGAATTTGCGCAAGGCAAAATTGAAGGCTTGACCGATCGTCTATTTGAGCATGCAATTAATGCTTACCACCATAAAATTGAAGCCGTTGGCGCTTTGACAGTTCCTGTATTGAATAATGTGTATGCGGAAAGAGGTCAAATCGTCGAAAATGTCGTTATTCCATTTACGGATGGTATCCGTGGCATTCAAGTTTCTGCGAATTTGAAAAAAGCGATCGAAAGCAACGGTAAAGAAGTTTTCAAATCTTTTGAAAAAGGAATCGTATTAGCATTAATCGACGAGGCTTGGAAAGAGCACTTGCGTGAAATGGATGATTTGAAACAATCCGTTCAAAATGCTGTTTATGAACAAAAGGATCCGATTATCATTTATAAAATGGAGGCATTTGATTTGTTTAAATCGATGTTGGCTTCCATGAATAAAGATGTCGTTAGCTTTATTTTCAAAGGAGAGATTCCAGGTCAAGAACCGACTTCTATGCAAGCGAGACAAGTACAGCAGGCGCCAGTGAAAACAGTTGAAAGCAAAGCTGAATTGGCTTCGCCTACAGGTGTGAGTGAAGAGGATGTGAATGAGGGTGCAAAAGAACCTGTTCGTAATGAGAATACTGTGGGACGCAATGACGAATGTCCTTGTGGTTCAGGAAAAAAATATAAAAATTGCCACGGCGCAAATAACTAATCGATAAGAAAGGTTAAACTATGCTGAAGAGAGGATTGATTTTCATACATGCACTTGTGTTGTTTGCGCTAGTTCAGGTGAACGCACAAGAAAAAGGTGGAGTAATTGTAACCAAAGATTCATTGATTACACAGCTTCAAAATTTCAGGGCAGTTATGGGGATCAATCCTGTCGAAAGCAAAACGACAGTAGTTCCTTCTAAACCCGTCGTCCGTTCAGCGGCAACGCGGGTCAAAGTAAGGGGATTCCGTGTACAGATCTTCGCTGGATCAAATCGGAATCAGGCATTTTCGGAGCAGACACGTTTCCGAAGCATGTATAAAGATATTGATACCTATATCACCTATGATGAACCCAATTATCGTGTTAAGGTAGGAGATTTTAGAAGTCGTTCAGAAGCAAATGCCTTCATGCGCGAGTTGCGTCAATATTTTAGCAACGTCTTTGTTTTTTCAGAGAACGTTTTTGTATATCAATAAATCAATCAACCTTATGGCAAGTACGAAAGAAAAAGTCCTGGCCTTAGCTCATCAATATTTTGAAGATACGGTTTCCAATCGTAGACATCTTCATCAGAATCCTGAACTTTCCTTCGAAGAATACAATACCTCGGCATTTGTAAAAGCGCAATTGGATGAATTGGGAATTCCTTATGAGGCTAAAGCCGATACGGGTATTGTCGCTTTAATCAAAGGTGACCTACCATCAGATGAAGTTATTGCGTTACGCGCAGATATGGATGCTTTACCAATCCAAGAAGTGGAGGGCCGTTCATATGGGTCCAAGAATCCTGGAGTGATGCATGCCTGTGGCCATGATGTACATACCTCTTCTCTTTTGGGGACAGCTAAAATATTGAATAGCCTGAAAGCCGAATTTGGAGGAACGATCAAATTGATCTTCCAGCCCGGTGAGGAGCGCTTGCCAGGAGGAGCTTCCTTAATGATCAAAGAGGGCGCTTTGCAAAACCCGGCTCCTTCGGCCATAATAGGCCAGCATGTGATGCCTTTTATCGAGGTGGGTAAGGTTGGTTTCCGTGAGGGAAAATACATGGCCTCCTGCGATGAACTGTTTATGACAGTCAAAGGCAGGGGCGGGCATGGTGCACATCCGCACCAAAATATTGATCCAATTGTTATTACAGCACAGATCATTACCGCTTTGCAACAGATCGCTAGTCGATTTGCAGACCCACGTACCCCAACGGTTTTATCTTTTGGAAAGATTATTGCCAATGGAGCGACAAATATTATTCCTGATCAGGTATATCTGGAAGGTACATTTCGCACATTTGACGAGGAGTGGCGTGCTGAGGCGCATGAAAGAATGGTGAAAATTGCTGTCGGCATTGCTGAAAGTATGGGTGCAATTTGTGAATTTGAGGTCCGTAAGGGATATCCTTTTTTAATAAACGAACCTCAATTGACTAAAAATGCACGCACTTTTGCAGAAGAATATCTTGGTAAGGAAAATGTTGTAGACTTAGATCTATGGCCTGCCGCGGAGGATTTTTCCTATTATTCGCAAGAAATTAATGCTTGTTTCTATCGTTTGGGTACAGGCAATGCGGCGCGAGGGATCTCTTCAGCTGTTCATACGCCTACCTTTGATGTGGACGAAAGCTCGTTGGAGATCAGTACGGGATTGATGGCTTATATCACGTTACGTAGGCTCGGATATTAAATTATATATGTCATCTCATCATATTGTCCGCGAAAATCAGGAACCCGCATTACTGATTGAAGATCTTTTCCTTATTGATGAAGAGGATTTGGGCCAGCTACTGGAATGGAGCCCAACCATTGTAATCGAAGAAGGAACAATGGATTTACTGGATGCACGAGGGTATAAGTTCGATATTGTTTTTACAAAAAATACCATTAACGCGTCACAGGAGAATCTGAAGGTAATTTCCTATAATAATGTTTTTCTAAGGACGGCTATTGAATACCTTATAGCACATCATTATAAAGCGGTGAATATCTTGACCGATCAGCTTGATGTGGCGTATTACGAGCCCTATCTTGAGCAGATTAATGTTGTCCTTATCACGAATGGGGTTCGCTATTGTTTTGTGACAACAGGATTCACCAAATGGAAGCCGGCAGGGGAAAGGATCCGAATTGAGGGACTTGATGCTGATGAAAAAAATACGCACGAAGGCTTGATTAAAATTGGTGACAACGAATACGAAATGGAAAAAGACGGCCTATTTGCCCTTAAATTTTCCCATGTAAAATACATATTAATAGGAGAAAAGATCGCATGATAACAATAGAATTGGCAGAACAAAGCGATATCAGAAGCATTTCCAATATGGCGCATATTATTTGGCCAGTTACTTATGGAGAGATACTTTCACAGGACCAAATTGACTTTATGCTGGAAAAAAGCTATACCGTAGAAGGATTAGCGGAAAGCATGGTTAATGGCCAATTTTTCTATGTTTTGAAAGAAGAAGGGGTAGCACAAGGATTTATTGCCTTGAGAACTCTTGAAGATCGCGTCCGTATTGAAAAGCTCTACTTGATGCCTAACGTTCAAGGAAAAGGTTTCGGAAAGGCACTGATAGACTTCGCTTCACAAAAAACACGACTAAAAGGTAAAGGTATTCTTGAACTAAATGTAAATAGAAATAACCCTGCTTACCATTTCTATTTAAAGCAGGGCTTTGAGGTCATTGAAACTATTGATATTCCTTATTATGATTATGTGCTAAACGACTATGTTATGCAAAAGGAAGTCAAAGCTTCAGCTGTTTCTTAATCTTTTAGTTTTTCGACACGGGAAGGTGTTTGTCTACCTTCTACAATTCCCGAGGTACCTATCGCGATCGCTTCTATACTGGAAATAATGTTCTGAACGTTTAGTGTAGATACCTCATCTTTTACGGTGTGGTAGTATTCATCCTTGTCCATTTGAGAGGTTGAGAACGAATGTGCCGGAACTCCCTTGGCCGCTAATACTGCATTGTCGCTTCGATAAAACAGATTTTGTTTGGTATAAGGATCTGGGTAGAATTTGAAGGTTGTATTTTTCAGATTCTCCTGCATCAATTCGCCAAGATTGGATTGATCATATCCCGTGATATATACCGTATTGGGACCGAATTTTGAGTCTTTTCCGATCATTTCCATATTGATCATCGCGACTACCTGGTCCGCATTGATATGGTTGGAAAAATATTTTGAGCCATACATGCCAAGCTCTTCTGCGGTAAAGGCGACAAAAATAAGGGTCCTTTCATTTTTATTCTGTTTTTTGTAGTAATCTGCCAGGGTCAACATCGCTGTTACGCCCGAGGCATCATCATCGGCTCCGTTGGCAATAGAATCTTGGCCTACTGCCGGAAGAATGCCAATATGATCGTAATGTCCCGAAAAGATGACGTATTCGTTGGGTTTACTTTTGCCAGGAATAATTCCCGCCACATTAAACAAGGGGAAATTTTGAAGTTTCCGTTCAATATGAATTTGAAATGTTTTGGGCTTTTCCGCTGTCAAAAGGTAGACAATCGATGGTTTTTGTTTGGTGGATTCCTCTATAAATTTTGGTGCGTTGAGCATTTTACCAAAACGTACAAAATAGCTTTCAAAGGAAGGATCTACCAAGACCAGTGTATTTTCTTTGGCCAGTGAATGTTCTCTAAATACTTTCGCAAAATCATCGCCCGATTTTATTTCGACGATGTTAAGGCTACTTTGATTATCCCACTGTAAATCCACATGGTTTCCAAGTGAAATAATATGGTCAGCTGCAATAACCTGCTTATTGATGGTTGCGGATTTGCTTACCGGAGAGATTTTATCCAATTGGAATGTTTGCCTATAACTTTGTTCTGCGTAGGGGGTCAGGCCTATTCTCTTCATTTCAGCAGCGATAAAATCTGCAGCAGGTTCGATGTCTTTTGTCAAAGCAGATCTCCCACGCATATCGTCGGCGGCTAAGGTATTGAGTATACGGCTCACATCTTGGCGTTCCTGAGCGGAAATGACTTGCTGTCCATAAGTTACTGCCGAGAGTGCTAGTAAAGATATGGACAGTATAATTTTAGGTATTGAATTCATATAAAGCTTAGTAAAGTCTCGGTGAAGATAAGGAAAATTCTACAAGCGAATTGTGCATGAAAAAAAATCCTAAAATGATGCAGACAAAATGATGCGAAGATAGGGAAATCCCGTCTAGCATTTCTAACGCCGTTAATACACTAAAAATTGAGGTATATTTTATGCTATTCTCATTAACAATGGCTGATTTTGAGCATCTATGAAAGCGAACACTTTCGGAAAAAATGTAGTATATTTGAATATTAAATAGTTTGAAAATGAAAGAAGTATCTGTACAAGAATTAAAGAATAAAATCGATAACAACGAAGATTTTCAGTTGATAGACGTTCGTGAATCCTTTGAGTATGAAGTATCAAATTTAAATGGATTGAATATTCCACTTTCAGGTATATTGATCGAAGCGGATAAGATTTCGAAAGATAAACCTGTTATCGTACAATGCCGTTCTGGAAAACGTTCTGCACAGGCGATTATGTTATTGGAACAACAGGGTTTTGACAATCTTGCAAACTTAAAAGGCGGAATTTTAGCTTGGAAAGAGGAAATCGATCCAGAGTTAGACGTTTATTAAGATGAAGAATTTGGAGCATCAGACTAAGCAAGCTTTCTTGTTTAGTCTTGCTTTTTATAGCGTAGCTATTTTAGCTCGATTATTTAACCTTGGTATATTCCCTATATTAGGTAGCCTTTCCATTTTATTGTCTCTCCTATGGGTGATATTGGTTCTACGGGAAATCATGCTTTCGAGGACAATTTCTAACACAGAAAGGATGCTGATGGCTTTGACGATCGTTTTATTAAACATTGTTGGGGGAGCATTCTATTTCTTTGGAGGATGGAGACAACGGGTATTGGGATTAATAAAAAAGTAATATGTTAAAGTATTTTTTTCTAAACATCGTGTTGAGTTTGGCTATTGTATTTTTAGTTTACAGTGGTTTCGAAGGGTATAAGGCCGGCAACATGTTGGTAACGGGATTATCCATCGCCTTTTTGGTGGTTTTGATCTACCTCCGCGTTGTTTTAAGTAAACGAGTTCGATCGCTTATTCAACAAAAAGAAAGCGGTAAACAGCAACCTACTACAAAACAAAAGAAGAAGTAATAAAAAAAGCCTGC